>JAWOEJ010000229.1:0-10128 GCA_046482845.1 Desulfobacteraceae bacterium | reverse complement strand
TTTATGGAAGGGCCTATTAAGAGCCCCCAGCGGTTGCCTGTCAGGAACATTGAGAACCAAAGGAGATCAGACTTTTTCCCTGCCAGGCGTTAAGAAAATCAAGCTGTTTGAGGACCAGTGGCCGCAGTTCTTGATTTTTAGCCTGGCAGGGAAAAAGTCCTCCGTCGTTCTCGTTCCTGACAGGCAACCGCTGGGGGCGGCTGTATTCAAAAAACTTGATGATCGAGTGATAAGGGATTTGGGGTTCAGTACTCAGCAGATCATCTCCCTGGCATGGGCCAGAGTGGCCGGGGTGATCTCTTCCCCGCCGATCATCCGGGCAATTTCCTTTACCCTGTCTTCCTGAAGGTCAAGGGGGAGAATGGATGTGACGGTTCGGTCGTTGACAACGGCTTTGGATATTTTAAAATGGCGGCTGCCGTATTTGGCGATCTGGGCCAGGTGGGTGATACAGATGACCTGGTACTGATCGGCCAGGGTTTCGAGTTTTTTCCCGACTTTTTCCGAGGTTCTGCCGCCGATGCCGGCATCGACCTCGTCAAAAATCAGGGTGCCCAGGGATTCAGTGTCATAAAGCACGGCCTTTAAGGCCAGCACCACCCGGGACAGCTCCCCCCCCGAAGCAATGCGGTTTAACGGTTTTAAGGCTTCTCCCGGGTTGGGGGCCATGAGAAAAGCCACCCTGTCCATACCGTTTTCTGTTATCTTATCGCCATTGGGAGCGGTAATCTCGTTTTTTTCAGGATCTGCCTGGTCTGAATGGATGGATACCTCAAAGCGGGTCTGGTCCATTTCCAGATCAGCCAGTTCTTTTTCAGCAAGTCTGCCAAGGACGGTGCCGGATTTTTTTCTTTTGTCTGACAATACAGTGCTTTTTTCGACCAGTTCCTTTAAAAGCGCATCTCTTTTAAGTTCAAGGCCGCTGATGGTGTCTTCAATATGCTCAGTGGCAGCAAGCCTGTCCTTAAGATTTTTGTAATTTTCAAAAAGATCCTCCAGGGTGGGGCCGTATTTGCGTTTGAGTTTCTGTATCAGGTCCAGGCGGGCTTCTGTATCTTCCAGTGCCTGGGGGTCCAGTTCAATCCCTGCGGCATGATCTCTTAATTCCTGGGACAGATCTTCTAATTCAAACAGGCTGTGGGAGAGTTTTTCTCCTTTTTCAGCCAGTACTGGATCGATTTCCCCGTATTTTTCAAAGTCCGCCTTAATGGCCCCAAGCCGCTCCACCAGGGAGTTTTCCCCTGAATAGATCTCCAATTCACTGCGGTTTAAAACATCAAAAATTTCAGCCCCGTTTTTAAGGCGCTTTTTTTCAAGCTCCAGGGTTTTGTCTTCCTCTGGGGATATGGCTGCCGTTTCAATTTCCTGGATCTGGAAGTGCAGAAATTCATTTTCTTCTTTTGTTTTTTCAATTCCCTTTTTAAGGGCTGAGATTTCTTTTTCAAGGGGGACCAGCTGGTGAAACAGTTTGCTGACCTGGTCTCTTAACTCCAGGGTTTTGGCAAACCGGTCCAGGATGTAAAGATGGGTGTCTTCCTTTAAAAGCCCCTGGTGGGCGTGCTGGCTTGAAACACCGGCCAGATTTTTTGTTATCTGTTTCAACAGCTGCATGGTGGACAGCCTGGCATTGATAAACACCCTGTGTCTGCCCTCTGAGGATATGATTCTCCGGATCATCAGGCCTTCATTTGGGTCCATTTCCTGTTCCTTCATCAGTGCGGCAGCTTCTGAATCCTGTGGAATATCAAACAGGGCTTCCAGTTCAGCGCTGTCTTCACCGGTGCGGACCAGGCCGGCAGCTGCCCGGCCGCCAAGAAGGAGGTTGACCGCTTCAATAATAATGGATTTTCCGGCACCGGTTTCTCCGGTAAGCACAGAAAGGCCGTTGGAGAATGAAATACGGATATCATCTATTATTGCAAAATTTTTTATGAACAGCTCTTTTAGCATTGATTCTCCTGAAAAAATTAAAAAAATGAAACAGGTAAATAACAATGACTGCTGCAACAAACCGTGGAATCCAGAGCCAGAATGGGCTGATGCCCAGGGGAAGAAACAGTGCCGGGTCCTCCACCATGGCGTGGTTGATGCCGATGGAAAGGTGAAGCCGTGTCAGCTCGTCCCTGGAAAATGACTGGGTCCTTGTTTCTTCAACAATCACGGCAGCGCCATAGGAAAGCCCGAATACCGCCGCTGTCAGCCAGAGCAGGCCTGTGGCGCGGCTCAGGCCGAGAAGGGCCAGCACCGGGTGAATGGCTTTAACAATATACGGGATGAGATTAAAAATTTTCATCAGTTCCAGCACTATCATCAGGGGCATGATAATGGCAAAAATCTGAATGCACAGACCGGCCATGTCCCTGAGCCATGATGTGAACATGGCCATAAACCCGGATGAATCCCGGGCCAGGTCAGCTGCAGCTGATCCTGAGATGTCAGGGCCGCTGGTGTCCAGAAAAACAGCTGCTGTATATGTGACAACAAAGGATACAGCCAGTCTGAAAAACGCGGCAAAAAAGGGATTTAGTCCGGATTGTCCCTGGATAATGCTTTCCTGGATAAGATTGTGGGATATGAGAAGAAATATGGCAATAAGGGTATAGTGTGCAACAGACATGTCCATGGCGGCCATGGCAGCGATGGCGCCGTAGATTCCCGTTAAAATACCGATGATAAGGGGCAGGGCGGCTTCTCCGGGCAGGGAGAGAATTCCCATGGCCGGCTGGATGAGAAAGTCAAGCCTGTAAAGCCATCCTGACCAGATCAGAAGAAAGGTGCCAAAGGAAACGGGGATGAGAATTTTAAGCAGCCAGACGTATCCGGACCACCCCCTTGACAGGCCGGAAATAATTCCGGCAGTGATTTTCTTTTTAATCTGCGCTATAGGTGTTTTTATCTGAACCATAGGTGTATTAATAGTGTGATCCCCTCAGCCGGGTTAAATACCAAGATAGGCTTTTTTTACATCGTTGTTGGTCAGCAGATTTTCCCCGGTGTCGGTCAGGGTAATGGCGCCGGTTTCCATGACATATCCCCTGTCTGCAACCTTGAGCGCCAGATTGGCGTTCTGCTCAACCAAAAGAATGGTGGTGTTGTTTTCCCGGTTGATTTTTTTGATGATTTCAAAGATCTGCCGGGTGACAATGGGGGCAAGCCCAAGGGAGGGCTCATCCAGAAGCAGAAGATCCGGTTTTGTCATGATGGCCCTGGAAATGGCAAGCATCTGCTGCTCCCCGCCGCTCAGGGTGCCGCCGGCCTGGTGCCGTCTTTCCGCCAGTATGGGAAACAGCTCAAAAATATAGGCCATGTCCTGTTTAATGCCCTCAGTATCCTTTCTGAGAAAAGTGCCCATATCCAGATTTTCCATGACTGTTAAATAGGGAAAAATCCGCCGGCCTTCCGGGACCTGGCTGATGCCCATGGAGACAATTTTATCCGGGGCCGTGCCCTGGATGGGCTGTCCCTTGAAAAGAATTTCTCCTGTCCGCGGAGGGATAATACCGGAAATGGTCATGAGGGTGGTGGATTTCCCCGCACCATTGGCGCCGATCAGGGCGATGATTTCGCCCTGGCCCACCTCGATGCTGATGGACTTTAATGCCTGAATATTGCCGTAAAAGGTTTCAATATGGCTCAGCTTAAGCATCGATTTCCTCCCCCAGATAGGCTTTAATCACGGCTGGATTGTTCCGGATATCCTGCGGGCTTCCCTCTCCGATTTTTTTCCCGTAATCAACCACATGGATATTGTCTGAAAGGCTCATGACCAGTTTCATGTCATGCTCGATGAGGAGAATGGAAATATTTTCTTCATCCCTGATTTTTAAAATCAACTCATCCAGCGCTTTGGTTTCCCTGGGATTCATGCCGGCGGCAGGTTCATCAAGCAGAAGGAGAAACGGGTCTGTTGCCAGGGCCCGTGCAATTTCCAGGCGCCGCTGGGCACCATAGGGCAGACTGGTGGCCAGTTCATTGACATACATGTCCAGCCCGATTTTTTCTAGAATGGCATAGGATTTGTTCACTATGAGTTTTTCTTCGGCTCTGGCCGCACTTCCCCGGAAAATAGCCCCCAGAACCCCTGTCCGGGTAACGGGGTGACAGCCGATCATGACATTTTCCAGGACAGTCATGGATTCAAACAGCCGGATATTCTGAAAGGTTCTGGCAAGTCCTTTCCGGGTGACCAGATTGGGTTTGAGGCCGTTTATCCGCTCCTGTTTTTTCTGGTCCCTGGAGATGAGTACATCTCCTCTGGAAGGTGTGTAAATACCGGTGATGCAGTTGAAAAAGGTGGTTTTTCCGGCTCCGTTGGGGCCGATGAGGGCGGCTATTTCACCGGCCTCAATGGAGAGGTCAAGGTCGTCAATGGCACGCAAACCGCCAAAATCCATGTCCATATGTTTGACTTCAAGAATCGGTTTCATCCCTGTTTCCGTTTATCAGGAATCCGCCGGCGCAGTGTCCGGGGATTTTTTAAAATGATAGGTTTTACGGATATTTTCAATCATGCCGCCGGGCCGGAACACCATCATCAAAACGAGAACCGCCCCGAATATGATCATGCGGAATTCAGCAAAGGCCCTTAAATATTCCGGGAGCAGGATGAGAAGAAGGGCGCCGCAGATCACACCGGTGATGGAGCCCATGCCTCCCAGGACAACGGTGCATAAAATAATGACCGATTCCCAGATGGTGAAGCTGGCCGGGTTGATAAAGGAGGTTTTGGCGGCAAACACCACACCGCCCATGCCCGCCCACATGGCCCCCAGGCCGAAAGCCCGCAGTTTGGTTTTTGCCTTGTCAATTCCCATGGCCTGGCAGGCTATTTCATCATCCTTTAGGGCAATCCATGCCCGGCCGATGCGGGAATACTGCAGCCGGTGGATCACAAAAATGGTAAAGATGACCAACGCCACAATAATGTAGAAAATATAGATGGTGGTGCCGGACAGGGAAAGGTCAATTCCGAAAAACGGGGGTTTTGGAATGTCTGCAATGCCGCTGGGACCAAAGGAAAAGGCATTCCAGTTTTCCAGGACCAGCCGGATGATTTCACCGAATCCCAGGGTTACAATGGCCAGATAGTCGCCCCTGAGCCGTAACACAGGGTAGCCGAACAGCACGCCGAAAACAAGGGCCAGCAGACCGCCCAGAGGCAGAGCAATCCAGAACACCAGGCCGTAGTGAAGATTGAGAAGGGCGTAGGAATAGGCCCCCACAGCAAAAAAGGCCACATACCCCAGGTCAAGCAGGCCGGCCAGGCCGATAACAATATTCAGACCCAGTCCCAGCATGACATAGATCAGGGCGGAAATCATGATGCTGGTCTGGTACATGGAAAATATATGGGGAAAGGCCAGGGTGAACACAACTGCACAGGCAGCCACAGAGAAAAAAAATGTTCTGTTTAACAAAAGTCTCTGAACCAGGGAGAGCTGGTCATGTTTGTCGGTTTTTGTGCCCATCTCCTGGCGCCGGATCATATACCGCCAGAGCATGGACAGAAAAAAGGTGCCGATGCCGATGCCCGCCATGTTCAGCCAGCGCCACTCAATTTCATTTTCCACGGTATTGACCCGGATCACTAAAATGGGAAAGGTCAGAAACATGAACCAGAGGGCGGTCAGGGTTGATTTTTTGATTTCATCTTTTGCACGTGTCATGGGTCATATCTTTTTTTTAAACTTTCTGGGATTCAGCTCTGCCCAGAATTCCCGAGGGCCGGAAGATCAGGATCAGCACCAGAAATAAAAAGGCAAACACATCTTCATAGTCGCTGGATATGTATCCTGTGAAAAAACTTTCCGTCCATCCCAGAATCAAAGAGCCCAGTACAGCACCGGGGATGGAGCCGATTCCCCCGAGAACAGCGGCAACAAAGGCCTTGATGCCGGCAATAAATCCCATGTAGAAATTGATCTGACCAATGTGGGAGGCAATCAGCACCCCGCCCAGGGCGGCTGTGGCCGAGCCCACAATAAAGGTCACGGAAACCACCATATTGACATTGATGCCCAGAAGAGAGGCCATCATCCTGTCCTGGGAGGTGGCCCGCATGGCTTTGCCGATCTGGGTGAATTTGATCAGAATGGTCAGCAGAATCATAACCGTGACAGTGGTCCCGAGAATAACCAGTTCCGGTGATGTAAGCAGATGGGAATAGGGTTCCCAGAATTTAAATTCAGGAATAAGGCTGGGAAAGGGCAGAAAATCAGAGGTCTGGGCCAGCATCACATAGTTCTGAAGAAAAAGGGACATGCCAATGGCGCTGATCAAAGCGGAAAGCCGCGGGGCATTGGCATCTCTCAAGGGTTTGTAGGCAATTTTTTCAATGGTAAACCCGTAGGCGCTGGCATAGATCACAGCGCCGGCAGCAGCGGCAAGGATCACCGCTGCATCGGGCAGGCCCATCATGGTCAGGACACTGGATATGATAAGGGCGGTAAAGGCACCGATCATGTAGATTTCACCATGGGCAAAATTGATCAGTTCAATAATGCCGTAAACCATGGTATATCCCAGGGCGATCAGGGCGTAGATGCTGCCCCGGGTCAGTCCGCCCAGGAAAAGGTACGTAAAATAATCAAATTCCATATCCACCTGTTTTTTATATGAAAGCCGTCAGCCATCAGTACTCAGCTAACAGCTTTCATGCTTCGTTGTGTCCGTCAGGACAAGGGGGTTAGTATTGTTCTGTAAACACATTGTTTTTTACCTGGTAAACAGAAAACCCAATGCCCGTGGCATCCCCGTTTTCATCAAAGCTGATTTTTCCCAGGGGGGTCTCAATCTGCTCGGACCTCAAAGCCTTTACAACAGCCTTGTACTCTGTAGATCCTGCTTTTTCAATGCTGTTGAGCAAGGCCTGGGCAGCTGCATAGGCAGCATCAAAAAAAGCGCCGGGATCAGAACCAAATGTATCCTGGTGTTCCTTTTTTGCTGTTACTGCCAGCTCATTGCCGGAAATATCCCTGGGACCTGTTGCATAGACCCCGTCTGCATATTTGCCGGCTACTTTTATAAAGGTATCGTCTTTTACCCCATCCCCGCCCATGAAATAGGTTTTCATCTTTCTTTTGCGCATCAGGGTAACGATCTTGGAGGCCTCGGGGTGATATCCGCCCCAGATCACAAGGTCCGGGTTTTCCCGTCTGACCTTCATGACAATGGCGGTATAGTCCATGGCTCCCGGGGTGACCCCTTCAAAAAGAACAACGTTTACACCGGCTTTGGTAAAATATTCTCTGGCCAGGTCGGCCTGTCCTTTTCCATAATCACCTTTATCGTGGAGGATGGCAATCTTTTTTACTTTAAGGACGTCAGTGGCAAATTTGACCTGAACCTGGGCCTGTTTGGCATCATGGGCAATGGTTCTGAAAAAATTGGGATATTCCCCGGAAAGGGTCAGATCCGGGTTGGTGGCAGAGGGGGAGACCGCCACAATACCGGAATCCATGTAAATGCCCATGGCCGATTTAGACGCCCCGCTGCAGGTATGGCCGATGACCGCATCAACGCCGTCGGAAACCAGTTTAGTTGCTGCATTTCCTGCCATTTCAGGTTTGCAGGCATCGTCTTCCACCAGCAGTTCAACTTGTTTTCCCAGAACCCCGCCCTGAGCATTGATTTTCTTTACAACAAGTTTTGCTGCATTTACTGTGGGAAGCCCGTAGGAGGCCAGGTCCCCGCTGTGGGCACCGGCTACCCCAAGTTTTATGGTGTCTGCCGCAAACGCTGTTCCGTAGAATACAGCAGCTGCAAAAACAGCTGCTGCGGTTAATCCAACCCATTTTACTGTTGTTTCCATGGTAGTTTCCCCTTCAGTCTGCAGTTTATTGGTATTATTCTGAACAACCTAGGATTTATACTGAGTCAATGGCTTTGAGTCAAGAAAAAACCCGGTTATGAAATCAGAAAAGCTGTAAAAATACAGATGTTAAGCAGGTCGCGTCTTTGCAAATTGATGATCAAAATAAAAAAAATCTTGCATATTACCCCTTAATGTCTGTAAACAGTGAGAATTGTTTTGGAAGATCCCTTATGCCGGCGCTGTGCCGGAAGGGGCTCTGATGTGTCAAAAAGGGCAGAAAAACGGCAATGGGGCAGGCTGGGTGTTGTCTGACATGGTTTAATTTTAAATTGGGTAGAGTGATTCTCTTATGAAACAGGCCATCGGGATAGTTGTCAAAAATGATGAAAAAGCGGAAAAAAAAGCCGCTGAACTGAAACAGTGGTTAAGCAGAAAAGGGGTGAAGGTTATTTTTGCGGATAATTTTGATTCTCCTCTGCCGGCCTCTGATTTTTTATGTATTATTGTTCTCGGGGGTGACGGTACATTCCTCAGTGCGGCCCGGCTGAGCGGTAACAGGGAGATTCCCCTCATGGGAATCAAATTCGGCGAAGTGGGGTTTCTGGCGGAAACCACAGAGAGTCATCTGTATGACGCGGTATCTGCCCTGCTGGCGGGAAATTTCAAGGTTGAAGAGCGCATGTGCCTGAATGTCAGTGTGATAAGAAGAAAAGAAGAAATTGCATCCAAAGATGTGCTCAACGATGTTGTCATCAATAAAAGCGCCCTGTCCAGGCTGGCCTACATTGCGGTTTATATCAACTCGAATTATCTGACCACCTATAAGGCGGACGGCCTTATTGTGGGGACGCCCACCGGTTCAACCGCCTATTCCCTGGCGGCAGGCGGCCCGGTCATTCATCCGGGAGTACCGGGAATTGTTTTAACGCCCATCTGTCCCTTTACCCTGACCAACCGGCCTTTGATTGTGTCTGATACATCTGAAATTGAAATCCGGCTGGAAGGCGATCCCACCGATATTGTCCTGACCTTTGACGGTCAGGAGGGCCTGGACATTGATTCCAGGGACAGAATTATTGTCAGAAAAAGCGCAACCGCGGTAAAAATGATTTCCTTTTCCGAGCAGAACTATTTCAATGTTTTAAAGGCCAGGCTTATGTGGAGCGGAGGCCGGGGGTGACATACTCTCCCGCCTGAAGGAAGGATATGGTCACTGGACAAAACAGAATGTCGTATCATTATTTTTTTTCCGGTCCTGAGCCCCAGATATCCACAATTTTTGTATTGCCGGGGTAGGTTCGGGTTCTGTATTTTGTAATGCTGGATAGTTTTTTGGTGATTTTTGAAATCCGTTCGGTCTGCCGTTGAATGGCTTCCACCTCATTATAAAATGGAAACTCTTTTTCCCTGTCCAGCATAATCAGTTCTGAATACCCCAGAATTGCCTGAAGGGGCTGATTTAATTCGTGGCATACTGCGCCTGCCATTTCCAGTACCACTTTAAGTCTTTCGTTTTTGCTTTTTTCCTCTTCTGCATGTTTTCTTATGGAAATATCACTGATTGTTGCAATGGTCCATGCCATGGGATCTGAGGAATCGGCACTGCCCAGCTGAATATGTCCCGGAAAAATACTCCCGTCTTTTCGTATCATGTTGACGTCAATATCAGCCCTGCCCTTTTGGGTAAGTTCAGAATACAGAACCTCTCCTGCCCTGGTGTAGTCTTCTATTGACGGGTAGATCATCTGGGTGGATTTGTCTTTAAAATCTTCTTTTCCATTGTATCCGAAAATTTTAACCATTTCAGTGTTCACCCATTTAAACACGTGGTTTCCCACAAGACTGATCCCCACCGGGGTGGTTTCCAGGATTTTTTCCAGAATAGAACTCTGCTGTTTCAGCACTTCGTCAGACTGCTTTTTTTCAATGGCAATGGCAATATGCTGGGCCACAAGGTTGAGAATTTTAAGATCGGTTTCATGATACAGATCCGCATATTTATAGCTTTGAACAACAATGGCGCCGGTAACCTTGTTTTTTATCTTTAAAGGGGCGCCCAGCCAGATTTTACTAAGTGTTCCAGCTAAGCCCTCTGTTTTACTTTTAATGATGTTTTGAATCTCTTTTTCTGTGAACATCTGCGGCATTTCAGAGTTGATAATTCTGCCTGTAAGGGAAGGGGATGTACTGAAATTGGAAATCCCTGGAAATGCCTCATCTTTTTCATCAAAAAAATAGGGGAACGACAGGTAGTCTTCCTTCCAGTCCATCATGGCAATATAAAAATTATCCACATTGATAATTTTACCCAGGGA
>JAWOEJ010000225.1:0-25257 GCA_046482845.1 Desulfobacteraceae bacterium | reverse complement strand
ATGCTGCCGCCGATTATCTGTAAAAATGAAATGATTGCCGCTGAAAATCTGGCCGGCACCGGCGCGGTCATGGCCCTGTTGAACAAAACCCATGAAACGGAAGTTCGAACCATGGCCCGGCAGGTGACGTTTATCGATCTGGCGTCAGAACCCGGGTTTGTTGAACGGTTTTCTGCCGCCACCCGGTTTCCGTCCCTGGATTGATTACAAGAACAGTGGTTCAGATATATTATGAGTGAAAACGTTTTTTATTTTATCCTGGTACAGACCTCCGCCATTGTGTCCGGGATTCTGGTTCTGGGTTCCCTGGGACACATGGTTTACCAGCGCAGAGAGCCTCCCAGCATGATTGCCTGGCTTCTGGCCATTATTCTGCTGCCTTATCTGGCGGTGCCGCTTTATTTTATTTTCAGAAGTCGGAAACTGACGCGACGGGAAAAAACCGCCCTCAAGCTGGCAAAAAGAGGGGAGATCCCGGATCATGAAGCCACCCGCATCGATATGGTGCTGCGGAACAACGGCATTGCCGGCGCCACCTTCGGGAACCGGTTTTTTTTCTATACCGACGGGGTCAAAGCATATAACATGCTCATGGATCAGATAGCATCCGCCCGACACACCATTCTCATCTCCACCTATGTGTTACGGTCTGACACCGTGGGAAAAAACGTGCTGTCCGCCCTGACCCGGAAAGCATCCGACGGTGTGCAGGTGAAGCTGCTCATCGACTGTATCGGATCTTTGCCTCTTTACCTGTATCAGTGGCCGCTGCGAAATCTAAAAAAAGCCGGGGGCCAGGTAGCATTTTACATGCCGTTGCTGGCCCGGCCGTTCCAGAACTACATCAATCTGAGAAACCACCGCAAAGTTTTCATCTTTGACGACCACACCATTCTGTCCGGTGGCATGAACATTTCAATAGAATATATGGGTCCGTCCCCGTGTGAAAGGCGGTGGGATGACATTCTGTTTTTCCTGCAGGGACCGGCTGTGTTTCACTACCGGGAAATTTTCACTGAAGACTGGAATCATACGGCCGGAGAAGACCTGGCAATGCCCGATTTCATGCCGGTCCCCATAGGCGATGCCACTATCCAGGTGGTGCCATCGGGCCCGGATATCCAGAGTGATGCCCTGTATGAAGCCCTTCTGTTTGCCGTTTTTTCCGCCCAGGAAAGAATCTGGATCGTGACCCCGTATTTTGTACCGGACAAAAGCCTGATGCAGGCTCTTGTCATTGCCAGTCACCGGGGTGTGGATGTCAAACTCATCACACCGGCCGCATCCAACCACCTGGTCGCCGACCTGAGCCGGTCCAGTTTCATGCGGGACCTGAACGCCCGGGGTGTGGATGTCTGCCTCTATCAGAAAGGCATGATCCACGCCAAAGCCATCCTTTATGATCGTCGAGGCGTGATCATGGGATCGGCCAATTTTGATCAGCGCAGTCTGTTTTTGAACTATGAAGTGGTAAGTTTTGCCTATTCCAGGCCCATTATTGACCAATGTGAAGATTGGATGACACAGCTGCTGGCCGACTGCACCTCTCATCTGCCCCCGCCCGGCAGATGGCGCCGGCTCAGCGAAAACCTGATGAGTGTATTTGCGCCGCTGCTGTAACCGGCTGGAACTTTAGCGATATGTTTAAACCAGATATCCCATTATTGCGATCCCCATTAATTCTGGAAAACAAAATCATTCCCTGTGATTTCGGTATCCTGTGCTGGAATGTTCACAAAGAAAACCTGAAACCCGAGTTTGACACCATGATCAAAAACTGGGTCCGGCAGTTTGACATGGATATTCTTCTGTTCCAGGAAGCCGTGTTTCCGGACACACTGTTTTCCGTGGCCGGGCTGTCCTATGCGGCAGCCGCCAATATCAGAATACGGGAACGCCATTTCGGGGTTCTGACCGCTGCCATGGCCGATATTCACACCAAAACCGATGTCATATCCCTGGCCAGGGAGACCCTGCTCGCCACCCGGAAAAACATTCTCATGACCCGGTACTGGCTGGGCACCGGGGATCTGCTGCTGGTGGTCAATGTGCATGCCGTCAATTTCACCTCCCGGGCCTGGTATGAATGGGAATTTTCCCGGTTGCTCAAAACGTTGCAGCACCATTCCGGCCCCATGATTCTGGCCGGAGACTTCAACTGCTGGAATCGATCCAGGCTTGAGTTTATCACGGGCCTGACCCGGAAACTGGGCCTGCAACAGGCACGGCCAAAACGGCCCTATCTGGTGAAACAGGTGTTCGGGTTTAAACTGGACCGCATCTATTTCCGCCAATTGACCCTGAACCACATGGATGCCATGGAAAACCGCCTGTTTTCAGACCACAACCCTTTGCTGGCAAGATTTTCCTGTATCCTTCCCAAATGAGCAACATTTTGATTGTGTTGTTAAAATTTGTCTGATATTTCTTTACCGCAGATATCCGGACCAGCAAAGTATCTGCTTTATTTTCAACAAGAGGTGACGGCCCCTTCAGGAGAGTGACAATGAACATTATGGAAAAAATTAAAAAACACGGCCTGCTGTTTGACGGTGCCATGGGATCGATCCTCATTTCCAAGGGCCTGGCCGGAAACGAGGCGGCAGAAACCTGGAATATCCAACACCCGGATATCATCCGGCAGATTCATACGGATTATCTTGCTGCCGGGGCTGATGTGGTCAGTGCCAACACCTATGGGGCATCGTTGCTCAAGCTTGAAAAAACAGGCATGTCTAAAGATTTTGAAAGGCTCAACCGTGAGGGGGTCCGGCTGGCTAAAACCGCGGGCCATTCAGATCATTATGTGGCTGCGGATTTCGGTGCGATGGGTGACATGCTCGCCCCTGCCGGCCCGGTTTCATTTGAAACAGCAAAAGACTGTTTTGTCCGCCAGGCAGAGATCCTGGAAGATGAGGGGGTTGACCTGTTTCTTGTGGAAACTGTTTTCGATCTCAATGCCGGCCTTTGTGCGGTTCAGGCCATCCAGTCCGTTTCAAGCAAACCCGTTTTCTGTTCTTTGACTTTCAAGGAAACCCCCAAAGGGTTTTACACCATTTTTGGAAATGCACCGGAACACAGCATGAACGTTCTGGCGGATCACGGTGTTTCCGCAGTGGGGGCCAACTGTTCTCTGGGCAGCGATGCCATGGTGCGGCTGGCGGATCAGATTCGTCAATCCGTGGATATCCCGGTGATCATTCAACCCAATGCCGGAATGCCCCAAATCACACCGGACAACCACACGGTTTATCCTGAAAACGATGACCTGTTTGCCGCCAACATGAAAAAAATCCGGGATCTGGGGGTGGAAATCATCGGCGGATGCTGCGGCACAACACCGGAAACCATCCGGAAAATCCGCGCTTTGCTATGAACCGCTTGCCATAGAAAGCAAGGCAGCCGGATATCCGGCACCAGCCGCCCTCCTGATGGATCACCTCAAACCGTGCATTCTTTCATGGTCTGGGCGACAGCTTTATACACATCGGTAAATCGCAGCATGCCGATGAATTCATTTTTTTCCATTACAAAAAGGGTGTCATGCCGATTCACCACAAACAGATGAAAACATTTGGTAAGGCTGTCATCCAGATTGACGGACTGGCCGTCATTGGGGATGTTCACAAAATTTTTGACATGGATATCTCCGGCCTTGCGGCATAGATCCTTGAACGGGCTTTCCCACAGGTTATAGTCTTGTCGCATGCCGTTCCAGATATACTTGAGCCCTAATTTTTCCAGGGTTTTTTCCACATTCACCTGGTTGTATTTTTTTTCCAGCCCCTTGAACAGATCGATGGGGGATATTTTCCCGATAATCTGTTTTTTCTCATTTTCCACCAGCATGATCCGCTGGGCGCTTTTCCCGGATAAAAATGCTTCCTGGGCCTTTTCCAGAGCAAAAAGTGCATCGTACAAAGACGCGGTATCAGCAATTTTTGGAAATTGATCTACCGGCACCATCAGATCCTTTACTTTCATTTTTTCCATATCATCCTCCTGGTATTGATTTGTCTCGTTCATTTATAAAAATATAAAATAGGAAACGCCTCTGAAAGTCAATGAGTTTTGAAATTTTTTGTTCAAAAACATCCGGTGGAACCGCTGACTTATTTGTGGATCTATGGTAAAAATCATGAGACAATTAATTTTTCCTAATCTTGATTCAATTATAGTCCAGTGGTATGATCTATATATGATTCTTTGCAGGCTGACTGGAGATTTTTTTTTTGGATTTGCCTTGAAAAAGGAAGGGATATGAGTTTTATATGGCAAATTTTTAAGGAGATTTTTGTTTTTTATAATGAGGTGGCGGTTTACCTTATCTTTGGGTTTCTGGTGGCAGCTGTTCTGCACATTCTTTTTCCCGAGTCTCTGGTAAGAAATCACCTGGGAAAGGACAGCTTTGGCTCTGTTTTTAAATCCTCACTTTTCGGCATTCCCCTGCCCCTTTGTTCCTGCGGAGTGGTTCCCGTTGCCACATCCCTTAAGAACAGCGGCGCCTCAAGGGGGGCGACCATTTCGTTTATAGTGTCCACGCCCCAGGTTGGAGCAGACAGCTTTCTGATAACATATTCTCTGATTGGCTGGTTTTTTGGTGTTTTCAGGATTGTTTCCTCTTTTCTGACAGCCCTTGTGGCTGGAATCTTTGTCAATATTTTTGGAAAAGACCAGAGCCCGGTTTGGTTTCCCATGGATCTTGAGAGCCGAGAATCGTCCATGATTGAAAAGCTGAAACACAGCCCCTCCTATATTGAGTATTCCCTGCTTGGGTCCCTGGCCAATTCCCTTGTGCTGGGAATTATTCTGGCAGGGATTATCTCTGCTCTGGTTCCGGACAATTTTTTTGAGCGCTACCTGAGCAGTGATTTTCTGTCCATGCTTTTAATGCTCCTTGTGGCTGTTCCCATGTATGTTTGCGCCTCGTCATCAACACCCATAGCGGCCTCTCTTATCATGAAAGGGATGAGCCCCGGAGCAGCCCTGGTTTTTCTGCTTGCAGGCCCTGCCACCAATGCCATGGGGATCAGCGCCGTTATAAAGGTGGTGGGCAGGAAATCCACAATGATTTATCTGGGGGTGATTGCCGGAGGCAGCGTTATCATGGGCTATCTGCTGAACCTTATTACTGGATTTTATGGAAAAACCTCTGTTATCATTTCCCATCAGCATGATATGCTTCCCGGCTGGCTTAAGATTTCAGGCAGTGTAATGCTCACAGCCATGCTGGCATGGTATTATACGGATCAGAAGCTGATCCCGCTTCTGAAAAAAAAGGATCAGGTCATGGATAAAGATAATTTGTTAAATGTTTCTGGAATGAGCTGCATGCATTGCGCCAGCTCGGTTACAAAGGCGGTTGAGTCGGTTAAGGGCGCCTCTGACGTATCTGTAAGCCTGGATAATGGAACAGTGGGCTTCAATCTTGAGGATTTAAACCGGCTTGGCCAGGTAAAAACCGCCATAGCCATGGCCGGATTTGAAGTGGAATGAAAAAAATGTGCATGAATGGGTTCAAAAAATATTACTTTGCTTTTTGTCACCAGATAGAGACTGGATATTGAAGAAGGAAAAAATGAGCGGTTGCAGCTGTTATAGTTCTTCTCAAATGACTTGATACCACTTCATATATAAGGGGAAGAAGCGTATCAATTCACCTGCTATGATCTATAGCAGCGTGCGCCTGGCACACGGCTGAGGTGGCCAGGCGCATATGTTTTAAGACAATCAGGCCTCATCCCAGAGATTTTCAAAGGTGTAGGACGAACCGCTCATTGTCCAGAAATCTCCGGTTACATATCTTGAGTGCATGTCCAGCTCTGAAATTTTATCCATGTCTGCCTTGGACAGAGACATATCCAGTGCTTTAAAATTTTCAGCAATGCGGCCGGCATTAACGGATTTGGGGATGACAGCGGTGCCCCGTTCAATGGACCATCTGATCAGCACCTGTCCGGGGGTGCACTGGTTGGCAGCGGCAATGTCCTTTATTACCTGATTTTCCAGAAGAGAGGGTTCGTTTTTCTGTTTTAACGCTTTGGGCCGGTCCCCTGACCCCAGGGGAGAATAGGCGGTGAGCAGTATATTGTTTTTTTCGCAGAAGGCAAGCATGTCCTTTTGCTGAAGAAAGGGGTGGAGTTCAATCTGGTTCATTTCCGGCTGGACCCTGGATGTTTGTAAAAGGCTGTCCAGTTTTTTTATACTGAAATTGGATACCCCGATGTGCCGGGTCAGTCCCTTTTCAACACATGCCTCCATGCCTTCCCAGGTGGTTTCCAGGGGCAGATCCTCAAGGCTGATAAAATCATTTCCGTTTTTCGGGAAAACAGCATCAGGCTTGAGGGCAACGGGCCAGTGGATCAGGTAAAGGTCCAGATAGGTCAGGCAGAGATCGTCAAGGGTTTTTTGCAGGGCCTTTGATACATCCTCTTTTTTGTGGGCATTGTTCCAGAGTTTGGATGTAATCCACAGGTCTTCCCTCTTTATTTCACCGGATGCAAACAGATCTTTGAACGCCGCGCCGATCTCTTTTTCATTTCCGTAAATAGCGGCACAGTCAATATGGCGAAACCCTGTTTTCACAGCGTTGTGAACCGCATCATAAACCTCTCCGGGTTTGGATTTCCAGGTGCCCAGTCCCAGGATGGGCATTGGGTCATTATTTTTAAATTTCAATGTGTTCATGATTATGTTCTCCTTTTTTTGCATGATATCCCAGGCCTTGATCTTTGTTGCGGCCACCTTTTGATCCCGCCTTCATGCCGGGTTAAAATTCAAAATCTCTTGATGTAACCGTATCTTCCATTTTCTGGATCCTGCGGTCGATATTTTCGAGTTTGCTCTTGATCTTCTGTATGGTTGATTCTCTGGATGCGGTAAAATTTTCAAAGGATTCATGACCTGTCCGGGTTTCCAGGGGAGCCACCGGATCAGGTTTCAACAACATGGCGGCTGCCAGGTACAATACCCCCACCGGCCAGAAACCGGTAAAGAAGAAAAGACACACAACAATGGTCCGCAACCAGAAAACTGAGATATTAAAATGATCGGCCAGTCCTCTGCAGACCCCGAAAATTATTCCCTGCCTGGATCTGTATATATTTGTAACAGATGCAGCTCTACCCGGTGATAGTCCAAATCCTCTGTAACTGCCTTTTCCTCTGTAGAATTTTCTGTGTCTGCCGTTTTTTTGAAAATGTCTCATATTCACTCCCTGGACTCTCTGTATTTATCTGTATGATACAGACCTTCATGTGTCCGTCTATTCCCGGGCATGACTGTGCGTCTTCTGGCGTTCAATCAAAATGGTTTCCAGGGTTTCTACCCGTTCTTCCATTTTAGACAGTTTTTTAAATATATCCTGTATCATTCTGGTTTCCTCTGCTCTGGCTGTTCTTTCTTTTTTTGAAAGGCCTTCGTTTTTAGCTGCCCGGATGACAGCAATAATGATCAGGCCAAGGGATGTGAGTACCAGAATGGCTCCTCCTGTAAAAAATGCGATGATGAGTGCGCCGTTCATCAGGCCGTGCATATCAATTCTCCTTCATTGTTCCTGGTTTACGCACCATTTTTATCACTATTTTTACTACTTTGAAAGGATTTTAACTCATTGAGCTCCTTTTCAATATCATCATCTGCTGCCAGTTCTTCAAAGGCTTCTTCCAGAGAGGCTGCCCGGCCGTAATTGACAAGGTCTGCTTCTGCCTCCATTCTTTCGATATGGGATTCAAGTTCATCAAACCGCTGTACCACCTCTGCGGAGTCCACCCGCCGGATCTCTTCCTGGGCTTTTTTCTTTTTCTGGGCCCTCATATGCCGTTGAACCAGCAGGCGCTGTTTTTCCCGGGCAGATTGAAGCTTGTTTTCCAGGGCCTGGATGTCTTCCCTGTACTGGCCAACGATGGTGGTGATTTCATCCAGTTCGGATTCCAGGGCCTGTTCCTGTGTGGTAAATTTTCTTTTTTCCATCAATGCCTGGCGTGCCAGGTCGTCTCTGCCTTTGTCCACAGCAAGGTTGGCTTTTCGGGCCCAGAAACCCTGTCTTTCCCGGGTCTGAGCCAGCTGACGTTCAATTTTTTTCTGACTGGCAATGGCATTGGCGCAGGAAGACTTCAGTTCGATCAAAGTGTCTTCCATTTCACGGATCATGAGTTTGATAAGCTTTTCCGGGTCTTCTGCCCTGTCCAGCATGGCACTGATATTTGAGGTTATAATATCTCTGAATCTTGTAAATATTCCCATTTGTCTTCTCCTTTTTGCAATGGTTTGATTTAAAATCAAATTTTTATCTCAGGGCTCTGGATAACCGGGTTAGATATATCCGGATGTTGCCCTGGTGGCTGTATTTTGTGATATCTGAGACTGCAGAAATTATGCCAATGGGAATTAAGCTTGAATATCCCTTTATTTCAAATGTTTATATGGGTTGACCCCTGAGGTCTATTATGGTACTATAGACCATAATATGGTTTTTTATACCGATTTTCAGTTTTTTTTGTTTATACTCCTGATCCTCGGTCATCAAGTTTTTTAAACAGCACCGGCGCCAGCGGTTGCTCTTAATCGCTTCTTCCATAAAAACCTGATAATCGAATAACAGATCCTTTGGGGAAAAAATGATATACTCAGATGCCGGAACTCTATCAACGGAGAATGTTTCCTTTTCAGAAGGGATAGGTCAATCAGAAGCCTTTCTAAATTTTCAGGAGCAGATCTCCAGGGTTGCTCCCATTGACAGACCTGTTCTTGTTTTAGGAGAGAGGGGAACCGGAAAGGAGCTCGCCGCAGCCCGGATTCATTTTATGTCCAAAAGGTGGCAGAATCCCCTGGTGACGCTGAACTGCGCAGCCCTTACCCCTTCTCTCATCGGATCAGAACTCTTTGGCTTTGAAAAAGGGGCGTTTACCGGTGCTGACAGGCGGCAGGCCGGCAGGTTTGAGCGGGCATCCAATGGAACTTTGTTTCTGGATGAAATTGGAAATATTCCTGTTGAGGTCCAGGAAAAAATTCTAAGGGTGGTGGAGTACGGCAGTTTTGAGCGGGTCGGTGCCTCTCGGCCCATCCACGTTGATGTGCGCATGGTGGCTGCCGCCAATGTGGATCTTTCCCGCATGGCCGGGATGGGCCGATTCAAGCAGGATCTGCTGGACCGCCTTTCTTTTGAGGTGATTTATGTGCCCCCGCTGCGGTTCAGGAAAGGAGATATTCTGCTTCTGGCCAGTCACTTTGCCAACCGCATGGCCTTTGAACTGGGCTGGGATGGGATGCCAGAACTTGGCACTTCAGCGGTTAACGCCCTGGAAGCCCATTCCTGGCCCGGTAATGTCAGGGAGTTGAAAAATGTAATTGAGCGGGCGGTGTACAAAAGTGTGACCCGGGAAATCAAAAAGATATCTTTTGATCCGTTTTCCTCTCCCTTTGGTTCTCTGCCTGTGCCCCATGAACCAGGCAGTGATCTGTCACCGTCTCAGGGCGAATCAGCAGATTTACAAAATTCATCGGACCCGCTGCCAGACCTGCCTGTGGCAGATCTGACAGAAAAGCCGTTGAAAGCCGCCATTGCAGCTCTGGAAAAGTATCGGCTGTCTTCTGCCCTGAGGGCCTGCCACTACAATCAGAAAAAAGCCGCAGACGCTCTGGGCTTAACTTATGATCAGTTCAGGGGGATAAAGAAGAAACACAAAGTTTTTTAAATACCACTGCCCTCTACATATTCTGGTCATGATCTGTTATTTATCGATGGGGAGAGGTCGACACAATCCTAATGGTTCAACCGGACAGCGGGGGGTTCCGTTCGCTTCGCACACTCCAGCCCCCGCTGCCGGTTAACTCTGCGTTGGGCCTCCGAAACCGCAAATAGGGCCTTACAAGTTTGAACCAGGTTTTTGCGGTAAAAATTTAAGGAGTAAATGTTGAGCAAAAAACAAAATACAGGTATTAGCATTTTAATAGTTTTAATTGCCATTTTCATTGGCATTATTAAGATCTACGCAGCTAACGTGACTGAGGCGAAAGTAAACGAAGCTATTGCAAAAGCAGCCCATTTTGCCGATATTGATTACAAAAAAGTCAGCGTTGACTTGCTTGGAATGGATGTAAGAATTTCTGACATTCTTGTTTCTCCTGTTGATTCCAAGGAAAAATTAAAAATTGATGAAATCGTAATTTATGACATAGATGACAAGGCCGATATACCAACTTTTTTATCTATGTCCTGTAATGGAATAGAACTGATTTTGGACGAACTTGGAGAAGACGCAAAACTGTTAAGGGAATTGGGATACAATGACAAGATGATGGTCAACCTAAATGTCAACTATGCATATAACAAAGAAAAAAAAGAAATAGTTATTAAAAATATTGGTATTGGCGCAAATGAAGCGGGAGAAATCAATGTTAGTTTTCGCTTGGGCAACATCTCTCTTGAGCCAGAAGAAATTGCTGGCCTGCTTTTTACTTTCCCTCAAGTTATTTTCCATGACGCAGAAATTAAATACGATGACGACTCATTGGCTGAACGTCTTATGAAACTTGGTGCCGAAAAACGACAAATATCTTTTGAAGATCTCAAAAAGTCTTTAATTGAAAATGTCGAAACAGAAATAGCAAAAGAAAAAGATGATTTCACAAAAAAAGCATTGAGTGAGATCAAAGCATTCCTTGAAGATCCCAGGGAATTTTCTATTTCAGCATCACCAGAAAAACCATACCCATTCGGTAGAATCATGCGTACGGATGACCCTAAAGATGTTATTAAGTTGCTTAATATACAAATAAAATCTTAGAAATATAGCCCAACCCCAACGAACAATCTGCTTGAGCAATGTTGCTGGTTTGGCATTATTGCGCAGCGATCTTGAGCAGTGGAGGGTTCTTTCTCTTTGGTTGGGCAAGCCTGGGTGAAATCTTTTTTTGGGTTTCAGGCGGCAGTTCTGCTGTTTGATATTCTGGGAAAATACAGATCAAAGCGTGTTCCTTTGCCGGGTTCACTAAAGGCATTGATGTGTCCTTTGTGCTCTTTAACAATACCGAGAACCATTGCAAGTCCAAGGCCTGTTCCTTCACCTGAGGATTTGGTTGTAAAATAGGGGTCAAAGATGCGTGAAAGATATTTGGCGGGAATGCCTGTGCCGGTGTCCTGAATTTTGAGATATACAAAGGGGCCCTGTTTTACATCAATCTCAGGCAGACTTTTTATTTCTGAATTTTCAATGTCCTTGAGATGGATGGACAGGGTGCCGCCGGATTTCTGCATGGCATACAAAGCATTTTTACATAGATTCATGACAATCTGGTGGATCTGGGTGGGATCCGCCGCTACAAATGAATCCGTGTCAATGTTTTTGTCGATGGTGATATTGGCGGGGATTGAGGCTTCAAGAAATTTTACGGATTCTTTAACAATAAGGCCGGGCTGGATGGGGATTTTTTGTGAATCCTTTTTTCTGCTGAAGGTTAGAATCTGCTGAATCAAATCAGCAGCTCTTTTAGCCCCGGCATCTATCTGGTCCAAATATTTTCCCGCTTTGTCCGGGGTTTCAATGTGTTTTGCCGCCAGGCTCAGATAGGCAAATATCCCCGATAAAATATTGTTGAAATCATGGGCAATGCCGCTGGCCAGTGTGCCGATGGCCTCCATTTTCTGTGACTGCCTCAACTGGTCTTCCAGCCGGGTGATTTCTGTGATGTCTCTTTTTACAGCAGCAAAGGCGGAAATCTCTTGTTTGGCATCCAGTATGGGGGTAATGCCCATATAATAGAGGGTCAGTTCCCCGTTTTTGTTTTTGTTGGTAATTTTGCCCTTCCAGGTTTTTTTGTCAAGAATCCGGGCCCACATGTCCCTGTAAAACGCTGAATCATGCGTTTCACTTTTAAACACAGACGGGGTTTTACCGATAAGCTCTGTGTCAGTATACCCGGTTTTTTGTTTAAGGGAGGAATTAACGTATTGTATGATCCCTTTGGGATCTGTGATTAAAACCTCTTCATCAATCTGGTTGATCACCGTGGCAAATTTCAGCAGCTGATTCTCATATGCTTTTTTTTCTGAAATGTCCCGTATGGCAAATACAGCCCCTTTTGATTTTCCCTGATCATCGTAAAGCAGGCGGACAGCCGATTCCGCCCAGATAAAATGGCCTTTTGCGTGCTGCCGGCGGTACCGGATCAGAAGGGCGGTGTCCTTGTTTTTTCTGGCATGGAGTATGGTTTTTGTTAATTGTTCTATATCGTCCATATGGACGCATTCAATAACGGTTTTCCCGATTAATTCTCCAGGGGGATACCCGAAAATTTTTTCCATGGAGGGACTGGCATAGACGATTTTATAATTTTCATCTGTATGGGTAATGACATCCACCATGTTGCCGGTAATCAACCGCAGCTGCTTTTCACTGGCGGCGATTTGCTGTCTGGCTTTTTTGGCATGGAAAAAGGCCAGTGAAACCGCTGCCAGGGAAACCAGAAGAACGATAAAAACAAATGCAGTGATCCATATCAGCCCTTTGTACTTATGGTAGATAGATGAGGGCTGGTAGAGAATTTTCTTTTCTCCGGGGAGCTGATCAAGATCAATATTGAACTGGCAGAGCTGTCTGTAATCAAAATAGAGGTGATGGGGGGTGTCCATCATCACAGGGATATCTTCAACAGGTGTGCCTGAAACGATTCTGACGGCTTGTTCTGCAGCTGCTCTGCCCTGCTGGAATCCTGAAATCAAATATCCCCCGATGATGCCGTGGCCCATCTGAAAGGTCCATGTCCCGTAAACAGGCACTTTTGATGCTGAGGTAATCATGTGAACCCCTTTTTTAAAGGGGAAAAAATGACCCAGGCTGTCCTGGAAAAAAACAGTCATCAACACAATGGTATCTGATGTCAGTTTTGAGAGTTTTTCCTCAAGTCTGTGGCGGGTAATGTCATAGACCAGTTCTGTTTTTATATTCCGGGTATCACTGTCTTTTTGTATCTCTCTGACCTGATTCTGGATACGTTTTCCCGTCGGGGTGCTGTCTGTGATAACGAGAATATTTCTGCAGTCCGGGTGAATCCTGGTGATAAGGGAGATGTTTTTAGAAATCTGGGCCATTTCATTAATGCCTGTTACCCGGGTCAGCCCAGCCAGGTCTTTTTTGTCAACATTGTTGACACCGCAGAAAATCAACGGGCTGTCCTTAAAAATCTCATGTCCCCGCTGCTTAAAAAAATTAAAGGCATTGTTGTCTGAGACAATAACGGCATCGTAATTGATGGCAGCATGTTTCAGGGAAAATATTTCAGTCAGAAGATCTTCATGGTGCCGGCCTGAATGCCGTTTGGTATCCATGTAATCCACATGGGATGCCACATTGTTTTCTGCCAGCACCATTTCAACTCCCCTTGTGATTTCATCGGTCCACAAAAATCCTTTGTGGTAGGAGTTGAGCAGGAGTATTTTTTTTTCCCAGGGGGAGTCAGCGCAGTAAGCTGTCACTCCAAAGGCAAGGAGATATATTGCCGCTATTACAGGCACAAACCGGTTCACACAGAGTGGGATTTTGATTTTCTGGTTAAATATCATAAAATTTTATATTTTTATTTGTTTTCTAACCCTTTGGACAAAAAGGTGTTCTGCTGATGTTTATTTCATAAGGTACTTTTTTTGTAAAGGTTTAATCCCTTTTGTATTGTTTATTGTAAGCCCCGTAATAGGCAACCGGAATCACGATTAAGGTAAACAAAGTTGAGGCCATAAGTCCGAAAATCAATGCCCATGCAAGACCTGAAAAAACAGGATCAAAGGTAATGGGAAAGGCACCAATGGCTGTGGTCAAAGCCGTGAGAAGAATGGGTCTTATCCGTATGGCACCGCTTTGAAGAATCGCCTCTTTAAAGGGAGTCCCCCGGCTGACTGCCTCCTGGATAAATTCAATCAGCACCAGGGCATTTCTGATCACGATTCCCCCAAGGGCAATCATGCCGATCATGCTGGTTGCCGTGAAAAAAACCGGGTTGGCAAATCCCCCCACAGGGGGACTGGTCATTAGATTCAAAAGGAGAAAGCCCGGCATGATGCCAAGCAGGGTCAGTGGAATGGCCAGCATAATGAGAACAGGCATGAGAAAGGAGCCTGACTGGAGGACCAGCAGAATATATATGCCCACCATGGCAGCGGCAAAAGCAATCCCCATATCCCTGAAAACCCGTATGGTGATTTTCCATTCCCCTTCTCCGGACCAGTTGACCTCTGCGCCGGACGGCAGGGAGGTCTGTTTCAGTTTCCCCTGCATGTCAATCACAGCCTCGGCAGGGGGTCTGCCTGCTGTGTCCGCAAGAACATATACCACCCGTTCCAGATTTTTATGAAATATCGGCTGGGAAGCATTTGTTTTTTTTATGGTGACAAGTTCAGATAAGGGGATCATTTTGCCGGATTTTTCCTTGACAGGAATTGAGGAGAGAGCAACCAGGGAGGATCGAATTTCATCCGTTGTGGTCAGCCTTATTTTCAGGGCCTGTCTTTCCGTGTCTGTATGCAGGGTTGCCGGGATCAATCCTGTGAGTGCGCCGTAAAGGGTTCTGGTGATGGTGCGTGTGCTTATTCCGTGTATGGCTGCCTTTTCCCGGTCAATGAAAAACCGGGTCTGCTTGTGGGGCGATTCTGCCATGGTGTCAATGTCCACCACAAAGGGTTCCTGGGCCATTAATTGTTCAAGTGTGTCAGATGCATGGATAAGTTCTGAGTACGCCATGTCGCTTGTGCCGTATATCTCGCCGACTATGGTGGACAGCACCGGAGGACCGGGGGGCACTTCCACCAGTTTGATTCTGGCCTGGTTCTTTTGTGCTATTTCTTCAAGCTGTGTTCTGAGTCTGAGCAGAATGGCATGGCTCTGCTGCTCCCTCTCTTTTTTCGGCAGCAGGTTTACCCTTATGTCAGCAAGGTTGCCTGCCTTTCTTAAAAAATAATGCCTTACCATACCATTGAAATCCATGGGTGAGGCATCGCCAATATAGGAGATCATATTGACCACTTCAGGTACGTCCCTGAGGAAGGTTTCAAATTCTGTCACAACCGCTGCTGTCCTTTCAAGACTTGTTCCTTCGGGCATATCAATGACAATCTGAAATTCATTTTTATTATCAAAGGGGAGCAGCTTTAAGGGGACCAGACGGAAAAAGGCCAGGCTGCAGGAAATCACAAGAAGGATAACAATTGCGGAAAACATGAGAGATCTTTTGAACTTTGATGTTAAAAAAGGGGATACAATGCTTCTGTACACCCGGTGTAAAAAGGGGGCATTTTTTTTGTCTGGCCGGGAAGAATCCATATTGTCTGCTGATTCTGCTGCAGCCTTTACAGAAGATGATTTCAGCAGGAAATGGGAGAGCCAGGGGACGATGGTCAGGGCACATAAGGTTGAAAAAATAACGGTAAGGGGCACATTCACTGCCATGGGAGCCATATAGGGCCCCATCATACCGGTGATAAAGAACAGCGGGGTAAAACAGATGATAATGGCCAGAGTGGACATGAGAACCGGGGGCAGAACCTCATCAACGGCGGCAAGGGTGGCTTTAAAGGGATCTAAAATTCCCTTCTGGATATGACGCTGGATATTTTCCACATTGGTGATGGGGTCGTCCACCACAAGTCCCAGGGAGAGAATAAGGGCAAACAGGGTGACCCGGTTGATGGTGTATCCAAACAGATAATTGACAAAAAGGGCCAGGGAAAAACTCACCGGAACAGCCACGGCAACAATCAGGGCTTCCCGCCATCCCAGGGTGAAGGCCAGAAGAACAACAACAGAAAAAATGGCAAACCCCAGAGATTCAATCAGACCACTGACTTTTTCCTGGGCTGTTCGTCCGTAATTTCTGGTGACTTCAGCGTTCATGCCTTTGGGCATTATATCGTGTTTAAGCTGGTTGAATTGTCTGATCACATTTTCTGCCACATCAACGGCATTGGTGCCTCTTTTTTTTGATACAGCAAGGGTAACTGCAGCATACTTTCTCTCCGGGTCCAGTCCCGGGGTCTTTTCAGCCCAGGCCTTTGAATATTGAAAATGGGTATAGGTATCTGCCTGGGCCGGCCCGTCTTTTATTTCTGCGATGTCCCTGAGGTAAACCGGCCTCTGACCGGAAGTCCCCACCACAAGGGCTGAAATATCTGAAACAGATTTTAGAAAGGAGCTGGTGGTGACAGAAAACTCGTGGTCATTTCTGGGATAATTTCCTGCAGTCACAGAAGCATCAGCACCTTTTAGCACTTGATCCACTTCAAGCATGGACACATTGAACCCGTCCATTTTTCCGGGCAGCAGATTGATCCGTATTTCCCTGGGCCGGCCCCCGTAAATGGCGGTTTTTGAAATGTTTTTCACCAGGGAGAGCCGTGAAAGCAGTTCCTGCCCTGTTCTGTAAAGCTCATGGTCACTGTACCGATCTGAAAACAGCGTGATGTTTACAATGGAAACATCATCAATTTCAACGGGTTTTACGACCCAGTTTTGGATGATGGGGGATACATCATCGGCATTCATGGAAATTTTGTTGTATAATTTTACAAGGGATTTCTCACGGTCTTCCCCTACATAAAAACGGACAGTCACCATTGCCGTATTTTCAGAGGAGGTGGAGTAGACATATTCCACGCCGTCTATCTGCCATAAAAGGTTTTCAAGGGGGCATGCCACAAGTTTTTCAATTTCTTCGGGGCTTGCGCCGGGCGCACTGACAAATACGTCTGCCATGGGCACAACGATCTGGGGCTCCTCTTCCCGGGGGGTCACCATAAGGGATGCCGCACCCAGGCACAGGGATATGACAACGAGCATAAGGGCCAGTCTGGCATTGAGGAATTTTTCAACAATTTTTGATATTATCCCCATGTTCTGAACTTCACCGGGGTTTTTGTTTTTTTCAGTGTCACTCATTTTGTATCCCCTGTACCGCTTTGATATGATATGGTCTCTCCCCCTTTGATGCCGGAAAGAATTTCAACCATATGATCAATTGTTTTCCCTGTTTTGACGTATCTTTTATGGAAGTTGTCACCATCCTCTACCATGACAATTTCCAGTTGTCCGATGCTTATTACTGCATTGACAGGTACCAGTACCACCTCTATATCTGCCATGGGAATCAGAAGTTTTCCATACATGCCCGGATAAAGCCCGGACAGGTAGGGGATGGCCGCTTTGACCAGAAATGTGCGGGTCTGGGGGTCTGCATAGGGAATGATCTCTTCCACTTTTGCAGAACATTCTTTTCCAAGGCTTGTGATTTCTGCAGTGAGATCATCTCCTTTTTTGATCTGATTGATCATTCCTTCAGGGACATTGGCTTCTATTCTGAAGCCGGTTTCAGTTCTGATGGTTAACAAGGGTTTGCCCGGCAGTGCAAGGTCTCCGGGTTCAATGTTTTTGACCATCACCCTGCCGTTGAACGGTGCCTTTATTTTTGTGAACCCAAGTCCGACCTCAGCTGTTTTTACTGCCTGTCTGGCCTGCTGGATTTCTGCTTCTGCTCCTTTTAAGGCCTGTCTGGCCCTGGAAAGGCCGGCCCTGGCCTGGAGCCATGCAGATTCAGTTGACTCAAGCTCCTGCTTGGTGGCGGCATTGGATTTATAATACCCCTTTATCCGGTTGTAATGCTGTTCTGCCTCCCTGAGGGCGGCCCTGGCAGAATGAATGGTTTCCATGGTCTGTCTTTTGGCGGATTCTGCTCCTTTCAGGGCCTGTTCTGCCCCGGCAAGCCTGGATTTTGCCTGTCTGTCGTCCAGGGTAACCAGAATGTCTTCAGTAAAGACATCATCTCCCGGTGACACATGCACTTTTTTCACCAGGGCGGTGATTTGTGATTCAATCCGTGTTTCCATCCTCGGTTTTACAGTGCCCACAGCCTTGTACGTTTCTGTTATGATTGTATTGACAGCTTTGGCTGTCACCATTGTTCCAGGCCCTGCCCCGGATTGATCTGCACCTGCCATGGAGGTGATAAGAACAGATAAGAATAAAAATTTGAAAAAATCTGAAAGATAACGTCTGAAACCTGTGTGCTTTAAATTATTTTTTTTGGAAATTATCATGGTAGTCTACTCCTGTTCCCAGATTGAAGATAAAATGCCCAGCGCCCGCGCAATCTCCCCCTTTGAAATTTTTTTGTCAAAACGGGCAGATGCCAGGTTGATTTCAGCCTGGTTTTTGGCAAGTTCGGTTTCCAGGTACCTGGTTATGGGGACAGAGCCGCCAAGATACCGGATCTTTGCCAGCTCAAATGATTCTGCGGCTTTAGCTGTCGCAGTTTCAGCTGCCTTGTATCGTTTTTCAGCTTCAGTCAGATTAAGAAAGGCTGTTTTTACATCCCGCAGTACAGCCAGCCTTATTTTTTTCAATCCTGATGCTGCCCTGTTCAGTTCATGCTGGGCTGCAGACCGTTTTGCCGCTGTGGAATGCCCTGTAAAAATATCCCATTTGGCCCGTATTCCTATGGTATAGTTGGCATCGTCTGCATTTACATCAGTGTTGTCCGTGTCCATATAGTATGTTGACTGAATATCCACACTGGGAAGATATTCTCCATAGGCCATCTGAAACGCCATTTCAGCCTTTTTTATTTTTTCCCTGGCCAGTTGAAGTTCCGGCCTGTTCTCAAGGGCGGTCTCACAGCCAGTGTTATAATCTTTGGGAAAGCTCACCGGGCAGGTGCAGCCCTTTACCAGACGGATGGTTTCAACGGGTTCCCTGCCCATGAGGTTGGTCAGGGAGGCCAGGGTGGTGGCGTAGAGATTTTCACTCTGCACCAGGACTTTTTCCGCTTCTGCAACTCTGGCCATAAGGGAGAGAATATCAGATTTCAGCACGCCGCCCCCTTTGAATCTGACTTCCATGATCCTGAGCTGCTCGTTTATGGTCTTTTTGGATTCCCTTGCAATGGATACATAGTTTTCTGCCTTTAGAACGGAAAAGTACAGCTTGATGACGGAGAGGACAATCTGGTCTTTTGTGGAGGCCAGCATGGCTCTTTTTTCATCAATGTCAGTGGCGGCCATCTCCCTTGCCAGCGCGTCCTGTCCGCCGCGGTAGATGTTCCATCCCATGGTGATGCCGGTTTCAAGGTTGGAAAAACTGCCCGGGTCGTTAAAATCAACACTTTGGGGAAGGTCCCTTTGATCAATGGTTTTGAACAGATAGGCAGACGGGGCATCTCCTGCTGAAAATTCAGAGTAAACAGAGACTGCCGGCATGAAAAGTGCCCTGGTTCTTTCAAAATCAGCAGATGCTTTTTTGACAAGATATGAGGCCATGGTAATGTCTGGATTTTCAGCCAGAGAAATTTGTATGGCCTCTTCAATGGCAAGGGGCGTGTTATGGTCCAGCTTTATCTCGCCGGCCTGGACAGGCAGCCCCCCTTCCAGTGCTGATGCTGAAAAAATGGTGCATATGACAAGAAAAATACAGAGTTTCATTTTAAGCCTCCGTTGTCTCAGGTGTCTGGTTTCTGCTGAAAAAAAGGGTTATGGTGATAAATGAATATCCGGCAACCGCAGCAATTGCAGACACAGGGTAAAATATTCCCACAGGGGCCAGAGCAACGGCGGTGAGCCAGTGAATAATAATTAAGGCCCTGGAATGAAGCTGGATGGGAAAATCCTTTGCTCTGCAGATCACAGCAAGTCCGCACAGGTTCCATCCGTACAACGATGCAAACACATGAAGGTGCATCAGCCATTTTGTTTTCTCGGGCACATAGCCGGGGGCCATATGTATGAAAATATAGGCAATGCCGGTTACTGCCGTAAACATGAGAAAGCCGATGCCTGATGTCAGAAAAAGCTTCTGCTGGATCTGATGGGCAAATTTTATGTACAGATAAAAAACCAGGGCGACTGCGGCAAAAAGAGCAATTGTGACAAAAATCTGAAGCACAAATTTTTCCATCAGGATAAAAATGAAAAAAACAATTACGCCAAGATTAATGGTCCAGAAGCAGATTTCCTTGATCAGGACTGCGTATGCGGTTTTTATATGGGTCAGCATGGAAAAGACAGCGGAAAGGGTGACAAGAGAGATGGGAAAGGAAAACCCCAGAAAAAAAGTATTTAATGTAAGATGGTTTAATGTCAGCACCTTAATGTATTCATTGTTGACAATAACCAGGGCGGCAATACCAAGACCTGTGGAAAGGCACAATAGAGACGCCATATGAAATTTTTCAGATACATCCCGATCCGACTTGAAGAAAAGCAGAGGAACAAAGGAAAATTTTTCAATACGGATTTTTTCCACAATGACAATTAAAATCAGGGATGTTATCAGGGTAACCGGGTAAACGTTGAAAAAAGCAGAAAACGCGTAGACAAGGGAAGCACCCAAAAAAAAACCAATAGTTTTGGACATTTCTCTTCCCCCCCGGGTGTAGTGTAAAAGTATTGTTCCGCCGGTACAGAGGTTGAATAAAAAGATATGCAGCCGTTCATAATTGTATTTTTCCAAAGGCAGATAGATCTGCAAAAAGCCGAAACCAAGGGCCGTTATCATGAGAAGGGAAAGCAGGCTTTTTATTTGTGTGTTCATAGGGTGTTTTGTAACGGTTTAAACCTATTTGTTCAAGGATTTTTTATATGAAAGCTAACAGCTTTCATGCTTTGTTGTGCCTGTCAAGGCATGGTCGTTAGTGGAAAAAAGGTATCTGCATCCATTGGACGGGTTATCTGCCCAGCACATGCTGAAGCGCGGGCGGCAGCGTTTTATGCCGGAAGATGAAACCGCTGTTGAGCAGTTTTTCAGGTTTAACCCGGGCGCTTGTTAAAAGGGTTTCCTGTCCCATTCTGCCCCATATGGATGTTACAATGATCCTGGGCAGGAACAAAAAGACAGGTTTTGAAAACACATGTCCCAGCTGCTTTGAAAATTCATGATTTGTCACGGGAACCGGGGCTGTCAGATTGACAGGGCCTTTGATTGTCCGGGTTTCCAGGATATGGTGAATGGCATACAGCACATCATCCATGCTGATCCAGCTTATATACTGCCTGCCCCGGCCGATTACAGCGCCAATTCCTGCTTTAAAGGCAGGGGCCATTTTTTTCAGAGCGCCGCCTGAGGGCGAAAGCACCACTCCGGTTCTAAGCGTAACAAGCCGTATTCCGGCTTTTTCTGCCGGTTTTGCCGCCTTTTCCCATTGACTGCACACCCTTGATATGAACAGATCTCCGGGGTCTGCTGTTTCAGTGAGACACGTTTCTCTGCCGTCTCCGTAAAAACCAATGGCAGAGGATGTAATAAAGACGTCCGGCTTTTTTTTCATTTTTGCCAGGGTTGATGCCAGCAGCTGTGTGGGCCTGATTCGGGAGTCAATAATTGTTTTCTGCTGGTTTTCAGTCCATCTGCCCCTGGTTATGTCCTCGCCGTTCAGGTTGATAACCGCATCAAAGGGAGCTTGTGTGTCAAGGTCCAGAACCCCCTTTTCAGTATCCCAGAAGATGTTTTTCTCTGACACCTCTTTTTTATTTCTAACAAGAGACAAAACATCGTGGCCCAGGGTCTGCAGAAAGGGAACCAGCATGGTTCCGATGGTGCCGCTGGCGCCTGACACAAGGATTCTTTTTTTCTCTGCTGGCCCGGTATAATTTTCAAGGTCATATTTTAATATGCTGTGCCGGTAGGTGAAGACTCTGCTCAGTTCCTTTTCTGCAAAGGGGTAGACGAAACGGCTTAGGGGCCAGAAAGGCAGGGCGAACAGAACCTGGTCCTCCATATAAGAAGAGTGGCTGTCTCTGGATTCAAATCGGTGAACATGCTGCCATTTTTTAAAAGGTCCTTTAGTCTGACAATCTATAAAAAATCTGTTTCTACACCAGGCTGTATGCAAAGATTCCCATACAAGGGGTATGTTGAATATTTTGAGTTTAAATTTAAGTTTGACGTTTTTTTCAACTCCCGGTCTGTTTCTGTGTATCAGCTGAACAGGAACCCAGGGCGGGGTAAGCCTTGAGACCGCACCCACCCGTGTGTGCCAGTCAAAAAGAGTCTCAATTGGCACGTTGATTCTGGTTGTTTTTGTGAAGACGCAGGACCCCATTGTTTGTCTTGACCTCATTGGAAATTTAAAACAGGTACGACATTTCAATTCATACTCAATATTTCAATTCGTTCTTGTCTACCTTTCCCATAAAAAGCCGGTAGGCCCAGGTCTGGTATGCAATCACAACTGGAACAAAAATGATCACCACCACAAGCATGATTTTCAATGTTAACGGACTTGAGGACGCATTAAATGCCGTGAGCGTGAATTCAGGATCAATACTGGACGGATAAAGGGCTGGAAACAGACCTGCAATTCCGAAAACAAATCCTGGGTGAGACAGACCGGAACAAAGAAAGCCTAATCCTTTTCAGGAATACAATAGTAGCATCTTTTGGGCGAGATTATCTGATGGTTTTTCTTGAGTTTGGTAATTATTTTGGATACATCCTTTGAGTCAATACCAAGATCTTTTGCGATATCCCCTGAACGGACTGGCTTCCCAGCTTTTTTCATTGATTCAAGCACTTTTTCTTCCATGGTATTCTCCTTTTTTGTTGATCAATGTTTCTTGCTGTCTGGTATATAATTATTATTTATATCCCTGTTTGTTTTCCAGAAACCAGACACAAAAACAGGATCATCAAGTGTCTATTGATCAGTTTTTGACAATTATTGTCACTCGATCCTCAAGTTTTTTGAATATCGCCGCTTCAACGGTTGCTCTTAATCGGTTCTTCCATAAAAACCTGATAATATAGTGACAGTTTATATCTCGAGCAGATCTTTTCAATCAAAAAGCAAGATCAAGCAAATTTTATGCCATTTACAGACAGGGTAATAGCGTTTGCAGGCAGGCTGTTATTGTTATTATCAGTCCAGTCTGTTTTCAATATATCAATAGAATAATGAAACAACTTTGTTTTTGAGACAATCATGATTCATGATACAGATATCCCTCAAAAACACCTTTGCCTTTTTTATTCTGACTCCTGAATTAAATCTTTTCGTCTATGCGGGCGGTCTGTTCCTGTTTTTTAATCATCGGGTGCTGTTTTTTATCATTGCACAGAGATTGAAATCATACAACTCGATCATCAAGTGTTTTAAATAGCTCCGCCCCAACGGCTGCCCTGTCAAAAACGAGACCATCGGAGGGCAAAAAGGCTTATCTCCTTTGGTTCTCAATGTTCCTGAAAGGGCGACCGCTGGGGTATTTAATCGGTCCTTCTCTAGAAAAACCTGATAATTGAGTACAAATAGGTTGAAATGGCATGCAGTTTGCTGTTCTAAACTTTAGTTGAGCATTGTATATCAAAACTGATTGTTTTTTACTCGATGATTAAGTTTTTTTATTTTGATATTTACATGTTAGGGGTCAGGCCTGACCCCATCTTTGAAAAATCAGATATAAAAATTTGATCATCAAGTTTTACTCGGTTATCAAGTTTTTATAAAGGGCCGATTAAGAGCCCCCAGCGGTTACCTGTCAGGAACATTGAGTACCAAAGGAGATCAGACTTTTTCCCTGCCAGGCGTTGCGACAATCAAGCTGTTTGAGGACCGCAGGCCGCAGTTCCTTGATTTTTAGCCTGGCAGGGAACGAGACCTCCGTCGGTCGCTGTCCTGACAGGCAACCGCTGGGGGCGGCGGTATTCAAAAAACTTGATGATCGAGTTTTAGTAATTGTAATGGATCAATAAATAATAAGGAGAATAATAATGGCTGAAAAACTTGGCGTTTATCGATGTGAAAAATGTGGAAATATTGTTGAAATGCTTCATGCTGAAAAACCTAAAGTTCATTGCTGTAACCAGGAAATGACCCTTATCGAGCCAAACAGTGTTGACGCCGCAAAAGAAAAGCATGTCCCTGTCATTGAAAAGATTGATGGGGGTTATCTGGTCAAGGTCGGCAGTGTGGCCCATCCCATGGAAGAAAAACACTATATTGAGTGGATAGAAATTAATGCGGATAATGTTGTTTACAGAAGATTTCTGAAACCCGGTGATGCGCCTGAGGCAAAATTCCTCATTGATGCAGACAATATAACAGCCAGGGAATACTGCAATATACATGGGTTCTGGCGTTCATAATCCCTGTTGATTCGATGATCAGGTCTTTGTATCTGCTTACTGGAAAAGGGGGCAGATCTGACTTTTTATTGAGTTTTTTTTAATCCCCTGTTATCTGTGCTGCTGTTTTGGGCAGTCAGGACAGATAACAGGATAAAAATGGAGGTGTATATGTCAGAAGAAACAGGTGCCGGTTGCGCACGGCCTACAGGTGGGCCTGTGGGAGAAGAAGCGACTGAGACAGAGACCCGTGAGCAAACAATGGAAAAAAAGGAGATAAAATCAATGATACAGGTTGGAAGAAAAGCACCGGATTTTACAGCACCAGGTTATCTGAAAGGTAAATTTGTAAGCGAAAAGCTCTCAGATCATCTTGGGAAATGGGTGGTTCTTTGTTTTTATCCCGGTGATTTTACCTTTGTATGAGCCACTGAAATTTCAGCAGTTGCTGAAAAATATTCTGAGTTTCAGAAACTTGGGGTAGACATCCTTTCAATGAGTATTGACAGTATGTTTGTTCATAAAATGTGGAATGACCATGAGCTTCAGAAAATGGTTGACGGGGGTATTCCTTTTCCAATGCTGTCAGATGCCGGCGGAAAGGTCGGCAGAGTATATGGTGTGTTTGATGAGGACGCCGGCGTAGAAGCCCGGGGCCGGTTTATCATAGATCCTGACGGTGTTATTCAGGGATATGAAATCCTCTCTCCGCCAGTTGGCAGAAATATCAGCGAAACCTTAAGACAGATCCAGGCGTTTCAGTATGTTCGCCAGTCAAAGGGAACTGAAGCCACACCGTCAGGATGGAAACCCGGAAAATTGACCCTTAAGCCGGGAGAGGATCTGGTGGGTAAAGTGTGTGAGATCTGGCAGACCAAAATGGCTTTTGAATAATGGGTGCTGAGCCGTATGTTCACACCAGGCAGCAGAGATCATGGGCCGGTTCACAAAAGATATGCAATATCAGGATAGAGGCGTTTGAAATTTTGTAATTTCATAGAACTCGGTTATCAAGTTTTTATGGAAGGACCGATTAAGAGCCCCCAGCGGTTGCCTGTCAGGAACATTGAGAACCAAAGGAGATCAGACTTTTTCCCTGCCAGGCGTTGCGACAATCAAGCTGTTTGAGGACCAGTGGCCGCAGTTCTTGATTTTTAGCCTGGCAGGG
>JAWOEJ010000171.1:0-12743 GCA_046482845.1 Desulfobacteraceae bacterium | reverse complement strand
TTTTTATTTCGCTGTTCTTTTCCAGGGACAGCCCCAGGGTTTTTATTTCAAGACACGGGCGCGGGAAAATGTTGACCTGGATAAGATTTATGGCTATATTCTGCTCTGGAAAAAAATGGTCAAGCATCCTTTTTTTTACATAAGTGGTGTTGACAATCAGAAAAAATGCCAGAAACAGCAATATCAGGCATAAAATCGGCAGAATAACCAGAGAAGCGGATTTCCTGGTTAAAAATTTTGAGTTAAGTCGCATTTTGGTTTTCAATGCTCCGGCAAAAGTATAAGCTTGAAGCACACTTTTACTCGATGATCAGGTCTTTTTATGTGAGGGCAGGATTACCATGAATATCCTTTGTTCTCAGCAAGTTTGATAAAATCTCCCATAATCCGTCTGGTTTCATCTAAAAGAAAATCCGGTTTTTCCTTTTCTTTTTTCTGGTTTTCCAGTTCTTCAATGGTGTGGATCTCATCAAGGTGTCTTTTTTTCAACCTTTTGTTTTCAATGGCAAGTTCTTTTTCTGCGAGCTGATCTTTCTGCTGTTTTCGTTTGTCTTCATTTAAAGACCAGCTTTTAATGGCATACAATTCATTGGTCAGGGCAAATTTTTCCTGCAAATATATAAAATCCGGGTTGTTTTTTTTCCGTTTGTCATGGTTTTTCTTAAGTTCTGTCAGAACCGGGTCAAGTTTTTTATAAGGCTTAAAAAAAGCCGGGGTTGTGCTGTCCCAGGGCAGGGCACCCTTAAGGGAGCTCTCTCCTGTTTCTTTGCTGTTGTAGACATGGGGGTATTCTATATGGGGCTCGACTCCGTAATTCTGGGTGCTTTCTCCTGATATCCTGTAAAATTTTGCACTTGTGATTTTGAGCTGTCCTTTGGAAATGGGCTGAAGTCCCTGCACTGTTCCTTTTCCAAAAGTCCTTGAACCTACAACAATGCCGCGGTTGTAGTCTTTGACAGCACCGGCAAAGATTTCAGACGCAGATGCACTCATGCGGTTGATCATCACAACAAGGGGCCCGCTGTATACAATATGGGGATCAGGATCTTTAAGTCTGGAAATATATCCGCTGCGGTCTCTTATCTGAACAACAGGTCCGGATTTGATAAAAAGACCGGCAAGGAGATTTACTTCCTGAAGGGAACCGCCGCCGTTGTTTCTCACATCAACGATAAGCCCGTCAATGTTTTCGTCCTCCAGTTCATCTATCAGAGAACGTACGTCATTGGTGGTGCTTTTATAATTTTTCTCCCCGGCCTGCATTGCTTGGAAATCAAGATAAAAGGCAGGAATTTCAATAAGGCCGATTTTATAGGGTTTGTCTTTTCCCGGAACAGTTACCAGGCTTTTTTTTGCAGCCTGCTCTTCAAGTTTTACTTTATCCCTTTTAATGGAAACGGTTTTTGAATTGTGAAGGCCTTTTTTGTCTGCAGGAATAATTGAAAGCCTTACAAAGGTGTCCTTTGGACCGCGGATCAATCGAACAACTTCATCTATTCTCCAGCCGGTTACATCCTGAATTTTTCCTTTCAGGGTCTGACCTACGCCAATTATTTTATCCCCCGGGGTCAGTACCTCGGCTTTTTCTGCAGGGCCGGCAGGGATAAGCCTTACAACCTTTGTGTATTCAAAATCGCTTTGAAGTACAGCGCCTATGCCTTCAAGGGACAGGCTCATCTGAATATCAAAGTCTTCTGAAGCCCTTGGCGGGAAATACTGGGTATGGGGGTCAAAGCTTGTGGTGACTGCGTTTATATAGGTCCGGAAGACATCCTTTGAATTGGTCTGGGAAAGCCGGTTCAGCCGGCTTGAATAGCGTTTTTTAAGGGTGGTGGTGATTTCTTCATGGGTCAACTCTCCTTCAAGCTTATAGGATAGAAGTGTATTTTTAAGCTCCCTGCGCCACAGTTTGTAGAGATCCTGTTCCTGTGCCGGCCACGGCAGGTCTTCGTGGTTCACCAGAAGAGATTCATCCCGTGTAAAATCAAATTGTTTTTCCCCGTTGCTGACATGGTCAATGAGCCAGACAAACCGCTGGAAGGATCGCTTAAGATAAAGATTAAACAAATCAAACCCTGGGGCAAGGTTTCCTGTTTTAAGGGTATCGTCCAGTATGTATTTTATTTTTTCTGTTTTTTTTATGTCTTTTTGCGTAAACAAATGTTTTGACGGGTCAAGGATGTCAAGATAATGCTCAAGGATTTCAGAGGAGAGAAAATCATCCAGTTTTTTTTCCGAGTAGTGGTAGTTTTCAAGGGATTTAATAATACTGATGCAAATTGATTTGTCCTTTGACTCCGGTGCCAGTTTATCAGGCGGATCAAAGGAGAGGGGCTCTTCATGTACTGTGTCCGGGCTCCTTGTTGTTTTTATATCTGCTGCTGTCAATGAAATGGCAATGGTCAAAAGTGTGATAAATCCCAATGCACCTGCGAAAAATAATTTTCTATTCATAAGTGTTTTTTCCTTGCTGCAATTAAATTAAGTAGTCTGAAGATTTTTTGACGGGTTTGTTTTTTGGGTGCTGGTCTCAAAAAGGTTGTCCGGGGTTTCAAGGCTTATACACCCGATTTTCCCGGATCTTAACTCCTTTATCAGAATCTGGGACGCTTTCTGATAATCAAGCACTGCGCCTTTTTTAAGGCATCCCCTGGCCCTCCCGATTTTTTCCAGCAATGTAATCCCGTTGTCAAAAAAGAAATCTTTTATTCTGTATCTTTCAGCTAAAAGATGCGGGTATCTTTTTGCAAGAAGTTCTGCTGTATAACAGGCAATATCTGTATAATCAACTGCCGTGTCTGAGATGGCACCGCTGGCGGCAAGCAGACAGGCTTTGTTCTGATTATCCAGTACAGGCCATAAAATTCCAGGAGTGTCGTAAATATCCATTTTGTTTTTCAGCCCTGTCCTCTGCTGCTGCCTTGTAACAGCAGGTGTATTCCCTGTTTTGGCAATTTTTTTACCGGCAAGGCTGTTGATCAAAGTCGATTTTCCCGTGTTGGGGATGCCCACAACCATTACCCGGGTTCTTCTGCTTTTCTTTTTTATCTTTTCCAGGGAGAAGTCAATGGCCTTCCAGGCCTCAGCCCCTTTTGTTCCTGTTAATGCAACAGCGCTTTCCCCGGTTTGATGTGTAAAATAATCAAGCCATTTTTTTGTGATTTCCGGATCTGCAAGGTCTTGTTTGTTGAGAATTTTTATGCGGTGAACAGTTCTGCATATTTTTTTGAGAATGGGATTTGAGCTGGATTCAGGAAGCCTTGCATCAAGAATTTCCATGATAAGATCAACTTTTAAAACCGCTTTTTTAAGAAAATCTTCTGTTTCCTGCATATGCCCGGGGAACCATTGAATATCCATGAAATCAGCGTTCACTCCGTTTTTTTGTCTGTTTTATTGTTTTTTGTTTGTTTTGATTCTTTACTGGTTGATTGTGATTTACTGGTTTCAGTTAATTCATCTGCAGAGGTAAAATAGAAATACGTAAAAACAATGCCCCCGGCTGCACTGCCGCCAAACCCCCCTGCTGCCATAAGGCAGATCAGGTCAAATGCTGATTTGTCATAAACAAAGCCGTAAAGCCCGCCGGTACAGATGCCTGTTAAAAATAAAATAAGTGCTGTGATATACATGGTTTTAAATATAGCATACTCTCTGCCAAGTATAAATAATAAAAAAGCATATCCATGTATCAGACCCCGGGCCTGGAGGAAAAGGGGTGAGGGTGAATGCCTTTTGTTTTATTCTCTGTTGTCTGCTCTGCATGGCCGTCACAGCTGCAGACAAAGGCAGAACCCGAGGTAATGTTTTGGCAGCACAATTATGGTATGCCCTGGCAGCGCAGACAAGGTATGCCTTGACAGCTGCATTTGTATTTGAGAGTATTATTTTCTATAACTCGATCATCAAGTTTTTTGAATAGCGTTGCCTCCACCGATGGCCTGTCAGGAACGGGAACGTCGGAGTACTTTTGCCCTGTCAGGCTCAAAAATCATTCACCTGCGGTCACAGATTTTTAACGATTGAAAAATATTGAGACACAAAGGAAATCTTTTCTATGAAAAAATCGGTTGTGATTTTTTTTTCAGCATTTTTGTTTTTTTTATGTGAACAGACATTGCATGCCGACATTGCAGATAAAAACAAATTGATGCCAGTGTCGCTTCCTTCCCTGGCACACAGTGTAAGGTTTCCCGATCCTGTTTATTTCTGCGGTTCAAAAGTTCCCCTTGAGGTCCAGGATGTCCGGGAACGTCTTGAAAAAGAAATGCTTCTGGCCCTGTGGGACAGGGCTCAGGTCGTATTATGGTTCAAAAGATCAACAAAATATTTTTTGCATATGGAAAAAATATTGAAATCCAGTGGACTTCCTGAAGATTTAAAATATGTATCGGTTATTGAAAGCGGTTTAAGGCCCCATGCAGGATCTGCCAGAGGCGCTGTGGGGTTCTGGCAGTTTTTAAGATCCACAGGCCGTCAGTACGGACTAAAGGTGAATTCAAAATGTGATGACAGGCGTAATCTCTTTTTGTCAACAGAGGCGGCATGCCGGTATTTTCAAATGCTTTATCAGAAATTCAATGACTGGCCCCTGGCACTGGCTGGCTATAACATGGGAGAGCAGAGGCTTGCCAGTGAAATTGAGCTTCAGAATACACATGATTATTATTCCCTTTATCTGTCTCTTGAAACCCAGAGATACGTATTAAAGGCAGTGGCCGCAAAACTTATCATGGAGAACCCAGAAAAATACGGGTTTGTCTTTTTAAAGGAGGATTATTATCCCCTGCTGGAATTTGACCGGGTAAAAATCAATTCTCCAGCGCTTATACCCGTTGCCGTGATTGCCCAATCCGCCCAGACCAGTTTTAAAATGATCAAGGATATGAATCCTGAAATAAGAGGTGCATACCTTGCAGACGGTAAAACATCCATTATTGTACCCAGGGGAAGCGCGGGATTGTTTAAAAAAAAATTTCCATCGCTTCTGGAAAAGTGGCGTGCCAGTCATGTTAAACGATTTCATGTGGTCAGTGAGGGGGACAGCCTTACAGCAATCGCCAGAAGATACAAAGTGTCTTTGGCATCACTTCTGATGTGGAACAATCTGTCCATTAAAAGCAGAATTTATCCAGGTGACAGGATATTGATACGTGGGGAATAATTGTTTTTTTTCTGTAAACACTTAGGTTTTCAGGGGGATTAATGAAGTTTTGCCGAACTGTCCTTGTTTTTTGGCTTCTGCTGTTTTTTGTAGCAGGATTTATCCTCTCTGACAATGGCACAAAGTTTTGGATTGTGCAGTTCTCTGCAGGTTGAATGATTGTACAGAGGGCATTCAGGATGTTGTTTGGACATTTTTTTTCCTTTCAGGGATATTTTTTCCCCGCGTACTTTATCTGCTGTGCGCGGTCAATGGAAAAAGAATCTCTGCTCTCTGGGTGTTTCCGGATAAAAACAGTCTGCTATGGGTACAGCATATCTTAATTTCATAAGGGGTTCAACCCATTTTCCCTGGTGTATTTCTCAGAGATGCACAGGGCAGAGCAGGTAAAGAGAAAATCTGTCAACTGGGGAACAGATATTCTCTGATTAAACCCGCCAAGGTGGGGGCCGGTATTAATGGTGATCTCTTTTTCCCCTTTTTTTAAAACAGCAATTGTTTCCCTGTTAAAGCCTCTTTCCATCAGAAAATTTTCAAAGGCCTTCTGATCCATATCGTTTTGGTCGTTTATTCTTAATACCTCCTCCATATGATCGTCAATACCCATTTTTTCAATGAGTGCGTCCATGAATGCACTGGAAATTTCAGGCATCTGTCCCGTGTGACTTCCTGTAAATCCTTTGAAATAGGCCCTGACCGAAGTGTCAATGATCTGTTTGAACAGGGCTTTGTCAAATAATGCAGTGGCGTTCACAGGCTGGCCGTTCTCGTCCTTTCCCCTTAATTGTGGCGCAAGATTTCTAAAGTAGCTGCCAGCCACCAGTACCAGACTTAAGAGATGGGATCCCATATAATGGCATCTTTTCCTATCGTTTTTTAATAATTCAAAGTGTTCAAAGTCCCGTAATCCCGAAGCCGCAAAATTGGGATATCTGCTCGATTCAAGCCACCTGTCCAGCCTCCCTCCCTGTTCCCAGCGGTATACCCCGAGATCATGACGTCTGTTTTGCTGTACCCGGTTGTGAAAAAGGGGAATGGGTGAGGTATGAACAATGCCAAGGGATGTGCAGCAGCCGAGAAGCCAGGCATTCTGATTGAGGATTTTTACCAGCTCTTTTTTTGACAAAGCTGCAGCCTTTTCATTGGGATATCTGAAATAATTGTGATCAGCTGTAAATGCAATGGCAAAAATATCTCCCTGATTTTTGTTGTTCAAACCCAATTTTGCCGGAATTTCCTGGAGTTTAAAAAGGGATGATGTTTCTGATCTTATTGGTACAGGGATATCAAATTCAACATTCCTGTTTTGAAAAACAGGGGTAAGAAAATCCATCCACCCTGTTTCAAGGGTCAGGGCAAATGGAGCGTCTTTTGGGTTTACAAATTTTATAACACCGGTTCTGTTTTCCAGGGTCTTACCGGTAAGGCTTCTTCCAAACCATTTCATTTTTCTGATATTTCTGATCTTCAGTTTTTCAACAAGTTTTTCAAAGGAGGTCAGGGTAAAACAGGTTTCCGGTTCAGGTTCATATGGAAAGGACGGCCTGTTAAGGGGCAGAGCCCCAAGACCTTCTGCAATGGCCCTGTGGCGGTTTTTGCTGCTCTTTACAAGCATGGTCTGAAGGGTGGGGATGATCAGGTGTGACAATTTGTTTCTATTTAAACGGACCAGGGATACCATTGCTTTGCAGGCTTCCCTGTAAAGAAAAAGGTCCTGTTTTTCTGAGTCAAATCGGGTGGATTTGAGGATTGAAGCAAGTGCGTTTATGGTAAGTTCTGTTGCAGATTCAGGGGCTTTTTCAATGCCTGCGCGGATGGTCTTTACACTGATGTATGATGCCGTAAAATCGAGCTTTTGGTTTATAAGACGGGTTTCAGTTGCTGTGCCTGCGGTTTTAGCCATTTCCGAGCTGTCTGAGGTCATGTTCGAGTAAGGGCCTGTGTTTTCAAGGTGAGGGTTTACTGTTTAAGGTCTTTTTCAAAAATTTCACCGGGCTGTGTATCTTTTAAAAGGGGCGTTTCTTTGATTTTATCTGTTGTATCTGGATCTTGTATGCCGTTGCTGTTTTTCTGGAAAGCTGAAATTTCAGAAGATAATTTTTTAAGTCCGGCATTGAGCCGGGACTGGATTTCCTTGATCTCCTTATCTATATATGCTTTGTCAACCCTGGTCGTTTCAAGGGTATTGAGCTTTTTTCCCACAAGGCTGATTTCCTTTAACGTCCTGGCCGTCTCTTTCCTGTATTTTTCCAGGTCATTTTCAAGGATAGAGATTTGGTCTATATCCTTTTGAACCGAATTTTTAATTTTTGCCAGAAGAGAGGTTTCGATTTTTTCTGTGCGTGTGCTGACAAGTTCTTTAACTGCTTTTATTTCTTTTTTAAGCCGCTTTGTTGTATCCTTTATAATGCCGATGGTTTCATTATTGGTTCTGTCCAGGAGATTAAGGGCAGTTTTGTATTGTTTTGTATTATTATCTACCTGCTGAACAAGCGTTTCAAGGGTTTTATCAACTTTTTTTGCGTCTGCTTTTTTTGAAAAAAGCGCAGCACTGTCTGCTTCAATACCGTTGATGCGTTTTTCAATGTCAGGCAGCCGGGTTTTTATAAGATGCTGGGTTTCGGCAAGGTCTACGTTCATTGCATTGATTTTATCCTCAAGTTCCGTGGTGATTGTTTCAACCTTGCTCTGTTCTGTGTCCTGAGCACTGACCATTCTTTCCTTGATATCCATATAGGAGAAAAAGAGAACCGCACCGATAAGGCAGGGAAGAATGACAGAGATAATGGTAACCCGGTTGCCGAGTTTTTCTATTCTAAGGCTGTTGATTTCTTCCCGGTACATGGTTCCGCCCAGGTCTTCCTCTTTGTCTGCCAGCTCATGATCAATGGTAAAATCTTTTAGAGTTGACTCTTTTTTTTTCTGTGACATATGTTATTCCCATTCAATGGTTCCCGGGGGTTTGGACGTGATGTCATATACAACCCGGTTGACACCGTCTACTTCATTGATGATACGATTGGAAATCCGGGCAAGCAGGTCATGGGGAATTCTTGCCCAGTCAGCTGTCATGGCATCTTTGCTGGTGACAGCCCTTATGGCAATACAGTTGTCATAGGTTCTCTTGTCTCCCATAACTCCCACACTTTTAACAGGGAGGAGAACGGCAAAGGACTGCCAGAGTTTTTTATAGTATCCAGCTTTTTTTATCTCGGTGATGAGCAGGGAATCCGCTTCCCTGAGTATGAAGATGCGCTCCGGTGTAACCACGCCCATGATCCTTATGGCAAGTCCAGGGCCGGGGAAAGGCTGGCGCCAGACCAGGTCTTCGTTTAACCCCAGTTCAAGGCCGAGTTTTCTGACTTCATCCTTGAAAAGAAGCTGCAGGGGCTCAATAAGTTTTAATTTCATTTTTTCAGGCAGCCCACCGACATTATGGTGGGATTTTATAATGGAGGTGGGTCCGCCAAAAGCGGATTTTGACTCAATGATATCCGGGTACAGGGTTCCCTGGCCGAGAAATGCAGCCCCTTCAATTTTAGAGGCTTCCTCGTCAAATACTTGGATAAAGGTGTTTCCGATTTTTTTTCTTTTTTGTTCAGGGTCTGTGACATTGTTCAGGGCATCAAGGAATTTTTTCTGTGCGTCCACAAATTTGATGTTCATATCCAGGTTTTTTAACAGGCTTTTTTCAAGGCTTTGTTTTTCATTTTTTCTTAAAACGCCGTTGTCAACAAATATGCAGTAGAGATTTTTACCTATGGCCCTGTGGATGAGCATGGCAGCCACAGAGGAGTCCACCCCTCCGGAAAGACCCATGATTACTTTTTTATCCTGAACCGCCTGCTTGATCTGGTCAATGGCGTTGCTGGCAAAGGATTCCATTGTCCAGTTTTTTCTGCACTGGCATACATCCCTGAGAAAATTTTTGATCATTTCCCGGCCGTTTTCCGTGTGCTCAACTTCCGGGTGGAACTGAAGTCCGAAAAACTGGTTTTTGAAATCAGCAACTGCTGCAATTTCCGTGTTTTCAGTGGAAGCTGTGACTTCAAATCCATCAGGAAGGGTTAATGTTGAATCGCCGTGGCTCATCCAGCAGTGAAGACTGTTTTCCATGCCATTAAATAAAAATTTTTTATTTTTTATGTTCAGATCAGCAAAGCCATATTCCCGTTTTTCAGATCTTTCTATGGTACCGCCAAGGGCGTGGACCATGAACTGCATGCCGTAGCAGATTCCCAGGATGGGTATGCCAAGGGAGAATATCCCTGTATCTGTTGACGGACTGTTTTTCTCGTATATACTTGACGGACCGCCTGACAGAATAATGCCTTCAGGGTTCATTTTTTTAATTGTGCTCAGATCAATACCAGCGGGCTCCACCTGGCAGTAAATTTCATTTTCCCTGACACGTCTTGCTATGAGCTGGTTAAATTGTGAGCCGAAATCAATAATAAGTATCATTTCAGTAAAAAGCCTTTTCCCTGGTGATCAAGTTTTTTAATGTTGACATTTACCTGACCCCATTTTCGAGAAATCAGGTATAAAAACTTGATCATTGAGTTTTAAAAAGTTTGTTTTGAGGTTTCTGATTTCAGGGTCTCTGCATGAAGGTTATGTGTTGTGCTTTATGGAAATAAAGCATAATTTCAGACTATATATACTTTTTTTAGGGGTAAAAAATCAAGTTGTTTTTCATGTGATGATTGCTAAATCCTTCATATTGTGCTTTTATATCGGGGTGGAACAATATGCTGGCGGCCTCATGCTGTTTTCATTCTTTGTTGTGATGCTGTGCATCTTGGTCGTTTATATGAAAGCCATCAGCCATCAGACATCAGTACTCAGCTAACAGCTAACAGCTTTCATGCTTTGTTGTGTCCGCCAGGACATGTGGGTTATATCGAATCAATATTTACAGGAGACGTATATGTACGAATCAAGTGATCTCAGAAAGGGATTGAAAATTGAGATGGACAATGACCCCTTTGTGGTTGTGGATTTTCAGTTTAAAAAACCTGGAAAGGGACAGTCCCTTTATAAATGCAAGCTTAAAAACATGATCACCGGGGCTCAGTTTGAAAAAACCTTCCGGTCAGGGGATAAATTCAATAAAGCAGATCTTGAGGAGCAGGAGATGGAGTATCTTTATGCAGAGCCTGAAAGCTACTGCTTTATGAACACCTCCACCTATGCCCAGGAGTTTCTCTCAAAGGAACAGGTCGGTGATGCGGTTGATCTTCTGATTGAAAATACAGTATGCACGGTTCTTTTTTTTGGAGAGCGGGCCATTGGACTTACCCTGCCGAATTTTGTAAATCTGAGGATAACAAAGTCTGAACCCTGGGCAAAAGGAGATACTGCAACGGGCAGTACCAAGCCGGCCACTCTGGAGACAGGGTTTGAAATCCAGGTGCCTCCTTTTGTGGATGAGGGGCAGATGGTGAAAATTGACACCAGAACCCGGGAGTATGTGGAACGGGTGTCTGAATAAATTGTAACCAGGGATGGATTTGATTCATTCATACTTGTTAATCCCTGATCATCGAGTGCAAAGCATAATGTACCGTCAGAAGTGGAAGGGGCGCTGTGATAAGAAAAATTCTCATCGTTGATGATGATGAAAATATGCTCAATATTCTTGTCAGATTTTTTTCCCTTAAGGGCTATGCCTGTCTGGAGGCAGACAGCGGTGAAACTGCCTGGAAAATTATTCAGCAGGACCAGGTGGATCTGGTTATATCAGATATTTATATGGGCGGTATCAATGGTATTGATCTCATGCAGATGGTGAAAAACAGGTTTCCTGATCTTGATTTTATAATAATGACAGGCTTTTCAGCAGAATACTCCTATAGTGATATTATCAATGCAGGTGCCACTGATTATGTGAATAAACCTTTTTCAACAGCCGAGGTCTTTGCAAGAATTGAGAGAATTGAACGGGAAAAAAAAATTCTGGCTGATTTAAAAACCAGCAATGAACAGCTTGCCCATGCCATGGAAAAATCTAAAATTCTTACACAAAAAGCCAATGCCGCTTCAAAAGCCAAAACGGATTTTCTGGCCAGGATGAGCCATGAAATAAGAACACCGCTTAACGGTATCATCGGATATACAGACCTGCTTTCTGATACAACGCTTAGTGATGAACAGCAGGGGTTTCTTGAAAATACAAAAAAAAGCTGTCAGGTACTTTTGTCCATTGTCAATGATATTCTTGATTTTTCCAAAGTCGAAGCCGGCGAGCTGGTCCTTGAAACCATAGATTTTGACCCTGAGATTTTATGTTTTGAAGTGCTTGAAATGGTGCGGTCAAAAATAGATGAAACCCAGGTTGAGCTGGCATGTCATATATCAGATGCTGTTCCTGCCAGTGTCAGGGGAGACCCGCACAGGGTCCGGCAGCTGCTGTTGAATTTGCTGGGAAATTCAGCCAAATTTACATCTAAAGGGAAAATTGAACTCTGCCTGGACGCAGAAAATGAAAGAAACAATGATATTGATCTTCAATTGTCAGTTTGTGATACAGGCGTGGGGATATCCAGGGACAAGATAAATGAGCTGTTCAAACCCTTTGTGCAGTCTGATGAAACCACCACAAGGCAATATGGCGGTACAGGGCTTGGCCTTGCCATCTGCAGAAGAATTGTTGAGAAAATGAAAGGGCGCGTAAGCGTTGAAAGCCAGCCTGGAAAAGGAAGCCGGTTCAGCTTTAAGATACCTGTTAAAAAAGGGGAAACAGCCGGAAAAGAGGCTGCCCGGCCAGCTGTTCTTTCCGGGAAAAAAGCATTTTTTCTTGCCAGGGACGATTCACTGATTGATATTTTAAAGCATGCATTTCCCAGGGAGGGCATGACAGTAGACTATTGCTGCATATCCCCTTATCCGCCAGATGCACCCGGTGAATCATCAGATGCTCCTGATGCCGGTAAACTCATGTCCTTTTTCAAAAAAAATCCCCTGAAAAACTATGATATCGGTATTATTGACGGGGGAAGCCGGAACATGGAATCAACCATTGAAATTGGCAGACAGATCAGAAAGATCGCTTTGTCCTCTTTCCAGGCACGGCCTGTTCCCCTTATGGCCTGTGTTCTCCCCGTTCCCGGAGGATTTGAGCAGTTAAAAAAAGAGGGATTTCACGGTTTTCTGGTAAAACCTGTGCAGAAAAAAAAGTTTTTTACCATGATTGCCGCCATTCTGGGAAATAACAGCCTGGAATCGAAAACAGGTGAGATAAAAACAATAACATCACATTCCATAACAGAGGATTTTAAAAGGTCCATATCCATTCTTCTGGCTGAGGACAATCCTGTTAATCAGAAGATGACTGAACTTTTTCTGACAAAAGCTGGATATTGTACTGAAACGGCTGATAACGGGCTTGAGGCGTTTAATATATACGCCGGCTCTCCTTTAAAATTTGATCTGATTTTTATGGATATCAATATGCCGGATATGGATGGGTTTGAAGCGACCCGCAGAATTCGGCAGGAAGAGAAAAATATGGGGGTAAACCGGCGTGTGCCGATTATTGCCCTGACCGCCAATGTGCTGGAGGAATTTGAAAATAAAT
>JAWOEJ010000071.1:0-10049 GCA_046482845.1 Desulfobacteraceae bacterium | reverse complement strand
ACTACGGTGAGCTCGACGGAGGAGATGAGTGGTGGTTCGGTCAGCGGGTCTGATGGTCGCGGTCACGGTTGTGGCTGCTGCATGCGGCGGCGGACATATGACTGTCTTCTGGATGGACAAACCGGTCGGCATATTCCGCAGATGACATTGTATATCCGCCTGCATCTTCTGCTGTGGTGCGAAAAATTTTGTAGAACTGGTCATTAAAAAAGAACAGGTCATTGATGACATCGTATTCCCAGTGGCTGAGCATGGCAATTTCCATGGCGCTGGAAAGCTGTGCCTGAAGCGTTTTCTGTTTGTCTTCTGATTTTTTACGCTGATGAATATCAACAAGCACCCCGTGGAGGCTTATAATTGTATTGTTTTTGACAATGGGCCGGGTTGAGGTTCTTACCCAGCGCCAGGTTCCATCCTTTGTCATGACCCTGTATTCACTGGGATGAATTCTGTTGTCAAAAACGGCTTTCAGGGAATCGGAAACTCTTTCAAGGTCGTCACTGTGGATATAATTCTGGAAATTCTCATTAACCAGTTCTTCAGGGGCGTATCCCAAAATATTTTTTATCTGCGGACTTATATAGGTAATAGTTCCCTGGGGATTTATGGTGTAAATAACATCATTGAGATTTTCAACCATGTCCTGAAATTTTGATCTGCTTTCATCCAGCATCTTCAGCAGGAAATTTTTTTCTTTGATGCTTTGATCAAGTTTAAGGTTTCTATACCCCAGTTCTGAGATGAGATGGGCGAATTTGGTATAAAACCTCATGACCGTGTTGACGGTTTCCCGGCTCCAGCGGGGGACCCGTTCTAATGCCTCAATATATTCTGTTTCATTAAATCCATATTTGCGTGCCTGCTGACGAAAGGCTTCAATGTCGACTGTTTCATCTGTAAACAAAAACTGCCCCAGAAAAAGGGTGCCTATTTTTTCGCCTTCCACAACAATGGGAGTGGCAATATCCAGCATGCCGTTTTTACAATGGTAGACTTTAAAGGTACCCGGCTCAACTCCGTTTGACAGCTCAAGATCACTTTCAAGGCAGTTTTTTGCGGTTTCAGGGTGGACACGGTGAAATTTGGTACAGATATCCTGCCATCCCTTTGCCACCAGAATATCACCTTGTTTATTCAGGACAGCTATGCCTATGTTTGTGAGATCGTAGAAATCATCCATCATTGACTGTATGGATTTCACATCCACGAGATCTTCAAGCGCCATGATTCTGTTTTTCTTGAACCCGGTATATTCTGAAAATTCAGAAGAATTCAGGGTTTCAAGCTTTTTTTCCAGCTCATGCACCCGCGTTTCAAGTTCTCTATAGCTTGGTTTTTTATCCATAAAGCTCTTTTTTAATAAACACTTTAGGGGAAACAGGTTGATACTGGCTGTGCTTTTTTACTCAGGAATTTTATATGAAAGCCATCAGCCGTCAGTACTCAGCTAACAGCCGTCAGTACTCAGCTAACAGCCGTCAGTACTCAGCTAACAGCTAACAGCTAAAAGCTAACAGCTAAAAGCTAAAAGCTAAAAGCTTTCATGCTTCGTTGTGTCCGCCAGGACATGTGGGTTATATATAATTTATTCCAGGCGCTTGTGCAACCCCTTTATCTCGATCATCACATGTTTTGAACAGCGCTGCCCGTAATCGGTTCTTCTAAAAACCTGTAAATCGAGTAAAACTCGGTTATCAAGTTTTTATGGCAGGGCGGCGGTATTCAAAAAACTTGATGATCGAGTAAAAGAAACAAAGGAATTAAAGTTTTACCCTTGAAAAAAGGATTATAATAATGTATAAAAATAAATTCCCGGCTGTCTGGTTGATCCTGTACAGGTATTCTGACCGGTCGCCGCGTAACAGAAGGTCATGAACCTCGTCAGGTCCGGAAGGAAGCAGCGATAAGTGATATCATCTGTGTCGTGGATCGATCCCGGTTATGCAGTATCTTGTGATTTTCCGGGCAGCCGGGTTTTCTTTTTTATTATCCCTTCTTTTTTTATATCTTGACATCATACCAAACAGTCTTATTTTTTTCTCCAAATTGAACATATGATTTTAAGGCAATTTTAAAATTACAAAAAAGAAATCTTTGACCTGCCATTAAAATTTATATGCACGTTTTTAAGTGTTAAAAGTCAGCTGATGCTTTCATCATTATGTTGTGGCCTTTCAGTTGTAGTGGCCGATCCGGTAAAGGATGTTACAGTGAAGCGTTATATTTGATTCTGCATGACAGCTTTTACATGCAATTGTTATCTGCTTTTAACTGATATAATTGAATGAGAATTGTTTCCAGGTTAAGAAAATCAAATCAGGAGAAAAGAGTGATAGAAAAAAACAGAACAGCGAATAACATGGAATCTCAAAATTCCAGTACTGAAAGTCAAACAGACAATCAGAAAGAAACCCGGGAAAAAAATGCTGACGTCAATGAAGATTTAAACATTGAGAAAAATGAAAGTCAAGAAGATGTTGAAAAAAAAGACGACAGCACCATGAAGGGATTTTTCAAAAAAAACAATAAAAAGTCTGATGAAAAAATAAAAGCCCTTGAAGAAGCCCTTGCATCAGAAAAGGATCGTGTTCTAAGACTTTCTGCTGAGCTTGATAACTATAAAAAAAGGTCTGCCAGGGAATTGGCTGATTTTAAAAAATTTGCCAATGAATCCCTTATCAAAAGCCTTTTAGCGGTTGTGGACAACCTTGAAAGGGCTGTCAGTACCGGCAGTGGCAATAAAACAGAAAACGGGGTGCTTGAGGGTGTGAACCTGACATTGAAGGAAGTTCTTAAGCTTTTTGAACAATTCAATGTAAAACCAATTAAAGCAAAAGGAGAACCTTTTGATCCGGCTTTTCATCAGGCGGTTACCCAGGCAGAGTCCAGTGAGTATCCAGAGAATACCGTGATCGCAGAGCTTCAAAAGGGATACCTTCTCAATGACAGACTCATCAGGCCGTCCATGGTGATTGTTTCCAGGGCACCAGAGAAAAAGGACGCAGAGAACAGTGACTGCAGTGAGGAAAAGTGAACCACTGGTTTTGCAGAAACACGGTAAAATTAAAATTTCAAATAAATAAAAGAATATATATAATCAGGAGGATAAAATCATGGGAAAGACAATAGGCATCGATCTTGGAACAACCAATTCATGTGTCGCGGTTGTGGAGACAGGCGGAGAGGCAAAGGTTATCAACAACTCAGAAGGCGGACGCACCACACCGTCAGTTGTGGCAGTAACAGAAGGGGAAGACCGCCTGGTGGGCCAGACAGCAAAACGGCAGGCCATTACCAATCCGGAAAATACGGTATTCGGTGTTAAAAGACTGATAGGACGGAAATTCAAATCAGACCAGGTACAGAATGATATCAATGTGCTCCCGTTCAAGATAGAGGAAGCGTCAAACGGAGATACCCGGATAAACCTCAGGGGCAAACAGCACAGCCCGGCTGAAATTTCTTCGTTTATACTGGCCAATATCAAAAAAACAGCTGAAGATTATCTGGGCGAAGAGGTAAAGGAAGCGGTTATTACCGTTCCTGCATACTTTAACGACTCCCAGCGCCAGGCCACCAAGGATGCCGGCAAGATAGCCGGTCTTGATGTCAAGCGTATTATAAACGAACCCACTGCTGCTGCCCTGGCCTATGGCCTGGACAAAAAAGGCGATGAAAAAATTGCAGTATTTGACCTTGGCGGCGGAACCTTTGATGTGTCTGTGCTTGAAATAGGAGACGGTGTGTTTGAAGTAAAATCTACCAACGGAGACACCCATCTTGGCGGTGAGGATTTTGATCTGCGCATTATTGATTATATTGCAGATGAATTTAAAAGAGAGCAGGGCATTGATATTAGAAACGATAAAATGGCGCTGCAGCGGCTCAAAGAAGGCGCTGAAAAAGCAAAAATGGAGCTGTCAAGCGCGGTATCAACAGATGTCAATCTGCCGTTTATCACAGCAGATGCCAGCGGTCCAAAACATCTGGATGTAAAATTGACAAGGGCAAAACTTGAATCCCTTGTGTCTGATCTTCTTGACAACCTTGAAAAACCATGCAGAACCGCTTTAAAGGATGCCGGAATCAGTGCTGGAGATATTAACGAGGTTGTTCTTGTGGGAGGCATGACCCGTATGCCGGCTGTTCAGGAAAGGGTGGAGAAAATTTTCGGGAAAAAACCCCATAAAGGCGTCAACCCTGACGAGGTGGTTGCCCTGGGCGCGGCCATCCAGGGGGGTGTTCTTCAGGGAGATGTCAACGATGTGCTCCTCCTTGATGTAACCCCGCTTTCCCTGGGGATTGAGACTCTGGGCGGTGTTATGACAAAGCTCATTGAAAAGAACACCACCATTCCAACCAAAAAGAGTCAGGTCTTTTCAACGGCAGCAGACAATCAGCCGGCGGTTTCCATCCATGTACTCCAGGGAGAGCGTGAAATGGCTTCCGGGAACAAGACCCTGGGTCAGTTCGAGCTGACCGATATTCCGCCGGCACCCCGGGGAACCCCGCAGATTGAGGTTTCCTTTGACATTGATGCCAACGGAATTGTTTCTGTATCAGCCAAAGACAAAGCCACCGGCAAGGAGCAGTCCATACGCATCACCGCTGCCAGCGGTCTTTCCGAAGATGAAATTGATAAAATGGTCAAGGATGCAGAAATGCACGCAGATGAAGACCGGAAAAAGAAGGAACTGGTGGATGCCAGGAATACTGCTGAGTCCCTTATTGATCAGACAGAAAAAACACTCAGGGAGCACGGCGACAAGGTGGATGCTGACACCAAAAAGAACATTGAGTCGGCTGTTGAAGCATTAAAACAGGTAAAAGACGGTGATGACAAGGATGCCATTACCAAAAAGAGTGAGGAACTGACCCAGGTGTCCCATAAGCTGGCAGAGGCCATGTATCAGCAGGCAGCAGCAGGTGACAGCGGCCAGCAGGCAGCACAGGATGCAGCCGGCAAATCAGGTGCATCCGGCAAGGACGAGGATGTGGTGGATGCTGATTTTGAAGAAGTTAATGAAAACAAGAAATAAAAAATAAAAACTTGTCTTGAAATATGATCCTGCTGTGTCTATAGTGCACAGCAGGATTTTTGTTTTTGAAATACGAAAGTTTTTTTACCTTCAGGAAGATATCAAATGGTCATCACAGAGATTCTGGCAAGGAACAGCCGGCGGTACAAGGAAGAAACCGCGCTTGTTGAGCGCAGTCCCGGAGAGAACCTTAGAAGGGAGATCACCTGGGATCAGTTCTACAGAGAGGCCAACCGCCTGGCCCATGCCCTGGTCAGCCGGGGAATTAAAAAAAATGATAAAGTGGTGCAGCTGATGACAAATTGTCTGGAATGGCTGCCTGTTTATTTTGGTATACTCAGCACCGGCGCCTGGGTTGTTCCGCTTAATTTCAGATTTGAATCAGACAAGATAAAACTCTGTACTGAAGTGTCTGATGCCGAGGTGTTTATTTTTGGAGAGGAGTTTATTGACAGACTGGCTGAGATCCAGAAGTCCCTTGAAAAAAATGTAAAAACCTGGATATTTACAGGACCTCGGGAAAAGTGCCCGGATTACGCCATTCCTTATAAAGATTTTGCAGCGCTCCACAGAGACGACGTTCCGCCTGAAGTTGAAATAAAAATTGAAGATGACGCAGCCCTTTATTTTACTTCCGGAACCACTGGAATGCCCAAGGCGGTTCTGCTGACTCATAGAAACCTTGAGCATGCCTGTTACGTTGAAAACCGTCACCACAACCAGACCCATGAGGATGTGTTCCTCTGCATTCCGCCCCTGTACCATACAGGGGCAAAGATGCACTGGATGGGCAGTTTTGTGGTGGGGGGGAAAAGCGTTATTTTAAGAGGGGTAAAACCGGAATGGATCTTTGAAGCGGTATCCGAGGAAAATGTCACCATTGTATGGCTTCTTGTCCCCTGGGCCTATGATATCCTCAATGCCATTGAAAACGGAAAACTTGATATTTTTCAATACCGGCTGGACCAGTGGCGGTTGATGCACATCGGTGCTCAGCCTGTTCCGCCAAGTCTTGTCAGGGAGTGGAAGGAATATTTCCCCCACCATGATTATGATACCAATTACGGGCTGACTGAAACCACCGGTCCGGGCTGTGTTCACCTGGGAATTGAAAATACCCACAAAGTCGGTGCCATTGGCGTGCCGGGTTTTGACTGGGAGTGCAGCATTGTTGACGGTAAGGGGGAGCCCCTTCCCAGGGGAGAAACCGGTGAGCTTCTGGTAAAAGGGCCCGGGGTGATGAAGGCCTACTATAAAAATCCTGAAGAAACCCGGAAAACATTAAAAAACGGGTGGCTTCATACAGGTGATGTGGCCCGCTACGATATGTCCGGATACATATGGCTGGTGGACCGGAAAAAAGATGTGATCATATGCGGCGGAGAAAATATTTTTCCTGTGGAGATAGAGCATTTTTTCATGGAGAACAAAAAAATTCTCGATATTGCAGTTATCGGCGTGCCTGACGACCGGCTGGGGGAGATACCTGCAGGTATTATTTCGGTTAAACCGGAATGCCGGATGACCAAAATGGAGGTTGTTGACTTTGGGAAAGGCCTTCCCAGGTACAAACGTTTAAGAAAAATAATTTTTGATGATGTGCCGAGAAATCCAACTGGTAAAATTGAAAAACCCAAACTCAGACGGCTTTACGCCCAGGACAAGAGAAAAAACATTTCAGAACTTATTAGGTAGAGTTCCCGTTAGATAGAGTTCCCGCCGGAACAATGTCACGCATTCAACCGACCTGTAACTTCACCTGGGGACGGCACTCTTCTATTTCATTTTTCTTTGTGATGGTGTGCATCATGAATGTTATTTAAAAAAAGGACTGTTCAGATACAATGAGTTCTATAATTATGGAAAAAAACGAATTAAAGGTTTCTGCATTTTATATGAAAGAACCATTTAGGTGTCTGGATTCTTTCATGCTTTGCTGTGCCTGTCAGGGCATGGCCGTTATAAAACCCTTATGGACAAAAGTTCTGTTGGCATTTTTGGTTTTTATCTGTGCTGCACCTGCTTTTGGGGCGGACAATGCCTCCCTGTCCGGGAAAGAAAAAATTTTAAATCAGATTGAAAAAAAATATTCAGGCAAAGATTTTTCAGCCTCCTTTTACCAGATATCCTGTTTAAAGGCCATTGAGATGACAGAGGAGGCATATGGCCGGGCCTTTTTCAGTTATCCCGGTAAAATGAGATGGGAATATCAGAAACCGGAAAAAAACCAGATCATAACAGACGGCAGCAGCTTATGGATCTACAGACCGGATGAGAATCAGGTGGTCAAGGGCAATGCCGGATCGTTTTTCAAAGCAGGTGCAGGGGGCGCTTTTCTTTCTGACTTTTCCATTGTCAGGGAAAAATATGATATTTCCCTGACAAAACAAGAAGACAGAACTGCTGAGCTGAAACTGGTGCCTGAACAAAAAGACCCTGAAATAAAAGAAATAATGATCTGCATTGATCAGGAAAGTGTTGAAATCAGAACCGTTGTAACCACCAATATCTATGGCGACACAACAACTCTGAAATTCAGTAATATTCAATTCAGGCCCTTAGAGGCTTCCTTATTTGAATTCATTGTTCCAGAGGGGACAGATATCCTTTACATGAACGATTCCGACCCACAGGCCTTGAAATAAAAGATGAATCAGGCATCTTTGCCTGTTTTATGACCCGTACATTTGGATGGACAAAATGAGAGAAAAAATCAAACGACTGGTAAAAGAAAAAAACGCTGTTATTCTGGCTCATAATTATCAACCCCCTGAGATACAGGATCTGGCCGATCTTTGTGGAGATTCCCTGGAACTGAGCATAAAGGCAGCTGATACAGATGCAGATATCATTGTATTCTGCGGGGTTCAGTTCATGGCTGAAACCGCATCCATACTTTCCCCTGACAAACAGGTACTTCTGCCGGCAGCAGATGCCGGCTGTCCCATGGCCGATATGGTAACCCCGCAGGCCCTGAAGGCAAAAAAAGCTGAACTCGGCAATATTCCCGTGGTCACCTATGTTAATTCAACAGCAGCGGTCAAGGCCCTGTCTGATATCTGCTGCACCTCTGCCAATGCAGTGGAGGTTGTGAACAGCCTGGACAGCAGTGAACTGCTCATGACCCCGGACAGAAATCTTGCCCGGTATGCAGCTGCCAACAGCAGTAAAACCATCCATCTCTGGGAGGGCTTCTGTCCCTATCACGACACTCTGACCAAGGCGGATGTTGAAAAAGTCAGAAAAAGATATCCTGACGCCGTATTCATGGCCCATCCGGAATGCCCGCCAGTGGTTCTTGAAATGGCAGATGCCGTGGAAAGTACGTCAGGCATGCTGCGGTTTGCAAAAGCCTCTGACAAAAAGGAGTTTATCGTTGGTACAGAGGTGGGCCTTATTTATCCCCTGTCCAGACAGAATCCTGAAAAAAAATTTTATCCGGCATCAGAAAAAATGTACTGCCGGGACATGAAAAAAATAGGACTGGCAGATATTGTCACCAGTCTTGAAAACGGCACCGGTGAGATAAAGGTACCTGAAAGTGTAAGAAAGGATGCGTTAAAGGCGGTACAGCGGATGATTGCACTTAAGCGCTAAAAAATAAGGGGTCAAAATATTGACCCCCTTATTGATTGTGACGGGCTGAATTCAAAGATGAGGCAGAGTATAACTCACATGGCGTTGAGCACTTCATCAGGAATATCTGCATTGGAATAAAAATTCTGGATATCGTCACAGTCATCCAGGGCTTCCATGAATCTGCACATCTGTTCTGCTTCTTTGCCCTCAAGCTTTGTCATGGTCTGGGGAATCATGGTCACTTCGGCCAGATCATACTTTATTGAGGCCTTTTCAACGGCATCCCTGACCGCTTCAAAATCTTCAGGGTCTGTGATCACCTCAAAACAGTCTCCTTCGTCCTTGACATCTTCGGCACCCGATTCCAGGGCGATCTCCATGAGGGTGTCCTCGTCTGTTTCTTCTTTGGACACAGAGATCAGCCCTTTTTTATCAAACATCCATGACACACATCCGTCCGTACCGATGTTGCCGCCGGCCTTGCTGAAAATATATCTTACATCGGCAACGGTTCTGTTTTTATTGTCTGTAAGGCATTCCACCAGAACGGCAACGCCCCCCGGGCCGTATCCCTCATAGGTCATCTCTTCGTAATCCACGCCCTCCAGCTCGCCGGTTCCTTTTTTAATTCCCCTTTCAAGGTTATCCTTGGGCATGTTCTGGGCCTTTGCCGCGGCAATGGCCGTTCTCAACCGCGGATTGGAGTCCGGGTCTCCGCCGCCCATGCGGGCGGCAATGGTAATCTCCTTGATCAGTTTGGTAAAGATCTTACCCCTTTTTGCATCTGCAGCACCCTTTTTGTGCTTGATGGATGACCATTTATTATGTCCTGACATATAGATTTCCTCCTTATTTTTTTCCTGTTCCAATGATATATATCTCTTTGCTTGATTTTCTGCAACTCTCCGGTTTAAATATTTTGTGCTGCATAAAATTTGTCTTTACCTTTTCTTCAAATATTTTAAAATCACTTCCCTGGAAAATTTTACATACAAAATTGCCCCCGGGCGCAAGCAGGATGCTGGCTTTTTCCAGGGCAGTCAGGCTCAATTCAAAGGAACGGGCTGCATCGGCTTCCTTTCTTCCAGTGGTGGAGGGCGCCATGTCACTGAGCACAACATTGTAAATTTTTTGGGCCCATTCTGTGTCACCCATTTTAAAAATATCTCCAACAAAGGCTGCTGCATTCGGCGGGAGACTGACACTCACATCCTTTAAGTCAATACCTGCAGCTGAGCCTTTTCCACCGACAGCTTCAGCCGCATACATCAGCCATGACCCAGGAGCGCACCCCAGGTCCAGCACATGATCCCCTTTTTTCATTATTTTGAATTTCTTCTGTATTTCCATGAGTTTATACACGGACCGGGCAGGATATCTGTCTTTAAGGGCCTGCCGTGTGAGATGATCTGTCCATTGATTCTTTCTGCC
>JAWOEJ010000018.1:0-6291 GCA_046482845.1 Desulfobacteraceae bacterium | reverse complement strand
GGTGCGCGGACTCATCTTCAAACGTCTGCTTACATCAGAGGCAGACTTTCATCATTATACCCGGGGGCATTATGACTTTATCCGGTATTAGCCTTTCTTTCAAAAGGTTATTCCAGATTCAAAGGTAGATTATCCACGTGTTACTCACCCGTGCGCCACTCTACTCACGGACCGAAGCCCGCTTTCTCGTTCGACTTGCATGTGTTAAGCACGCCGCCAGCGTTCATTCTGAGCCAGAATCAAACTCTCCAGTTATAATTCCTTATAAAATTGATTTTTCCCAGACAGATTCCTCTAAAATTAACCCATCATAAAGTTATCTAAAATAGATTTTTCTGCATTGGATTCCTCCACGACAGTCTTTTCCATGATAGATCTTCCATGACAGACTTTTATAAAATAAATTCTTCCGGCTGAAAAAAGACCCGCTCTATTGATTGCACTGACCAGTTTTCAAAGATCAAAAAAAAACAATATATGTGTCAGAATCTTTCAGGCAGATTTTTTTTACCCTTACTGACAAACACCCAAAGATAATATACAGAAAATTAATAAAAGTCAAACATTATTTTAATATACTTTTGATTTTTATTTTTAATCTGATTTAAGTACCAGACCCAGGGGAAGACTTTCACCAAAAACAGAACTCTTTTCCCGGGTATCCATGGCCACTTTTTCCTCTATTACCCCTGACCAGGCTTTTTTAAGGGAATGGATTTCAAGCCAGCCAATGAGTTCGCTCACTGTTTCATTATCCAGATCCCTTGTTCTGTCCCCGGTTTTTCTGGCCATCCGGGCTGCGGCTGCGGCCACAGGTTCCCTGTCAGGCCATTTGCCCTTTAAAAGTTTTCTGATCCAGACTGCGGCCTCGCCGGGGGGCACCACCCGATCCACTGATCCATACAAAAGCTCCCTTGCGCCGATACGGGACAGGGACCAGACCATCTGATTAAAAGGTTTTGCAGACTTGAGCCGGGAAAGAAGGGCACGGCCCAGAGCTGTTTTGTCCTTGACCAGCAGGCGCTCCATATTTGCCGCTGCCATCCAGATTTCCGTGAGTTCCTGGGGAGAAATTCCAGCGGACTGCCCCTTTTTTCTGTTCGGCATAAGCCAGGGGCTTAAATTCTGAAACACCTGGCGCTGCTGACCCGCATTCAGGCCTGCGGCAATTCTTCTGACAAAGATCCACCATTCTGCAGCGTTCTGCTTTGCCTTTGGAAAACACAGGCCTGACAGATAAATCTTCCACAATTTCCTCATGCGCTCCCCATCAAAGGCATCCCCGATGCCGGGGCGCATGCAGAACCCCGTAAAATTCAGCCACCGCACCTCATGTCCGGGACTTGAACCTCTTACAGGCGCGGATTCTATCAGCACATCAGCCATGGTCCGGAGAAACGAAAGGGGCCAGCGCCCTTTGTTTCTGCCTGTTTTTTTTTCAATATTTTTGACCAGGCTTACAAGCTGAGGGCTTTGACCTTCTGATTGATCAAAGGCGCTATTTATAAGATCCAGAACCTCCCTGACCAGACGATCATCAAACACCTCAGCATCCCGGGCCGGTGCAGCTTCGGCCTGTTCCCGGAGCTGAAACTGCAGCTGCCACCTGTGGCTGCTCACGCTGGACCGGCACCACAGGGCAAGGGTTCCCATTTCTGTATACATGGGCTCAATCTGTACGGGTATGCGCCGTTTTTCCCCTTTTCTGCCGAACCGGACAATGGTATGCATGGGATCCATGGGGGTGAGGGTATGATCAATATCAATAATATCACCGGACCTGTCCTTTGAGCGAAAACTTGAACTGAACAGCTCAAAGCTTACCGGCTGGTTGGTAAGCACTTCAAACTCCATATCCGGAAGCGTTATGGCTGACCCCTCATCCAGGCCCCGCTCGACAATGCACAGGGCCTTGACACTGGCGCTTTCTGTTCGGTCAACAAAACTGCCACCGGAATTTTTATCCTCAGATGTGGCAATCCCCAGATAGTAGCTCCTTGGACTGCCGCTGCCCACCCTGACCCCTGCTCCCTGCTTTACCAGTCCGTAGTAACTCGCACCCAGCGCAACAGAAAGGTCTGGTCTGTTGTTTTCAAGAACCCCGGGGAGATCCGGGCTGTCTGAACCAAACCAGTTCCTTACCGCTGCCCTGATCCTTTCCTGGAGAAAACCGGGCTTTAAGGAGCCCCCGTTGAAAAGTATGAAATCCGGCATGGGCGCTTTATTAAGACGGGATTCCACCTCTTCCCTGTGTTTTTCAAGAAATCTGCCGATATGAAGGGTAACAGCCGGTTCCTGCTCATAGGGAAGGCCGAATTCAGCTATGGCTTTGCCAGCATTTTTTTTCACATCTTTTTCAGGAATTACCTCAGGAAAAAATCCGCTGGAAAGAATGGTTTCAACGTCTTCCCGGGTCAAATCTGCAGCAAGGGTACCGGCAATGAGCGCCCTGCCCTCTCCCTTAAGGGTTATCCTGACCCGGGACTCCCCTTTTTCAAGGATCTTTTCCTTGGCTGACCGGCACTGATGGGCCAGGGTTTTCCACCGGTCAGGACTGAGTTTCTCAGATGTCTTGAATCTGGATTCAATCAGATGGGCCAGGGCAAGATCGATATTGTCTCCACCGAGAATCAGATGATCTCCCACGGCAAGCCTTTCAAACCGGGGGCTCCCCTGGGACTGCCTGAGGGTTATCAGGGTAAAGTCCGAAGTGCCGCCCCCCACATCACACACCAGAATCAGATCGTCGGGCTTGACCAGATGCTGCCAGTCCTGCTCATGAAAAATCAGCCAGCTGTAAAACGCGGCCAGGGGCTCTTCCAGCAGGGTGATGCGGGAGGTATACAGACCGGCTGTCCGGGCCGCCTCAAGTGTGTATTCCCTTGCTGCCTCATCAAAAGACGCAGGAACTGTAATGACCAGAAACTGATTTTCAAAAAAAAGGTCCTCATCCTTAACCAGATGGTTCCAGGCCTTTTTCATATGGTCTAAATACTGGGCAGTGGCATAGACTGGAGAAACCTTTTCAACCCCTTCAGATCCCCAGGGCAGAATTTTGGCGGTTCTGTCGGCCCTGGCATGGCAGAGCCAGCTTTTGGCAGAGGACACCAGGCGGGAGGGAATTTTTGCCCCATGGTCCCTGGCAAAAATCCCGGCAAAGAGATCTGATGCTTTTTTCCAGGGATGGACCAGGGCTTTTTCTGAAATATCGTAGGCACCTGGAATATAGAGAAAGGAAGGCAGAACCGGGGATCGGTTAAATTCACCAGCTCCTGTCAATTGAGGGATTTTGAACTGCCTGATGCAGTTTTTTTTATCCTTTATTTCTTTTGATCCAAAAAGGGACAGGTCCACATAGGAAACGGCTGAATTGGTTGTGCCAAGGTCAATGCCGATGACGTATTTTTTATCTTTAAAATCCAAACATTTCTCCTAAAACGGCCACGGGCTAATCTTTTGAGCGGACATTCAACTCCAGCCGCCATTTTTTATCATCATCCCGGGCACAGGCCCAGAATTCCAGTGTGCCCACCTCGGTCAGCCTGACTTCAAAGGTCACAGGAACCAGGGTGCCGTCCTCTCCGTCCAGTGTTGTCTCAATGGTGGTCAGCGCCTCTATGTCATTGTCCTCCCAGTTGTCAATTACCATACCCACATCATCGTCATGGCGCCGGGAAGACGTCATGATATCAAATCGGACCGGCTGCCCCACTACCAGATTGTAAAGCCGATCAGTGCTTTTTGCACCAGAGCCTTCTTCCATGCCAAAGGGAGCAATGCACAGCGCCCGGGTTGGCAGAACCATACCTGGAACAGCTGGCATGGCTGTTTCTATGGCCATATAATAGGACCGGCCAAGGCCGCTTCTGATGCGGATGCCGTCTCCCCTGGCCGCCATACCGTAACAGGCCGCCCCCCAAGCCACGGAAAGATCCAGGTCCCGGGAATCAATCCGGCGAATCTGTGTCTGCCCCAGACTGTCCCGCCAGTCGGAAAGGGTCGTTAAAATACGGTTTCTCAGCACAGGGGATTTCATTACACCGCCGTTGAACACAACAGCTGTTGGCAGCTGAACTTCTCCCTGCCCGTTTCTGTGGGCAGACAGAAATGCTGCCAGGTGCTTTGTAATACAGGGATCTGCTGCATAGGAAAGGCCGAAATCCTTTATACCCGGTGAACTGGCAGAAACCGGCCGGTCTTCCAGCCGGCATTTGGGAAAAAACCCTTCCAGAATAATACTTTCAATGGTCTGATAGGCCAGTTCGGTTTTAATGGTTCCCTTGATCAAACCAGACCCCCGGCCCAGAATGGTAATGGGATAAGTGTCGCTGCCCTGTTCAGAAAACAGAACTTCCTTGGCTTTTCTGCAGGAATGAATCAGACCGCGCATCTGCCATGAATCCAGCTTTTTACCTTTTTCCTTCAGCAACGTGGATAAATGATAGGACAGGGTTAAATCAATATTGTCTCCCCCCACCAGAAGATGGTCTCCCACAGCCACCCGTTCAAGCTCAAGCTGTCCACTGTCTCCCTCCTGAACGGAAATGAGGCTGAAATCACTGGTACCGCCGCCGATATCACAGACCAGCACCAGATCACCTGTTTCAACTTCATCCCGCCATTTGTCCTTTGACTGATCAATCCATGAGTAAAATGCGGCCTGGGGTTCTTCTATGAGTACTATGTTTTTCAGGCCTGCCGCTTCAGCCGCCTTTACCGTCAACTGCCGGGCCACGGCATCAAAGGAGGCGGGAACGGTCAGGTAAATTGCCTGATTTTCAAGATTCAGGGATCGATCCTGTCCTGCCATTTCGTGGTTCCAGGCATCCCTGATATGGGCAAGAACAGCGGCTGAGGCCTGAACCGGCGACAATTTTCCTTGTTTCTCCCCGCCTTCCCAGGGCAGAATCGGGGCATTTCTGTCAACCGCCGGGCTGCACAGCCAGGATTTTGATGAGGCAATCAGTCTGTGGGGAACTTCAGATCCGCGGTCCCTGGCATACACGCCGGCCGCTGTTTTCACATCCCCCTGCCAGGGTAGCTGAAAGGCCGGGGAATCTGACTCCCCCTCCTCAAGCATATAGAGAAAGGAAGGAAGGGTTTCCATTTTTTCCAAAACACCGGACTGGGTGAGCTGGGGGATCTTGAATATCCTGACCTCACTGTCCGTCAGGTTTCCAGCATCTGCTTCACTGGTATCTATATAGGCAGCCACACTGTTTGTGGTGCCAAGGTCAATACCGATAATATATCTGGTGTCATCCACAAGAAATTCTCCCTGGGTTTATTTTATTGTATTTCAACCTCGGCCGGGACAATAATGGATGCGTCCTTCACATCAGACAGCTTTGGCAGTTCATTTCTGCCGGCCTTCCAGCCCCTGTGCCTTAAAATTCCCTTAAACGGGGGATCGCCCTTGACATTGCCGATGAGCTTGACAGCATCCGGGTCAAATCCCGGTTCTACATCCACCTCATCTCCTTCTTCCCTGTCAATAACGGGTTTCGGAGCAAGGTATTTGTTTACCGCGCCTTTGCAGTCCTCGTGAATGCTTCTGACGGCAGCACCGATCTGATCATCTTCATAAAGATCAAGATCTTCATTGAAAAAATCCATAAGCCGCCCCTCGCGCTGTAGCACAGAAAGGAAATGCAGAAAAAGCCGTCGGTTTCTCTCCTGTTCCATCCGTCTGTCTGATCCATCTTTTTTTGTCTGCCTGGCTTCAGGGGCATCCTCACCGGTTTGTTTATCCTTGAAAAGAAAAGCAGCCGCGCTTTTAAGCACCAGCCACAGAACCAGAGCGAAAAACACAAAAAAAACAGATACTGCCGGCACCACCCACTGAAAGAACCTGGCGGCCAAAAAAGATAACAATGCTGTCAGCTCAGCTGTATCGGAAATTCTGAAAATCCCGGCCAGATCCGAAACAGTCTTAAACTCTGATTCTGCTCCCAAAGCAGGGGGCAACACTGACAGCAGACCGTTTATGCCGTAATAAAGGGCTGCATTCACAATCCCGGCCAAAAAGATGATAAATAAAAACACAATCAAAAAAGACCGCCTGGCATGGCTTTGTTTCATATCTGTCTGGACTGTCTTTCCCATGTCTCCTTCTACCTTGTCTGCATCTACCTTGTTTTTGCTCAATTGATTTCTCTCCAGATTTTACCTTTAAAAAAAAACCACACTGTAACATAACAGCATGGTTTAAAATAATAATACACCAATTTTCATTATCAAGTCAAATCTTGGCCGGATATTACCGGTGAGGGGTCGGGCCGGAATTTTTGG
>JAWOEJ010000378.1:0-6903 GCA_046482845.1 Desulfobacteraceae bacterium | reverse complement strand
GTTTGATGGGATGGATGGGGAAGAAAAAAACACGCAGAATTTAAGCTATTGGCTTATGATCTGGATAAACACCTATTCATATCTGATAAACAATCTACCCCCCCAGGCTGTCTTTTTAAGTTATGAGCGCCTGTGTGATAACAGTGAGGTTGTCTGGAAAAAACTTGGTGAGCAAATTAGCCTGGCCCCTTACACGGATAAAATTTCATTTACAAAAGCGTTTCATCCGATAAAGGAACCTGTCCCCAGTGATCTTTTGAAAAAATCAAATGATATTTACATGCAACTGATGACTAAGAGCCTGTTTAAAAATTGATGTTGCTTTTTTGATTCTGCTCATTGATTAACATTGATTAGGTTCGACATGCAAAGCCTAAAAACTTGATAATCGAGTATTTGGGAAAAGCTTAAAAGTAAATTTGAACGTTGCAGCAGTGCTTGATCAGCTTCTGTGACCGCAGAACCGGGAAGGGACTATCCAGAGGACAGGGCGCAGATATCTACGCATGCCTCAAACAACATGCGGCTGCTTTCCTCCCAGGAAACCCATCCATGATCGTCCTCTACCAATGGCACCTCATCACAGAATCCTTTCTCTTCAATCCCAGTGATCATCTTTGCCAGGTTTTCGGGATCATGAATGTCGCAATACCCGATATAATTTTTCCCCACTTCCCTGTGAACCGGAATATCGCTGGCAATGACGGGCAGGCCGCTGTTCAGGGCTTCAATAATGGGCAGGCCAAATCCTTCTGCAATGGACGGAAACACCAGCGCCCGTGCCCTGGAATAACAATACTGCAATTCACTGTCTCCGATATCCTCCCTGAAAAAAAGATTTTTTCCGAGCCTGGGATGGCTGCAAATTCGTTCAATCAGCTTCTCCACTTTCCATCCTCGCCGGCCAATAATCAAAAGGCTCACATCCTTATCCCTCTGCCACAGTCGATCAAAAGCATCCAGCAGATAGGCGTGGTTCTTTCTAGGTTCCACAGTAGAAACAATAAGATACACATGCCGGTCTTCAAACATATCCCTGATATCCTGTCGAACCGTAATGGTGTTTATAGCTGCCGGTTTGAAATCCGCCCCAAGATAAAAATATCCGAATCGCTCAGACTGCGGGGGCGCATCCAGATGATTTTGTAGAAACTTTTCAAGATCGTCCTTGACAGTCCTTGAGATGGCCACATAGCCATCAACCCTTTCCTGAGACGCCATAAACCAATTTTTAAATACCTGGGCCAGATAATCATCACAAAACTGGGGATGGGTAATAGGAATAAGATCATAAATGACCGAAACCACCTGGCCACCGCGATCTCGTACCCTTTCCACGCTGGGCCAGATGTCAGCGTACCAGGTGGAATCCAGTAGCAAAAGCAAATCCCCGGGAGTCACCTGATCAAATGGGTCAAAGATGTCATCAGAAACGTTAAAATTCTTTTTTTTAAACGGATTTTGAATTAGTTTCCGGATAAAAAAAGAGAGGCCGAATTCCCCGGATGGGGCCATTAGAAATTTTTCAATCCGCCTGTTCCTGCCGGTTAATGCGTTAATCAGCTCCCGGCCTGTAACATATACGTCTAAAGCATACCTGTAAACCCTTTCCTTGAACCCCGAGCCAGCGGTGCTTGGATTGTTGTAAAGGTCGCTTAAAGTCAGTGGTTTGAATTCGGCACCTGTGATTGAAACGGGAACAACATTGATTCCGTAACGGCTTTCAAGTGCCGGTGCATTTTCAACAAATTTGCGGACCACCCGCTGGATACCGGTATTTAAATATGCATGTTTGTGTAGATACGAACAATCTGCAAAAAGATTTTTCATACATTTAAAATGGTTTAATAAAACGTAAGGCTCTTCTAAGCTTCATCCACCGAGAATTTAGTAAAGCCTGGTGCGCATGTTGCAGTTTTTCATGCTTTTGTTGGAGATCATAATGACTGCAAATAGGGTCTGATGTCATTTTTGATTCCTGATCTCCTGAGAGTCTTGCGACACCGATAATCCCACTGTCTAAACCAACATGGGGCAACAAATACAGATCAAATTCTGCTTGATTAAAGCATTGCTCAATAAATATTTCAGACCACCCACTTTCAAACCACCCAAATTTTCTAATACAATATACTGAAAAAGAATCCAACCTCACTCCCCAATTTTTCCAGAACATATCTGTAATAGGTTCTCCTGCAAATGCAATTTTACCATTTGGCGCTAAATATCCAGAAAGTCGCTTAATCGTATCCCATGGTCTTATTGAATGGTGTAAACATTCATAAAAAAATATTAAATCAAATAAGGTATCTGACGTAAATGTATCAAACTGATCGTTATAAACTTTTACATCATAGCCATTTCGTTTAGCGCGTCTATCAACTAATTCGATAAAGGATGGATTGATATCAACGGCAGATACTTCAGCTCCACAAAAAGCAAACATTTCTGTACTTAAGCCCCATCCGCACCCCATGTCCAAAATTTTAGCATGTGAGGGCACCTGTGACACTAAAAGAGAGGATAGCACTGCATGTGCATTCTTCGCTATAAAATTGATATCTTTAGACCCATATGGATTTGCTGTACTAACATTTTGTTCAATATCTACAAATGTCAGCTCACCAGTTGTCTGCTTTAACTCTCTATTTGAAAGTTCTTTATATAGTTCAATTTGCATATTTACATATGCTTCTGAAAATGGATCTATGGTTTCATCTATTTTTGTTGAGAACCGTAAAGAAAAATCACTAAGAAACGGAATAGCGTCTTTGGACTGAATCCCTCCTAAACGATCACATTCCGTAACAAAATCATCTAGGTCATTGGAATGAACGATTCCTGCTCCCATGTTAACTTCCTCCTGAAAAACAACCTCAAATCAACCACCATTAAAGCATAAAACAGATTAGGAAAAGTTTCAGCTGTCAATATTAAAATTCTATCAGTAGATATCATAAAATAGTGTTGATGTAAAATTAGGATATGATCATGGCATTTAGTTCCATCCCACGATCAGATCCTCATTAACCATTATCCATGTTAAGTAGCTGCCGGACTTTTTACCTGGTCAGCAAAATTGCCAACCGGTACCGTATTTATTAAAAGCCCCATTCGCAGAATGCCGGTGTTCAATTCAGGGTTTTCCGGCAGGAACGAACAAGCTACATAAGTTGTTTTCATTGACAATCCTCAATATTGCCACAGAAAAGCAAAACAATTTGTAATTTATAGCTGTTCTGGATTAATATAAAAAAAATTTGATCATCGAATGATACTTTGTACCGCAAACAGGCCGAGCATGAAAATATGAGAATAAAAACAACAATTCAAGAACTTATGTCTGAGCTCAACCGGTTTGACGACGATCTGTCGTTTTTAAGACAAGCATATAAATTAATTTTAGGCAGGCAGGCCAGTGACCGTGAACTGCAATTTTTACAATACCAGATGGAGACCGGTGTTTCCAGAAAAATAATTATTTCCAACCTGCTGCTTTCCCCGGAACATACTCAACTTAATAAAAGAAGGGTACAACTTTCCTGGCTGGAAAAAAAGAAACTTCTTATATGGAAAAAATGGCAGGCCCTGTTATCCAGGATAAAGGCGATACAAACCTTTTCCCAGGCAACCGTGTTGCAAAATCAGTCCTTTGACAGGCTGGTTTTCAACCATAATCAAGAGATTGCCTCTCTTGAAAAAATGGTGTTCTCCCTTAATCGCCAGGTGGAAGAGATCAAATCCAATATATTTTTTTTCCTGAACCAGGAGGCCCAGGCCCAGCAGCGCAGACTTGACCAGTTCTTTTTTGATGTCAGGCAGGAGTTAAGGGTATCAAAAGATCCCATCATACTGGATAAAATAGATGCCATGTCCCGGCACGCAATAGATAACTATTATCTTTCCCTGGAACAAGCCTACAGGGGAAGCCGGGATGAAATACTTGAGCGCTACAAAGCAACGGTTGAATTGGTGACGCCTCTTTTTGCAAAGCAAAAAGAGATACGGGCAGCGGATTTAGGCTGCGGCAGGGGGGAATGGCTGCAAATCATATCCAATTATTGTACCACCGTCACCGGTGTCGACATGAACAGCGCAATGGTGAGTCAATGTCTCAGCCATGGATTAAATGCCGAGCAGGGTGATTTGTTGGCATGGCTGCAGCAGCAGCCTGATCTCAGCCTTGAACTGATCTCAGCCTTTCATGTCATTGAACACCTGCCCTTTGAAACGTTCAATCTGCTGATACATGAGATTTACCGGGTGCTCACCCATAGCGGATCCGTTATTTTAGAAACCCCCAATCCCGAAAATATCCATGTGGCCACCCATATGTTTTACAGGGACCCCACCCATAAAACCCCGGTCCCCAAAGAATTGAGTAGCCACCTTCTTGAGTTCCACGGATTCACCGAAATAAAAGTGCACCCCGTCCATCCCTTTGAGGACACCATGCGCGTTCCGGAGGACAGTGAAGTGGCAAAGCGGTTTAATTCAATGGTCTACGGTGCCGCAGACTATATGGTAACAGGGACAAAGTAATAAAACTGCCGGTAAAAAAATGACCATTGCCATTCATCAATATACCTCGTCCATCACCAAGGCAGACGGTGTCAGCAACAGCCTTTTTTTCATTAAAAGAATGCTGACCACCCTGGGGTATGAATCTGAAATTTACGCTGATACTATAGATCCGGAACTAAAGGATCTTGTCCGCCCAAGGCATATTTATCAAGAAAACAGCAACAATCTGCTGTTGATCCACCATGCGGTAGCCCAATCCGACCCCGGGTGGTTTATCAATCTGGCCGACCGTCTGGCAATGGTCTATCATAACATCACCCCGGCCCATTATTTTGAAACCGGAAGCGCCCACAGCAATGCAACGAAACAAGGCAGGGAACAGTTAACCGGCTGGCAGGACCTGTTTGACGGCATCATCGCCGATTCGGAATATAATGCCCAGGAGTTAAAAGGCTTAGGCTATGAGAACGTACATACCATCCCTTTGTTAATTGATTTTGAAAACATAAAAGAAACCATTCCCGCCCAGGACATCATTCAACGCCATGAAACCACCTTTAACCTGCTGTTTGTGGGCAGGATTTGTGAGAACAAATGCCAGCATGATCTGGTCCACGCATTGGCCCGGCTTGATAACACAAATGTTCACCTGTTTTGTGTGGGAGGGAAAACCAGCCCTGCTTACCTGGCATATATTAAAAAACTGGTTGCAGGCTACGGGTTGCAGGAACAGGTCCATTTACCCGGGAAAGTCAGTGATCAGGATCTTTGGGGGTACTATCATGCAGCCGATCTTTTTGTCAGCTTAAGTGACCATGAAGGATTCGGCATTCCGCTCATAGAGGCCTCAAGCATAGGACTGCCTGTGGTTGCCTACGACAGCAGCAATATCAGACATACGCTTGCAGGTTCAGGCCTTCTTTTATCCCACAAAAACAGTGCCGATGTGGCAACGGTGTGGCAGCGCCTGATGACCCAGCCGCTATGGCGCCACAAACTTGCCAAAGGACAGCAGGCTAACCTGGCCCGCTTTGGCTTTGAAAATTTAAAAGCCCGGCTCAACGCATTTATAAATTCATTGCTATCCGGCACCCAGGATACAATTGCCGTTCATCACGCCGTTGAAGAAAAAAAAAACAACCTGAAAATAAGCGTTGAAGGACCGTTTGACTCCAATTACAGCCTGGCGCTTGTGAACCGTGAGCTTGCGCTGGCACTACAGGATAAAGGATTTCTTCTTGAGCTTCATTCCACTGAAGGGGGGGGAGACTTTTCTCCGGATGAACCGTTTCTTAACGATTTTCCCCGGATAAAAAAAATGTGGAACCATGGCGTCAGGCAGAAAAAAGCGGATCTGGCCATCCGGAACCTTTTTCCCCCAAGGGTCAGCGGGATGAACGGGGCTTTAAAAATTCTTGCACCATATGCATGGGAGGAATCGGTTTTTCCCGGGCAGTGGATCGATTCTTTTAACAGTCAACTCCACCTTGTGGGGACTGTATCCGATTATGTCGCCCGGACCTTGAAAAATAACGGTATCACCGTACCCATGGTCACCATGGGAAATGGGGCGGATCATCTAAAAGATGTCACGCCGGAAGAACTTGGGTTCATGTTTCCGCCCGGATATACCCTGCTGCATATTTCTTCGTGCTTCCCCCGGAAGGGGGCGGACCTGTTGCTAAAAGCGTTCACTGCAGCGGATTTCGGAGACCGGCCGGATGTTACCCTTATTATTAAAACCTTTCCCAATCCCCATAATACGATCCGCAGCCAATTGAACCAAGAAGGATGGGTAAAAGAACAACCGTCTCAGTTGTTTTTCAATAACCTTAAAGCCAACAGCAAAAAGAAAATACTAGTCGTGGAAGATGAGCTCTCCCCTGGTCAACTTGTTTCCCTGTACCAGAAAAGTGATCTTCTAGTGGCGCCCAGCCGTGGAGAAGGATTTGGACTGCCCATGGCCGAAGCCATGGTGTTCGGCCTACCGATCCTGACCACAGGTTTTGGCGGACAAACCGATTTTTGCAACGATGAAACCGCATGGCTGACGGATTATAAATTCAGTCATGCCAAAACCCACATGGATCTGCCGGATTCAGTATGGGTGGAGCCGGATCTTGGGGATCTGATCAGGCAAATGGAAAATATCTCCCGGCTGCCTGCTGAAAAAATAAACCGTAAAACCCGGGCCGCCCAGAAAAACATCCTTAAAAACCATTCCTGGTCGCAGGCGTCAAAAAGATTGACCCAGGCAATTGAGGCGTTGGATCATCAGCATTGTCCAGCCCCAGAACCGCGCATCGGCTGGGTAACGACATGGAATATCCCCTGCGGCATTGCATCCTACTCGAAATATTTGGTGCGTTGGCTTTCTGT
>JAWOEJ010000371.1:0-6883 GCA_046482845.1 Desulfobacteraceae bacterium | reverse complement strand
CAAGCATACCGTACTTTGTCGTTCCGTCTTTCAGAACCAGCTTGGTATCAAGTACCCAAACCCGGAAAACCGCCGAGGATGTCACATTGGGCTTTATTTTTACCATCTGCTCTTTCTCTGCATGATTGGGCATTATTAATCACAATTTCGCAAAAATGAACAGCAATTTCTTAATAAAAATATCATGGATCACTAACATTCATGCCTTATAGCTTTTAGCTGTTAGCTTTTAGCTTTTAGCTGTTAGCTTTTAGCTTTTAGCTTTCAGCTGTTAGCTTTTAGCTTTTAGCTGTTAGCTTTTAGCTGTTAGCTGAGTACTGATGGCTGACGGCTGACGGCTGATGGCTTTCTTATAAAATAAAAACCCGGTATATACTGCAAAATTTACCATTGACTCAGAACAGGATCAATAGTAAATACAAAACTACGTATAGAAAATTTATTATGCATAAGGGGTTGGCAAACAAAAAATGCATAATTACTTAGGGATCTGGAAGATCCCTTATAACCAAGGGAGGGAACAATGTCACAGCGGATTACCCTGAGCATTCCTGATATGCTCCATGAAAAAATGGAAAAATGGCGGCAGTCCTTTAACCTGTCCAAAATGTTTCAGGATGCCCTGGCAGAAGCAATTCACAAAAAGGAAGAATTCCAGAAACGGTTCCAGCAGGAAAGCGATATATCTGAAATTATTGAACGGTTAAAAGCGGAAAAAAAGCAGTCAGAGGGCAATTATTCGGAAAACGGCAGGGCAGAGGGACTTCAATGGGCCAGAGTTGCCCACTATGACGACCTGATTTATGCTGCAGGACTTGACAGCTCAAATGGAATTGCCTCTGACCCAAGGCTTGGCACATACTTTAAAGAACTTCTCAACTCCGGCCTTTTTAAGGACACATCCAGACAAAACCTTGAAAAATACACACGGCTGTTCTTTGACGGATGGAGAAAAGGCGTTAATGAATTCTGGGATGAAATAAAGGAGAAACTATAGAATGACTGATACGTCATATATTCTGGGTATTGACATCGGGTCAGTAACCATATCAGCTGCAGTGTTAGATGTGAACAAAACCATTATTCATACTGGATACGCCTTTCACCACGGCAGTATCCAGAAAGGTCTGTCCAGGGCCCTTTTATCAACTGACATATCCCGCATTTCCTGTATTGCCGCTCCGGTTTCAACTCCGAACTCAGTTAAAAGGGATAAAACTGTGGACGATCAGGTGTCACTGATAAGGGCGGCCCGGGAGCTGAATACCAAAACCGGCGCTATTTTAAATGTGGGCGGTGAAAAATTCAGCCTCAGTTTTTTTGATGAATTCGGGAATTACTCAGGGTCAAAGTACAACACGTCCTGTGCCGCCGGGACCGGCAGCTTCCTGGACCAGCAGGCATCCCGGCTGGGCCTTGAAAACGCAATGGCACTAGGAAAGCTGGCCTGTGAAAACACCCTGGATATCCCTGATATTGCCACCAGATGCGCTGTTTTTGCAAAAACTGACCTTATCCACGCCCAGCAGCAGGGGTTCTCCCTTTCCCAGATCTGTGACGGACTCTGCAAAGGCCTGGCCAGAAACATTTACAATACATTGTTTACAGGAAAGCCCTTTAATTCCCCGGTGATCTTCTGCGGCGGTGTGTCAAAAAACACTGCCGTTAAAACCCATCTTGAAAAAATTACAGGCACAAACCTGACCTGTGATCCCCACAGTCACCTCTATGGGGCCATAGGCGCGGCCCTTTGCCTTGCAGATGATATAAGAGAAAAAAAACCAGGGGCTTCCTTCCGCAGAAAACCCGTTAATATAGAAGATTTTTTTAAAAAACAGGAAAATAAACGAAAATACTTTTATCCAGGACTGAAATTAACGCTTTCAGATTATCCTGATTTTTCCGCTTCCAGATCATTTAAAAACTCATCCTCCATTGAAAACCGCCCTGATCCTGACCTGGCCCGCAATGACGCCCCGCCCTCTTTATTTCCCTTTGACGCAATGGCCGGGGATGATGTTGAAGTTGATATTTATGCAGATCCTGTCCTTCTTGAGAATTCATCAGGCTATCTGGGTCTTGATGTGGGCTCCACCAGTACAAAGGCAATTATCATCAGCCTGGATGGAAGCGTTATTGCCGGCTTTTACACAAGAACCCTTTCCAGGCCGGTCCAGGCCGTACAAAAAATATTCAAGGCAGCAGATGATTTTATAAATAAATACAATATACATCTTGAGATAAAAGGATGCGCCACAACCGGATCCGGCAGAAAAATTTCAGCGGGTATTCTTGGGGCAGATCTTGTTCTGGACGAAATCACTGCCCATGCCAGGGCAGCCTGGGAGCTCACCCCTGATGTTGACACCATCATTGAAATCGGCGGCCAGGATGCCAAATTCACCACCATGAGAAACAAAGTGGTCACATCCTCTTTTATGAATACGGTCTGTGCCGCCGGTACAGGCAGTTTTATAGAGGAACAGGCTGCAAAACTCGGATGTCCGCTGAAAGACTATGCATCACGGACTGAAAATATCAGCTCCCCTGCCTCAAGTGACCGCTGTACTGTTTTCATGGAAAGGGATATCAATTATTTTCTGTCAAAGGGATACAGCGTGGATGAGGTTCTGGCTTCCGCACTTCATTCAGTGCGGGACAATTATCTGACCAAAGTGGCCAGTATTGCAAAAATTGGAAAAACCGTATTATTCCAGGGGGCCACGGCAAAAAACAAAAGCCTGGTGGCCGCTTTTGAACAAAAGCTGAACCAGCCCCTTCATGTTTCAAAATACTGCCATCTCACCGGCGCCATGGGCGCAGCCCTCACCCTAAAGGACCAAAACCAGAAGACAAGCAGTTTTAGAGGATTTAAGCTGTGGAAAAAACATATTCCAGTAAGACAGGAGACCTGCAGCCTCTGCCCGAACAACTGCAAAATTACCATTGCCTCCATTGACGATGAAAATATTGCATTTGGGTTTCTCTGCGGCAGGGACTATGATACAGACCACTATGTGGCCAGAAAAAATCGATATGATCTCCTTCAAGAGCGGGAAAAGATACAGAATCTTCCCGACAAAAAACCCGTGTCAAAGGATTTCACCATTGGCATTCCAGCAGGGGTTCACCTGGTGGAAGACATTGAATTCTGGCAGTGCTTTTTTAACGAACTGGGCATCAAAACCATGACCAGCAAAACAGCCCGCCACACGGTATCCAGGGGAAGAGCCCTTGCCGGTGCTGAATTCTGCACCCCGATCACGGCCATGCACGGCCATGTCTCCTGTCTGCTGCAAAAGACAGACTATGTGTTTCTGCCCTTTTACTTTGAAAATAAAACCAGGGACAAAACCACAAGGCGGCAGTTCTGCTACTATACCCAGTATCTGCCATCAATTATCGCAAGTATTCCTGGAATTGAAACAGACAGGATCATCTCCCCTGTGGTGAAATATCTGTATACCCATTTTCATACCAAAATTGAGCTTTACCGATCGTTTAAAAAAATATCGGGTAAAACCACAGGTCAGGATATCAGTTTTTTTGACATCTCTTCGGCCTTTGACCGGGCTCTGGAATGGAAAAAACAGTATGAGATGCGGCTTAAAACAATATTTGCCCGTCATCACAACCCATCAGATGATATTGCTGTCATTCTCCTTGGAAGGCCCTACACCATCCTTTCTCCGTCTTTGAACAGCAGAATTCCCGACATTTTCTCATCTCTGAACATCAAAACCTTTTTCCAGGACATGATTGATTTTTCAGGCCATGATTTTTCAGCCATTGAACCCCTTTTAAAGGAAATACACTGGCACCATGCCGCCACAATTCTCAAGGCCTCCCTGGCAGCGGCAAGGACCCCCTCTCTTTACCCGGTGTATATCACATCCTTTAAATGCGCTCCAGATTCCTTTGGTGTCAATTTTTTCAAACAAATCATGGAGGCCCACGACAAACCCTACCTGATACTGGAACTTGACGAACATGATTCCAATGTGGGGTATGAAACCCGGATTGAAGCAGCTGTCAGGGCGTTTCGCAACCACCGAACCTATTCCTCCGGTATTAATAAAAATACTGAAATCCTGGATCAAACCATTGCAGACAGCCCTGTCAATCCCCCTGTTCTTTCAAAATTAAACACCAAAACCATTGTTTATCCCAACTGGGATCCCGTCTGCGGCCGTTTTCTCACTGCAACCCTGGAGGGCGAGGGGTTCAAAACCATTCTCATGGAAGAAACGCAGGACACCATCAAACAAAGCCTTAAAACCAATACCGGTCAGTGCATACCCCTGAATGCCCTGGCACAAGGCTATATGCAGACCATTAAAAACCACGGCCTTGACCCGGAAGACTGTGTGCTCTGGATGAGCAGATCTGATATCTCATGCAATATAAAAATGTATCCATGCTTTATCAAATATTTAACCTCCCTTGATCCAGATATGGAAAAGGCTCAGGTGTACCGCGGGGACCTGGCCTTTACTGAAATATCAATCAGAGCTGCTGTAAATGCATATTTTTCCTATATGTTTGGCGGGCTTATCAGAAAGGCAGGATGCAGGATAAGACCCTATGAAAAAATCAAAGGAGAAACCGACAGGGCTGTTGAAAAGGCTGTGCAGATTCTGGAAACCGCCTTCAGGGAAAAAACATCAAAGCAGGAAGCCCTTGCCCGGGCAGTGTCTCTTTTTGAGCAGATCAAAACCGAAAAAAAAGGAACCCGGCCCAAAGTAGGTATTTTTGGTGATTTTTATGTAAGGGACAATGATGTAATGAACCAGGACCTTATCCATTTTATCGAGGCCAACGGCGGAGAAGTGGTCCCTACCCCCTACTATAGATTTGCAAAAATGATTGCAAATTCCTATTTTAAAAAATGGTTCAAGGAAGGAAAGTATCTGAGTATCATTTCCTATAGAACCCTTCTTGCCGCCATGACCCGTATGGAAAGAGTGTATTACAAGTACTTTGCACCCCTTTTAGATGAAAAAGCGATCACCTACGCAGATTCCCCCGAGGAAATACTGGCACGCTACAATCTTAAACCTGAACATACAGGGGAATCCATGGACAATATTTTAAAAATCCACTACACCTTAAAGGAACATCCTGATCTGGCCCTTTTTGTCCAGACCAGCCCGTCCTTCTGCTGCCCTGCCCTGGTCACCGAGGCCATGGCAGCCAATATTGAAAAAATCAACCATATTCCCGTTGTCAGTGTAACCTATGACGGTTCCGGCGGAAGCAGAAACCAGGTGATCATTCCTTTTCTCAAATATACCAGGGAAAAGACCTATTCCCACAATTTTAAAAAATCTGTCTGACGGGTGGCGGGCAGGTATGGCTTCAACCGGGGGTGTTCATCCAGAAAATTATTCTGAAACTTGATTTTTTTAACCCCGATCCTGTTATGCCTGTCCACTGCCTGCCTGTATTTCATATAGTATGCATCATAGTTCTTTATATGGACGCTGCTTTTTGAATCAATTTTTTCGAAATTGTCAAAAATATACTGAAGAAGGGTTTCAAAGGCATCAAGGTAGCCTTGCAGTGATTTTTCATACCTGACAACAATGTCATTGTTATAATACTCCTTAATGTTTTCCATCCACAGCAGGTTCTCCTTTTCAAGCAGATCCCGGTAATCTGAAATAAACAGATTGAGCCTGGTTACCGCTGTTTTATTTTCCAGGATCAATACCCTTAGTTCGCCGATATAATCAATGGTTTCTCCGACACCGGCCCGCCTGGACTGAATCTTACTGAGCTGCTCAAGCTTTTCAATTCCATTGTCAAGCCGTATGGTGGCGTTTTTAAGGTCTTTACTTAAAACCAGCAGTTGCCTGACCACTGGAGAAAAGCTTTTCAGCACCGCCTTTTCCTTTTCCATGGAATAAATCATTTTTTCAGCAACACCAACAGCCGCAAAGGACGCAATGACAAATAAAACCGGCACGGCTCCCTTTAAGGCACGGGTTTTAATAAAATAATAAATGCTGACCAGGGGGGAAACAAAAACAGCCAGGGCCCACCATTTTGAAACCCTGTGTTTTGAAAGGTCAAAAAAAACAAAAAGGGCAAGAACAAAGGCATAGGGGAAATAAATATAGTACAAAAAAACCTCCGCACAGATGAATTAATTACTGATCTGTTCCCTGATTTTAAAGGTGTGACCATTGTAGACAATCTGCACCGCTCCTGACAGATCGGTGCGGTAAACTGAAATATTTCTTTGTTTATACCGTTTTAACACAGATGCATGGGGAAAGCCAAACCTGTTATGCCACCCGCAGGGAATAATGACAACTTTGGGGGCCACCCTGTCCAGAAAAATATCACTGCTTGATGTCATGCTTCCGTGGTGGGGAGAGATGAGAATATCCGATGCAAGGGGGCTGCCCGGCAGGGATGCCAGTTTTGCTTCGGTTCCTTCCATGATATCTCCAGGAAACAAAACAGACAGGGTTTTAAACCTGAGTTTAAAAACAACCGAGTTGTTGTTTAAGTTGTCAGAGTCCATCAGGTGATTCTTCTCCGGGAAGGGATGATAAAAATAAAGTTCTGCATGGTTCATGCTTAACTCCGGTGCCATTATGCCGGCTGTGGCCACCTTGATATGACGGGCGGCTGCCAGGTTCATCATGTCTTTATAAGCGGCTGTCCGGCGTTTGTCACTGTTTTTTATAAATTTTTTTACCCTGAAATTGTCAAGAATAAAAACAAGTCCGTTCATGTGATCGGCTTCAGGATGGGTTAAAATAACAGCATCAAGGGTTTTCACCTTTTTTTTCCACAGAAACGGGGCAATAATATGGGCACCGGTATCAAATCTGGAAACATAGGAAAACCCGCCGCCGTCAACAAGAATCCG
>JAWOEJ010000328.1:0-2688 GCA_046482845.1 Desulfobacteraceae bacterium | reverse complement strand
TTTTTGTAAAAAATAAGACCCCCAAAAGGCAAGAAAGAGGTGAAAAAAAAATTAACTAAAAATTATAAATTCACCAGCAAATAAAAACCTTCTAAACCCTCCCTTACAAACTGTAAAGAAACTCCATATCCCGGTCCTGGGAATTTTTGGTGCCAATGATCAGCACTTCAATGGGGCCGCTGTCGGTTTTTGTGAAATAGAGCCGGCCGTTATAGGCAAAGAGGACCTCAAAGCAGGCGGTTTTGTTTTTTTTCCCGGTGAACACCTTTCGTTTTACAACAACATTATCCGGTTCTGAGTTGAGCTGGTGAATGACTTCCTCGGCCTTGATCTGCTGGTCGTCGTTTAATTCAAAAAAAGTGGTCAGGGCCCGCCGGTTCATGTCAATATTTTTGTACAGGGTTGAGAACCGCCTGGCCGCCAGATCGAACTGACGGCGTTTGGGCCGGCCGCCCTTTCTGCGTTCATTCTTTTTCAGCTCGCCCTTTAAGCGGGCAATCTCTTTTTCCTTATCCTGCTGACCTGCAATGTTTTCATTGAGCTTCTGTTCCAGAGCCACAATTTCTTCAAACATCTCTTCTTCTGTTATTGAGGCCTTTTCCTGATCCTTTTCATGGCGTTTTTTTAAACTTTTCAGGCTTTCAAATAAAACACGGCGCTCTTTTTCCAGATCAGACAGAATTTTCTTGTAGTCTTTTTCATGCTGGATAAGGGTGGCAATTCTGTTTCCCTTTGCTGTTTCATCCTTTTGTGCTTTTCTGCCGACCTTTTTATACACAACAAAAAAAACAGCCAGGGACAAAAACAGATAAACAGCAAACACAAGGTTGGCAGCAAGGGTGCCGTGGCCGATTCTGGCAATCACCCGGACGGTGAGATCCTGGTTCATCAGCGCATAATTGTGCTGGGCAATTTTAATTCTGTCCCAGTCCCTGTTTTCCGCGCCTGGAAAAACATCATATCCGGCAAAGGAAGGATATATCACGCCGCCTCTGTCAATAAACACCATGACATCCAGATCCAGGCCGAGCACGCTGACCAGAAAATCCTCATCCAGAAAGGCATCCACCTTGTCCCCCACCTCATCTTCAAACCGTTTTGACCCGTTTAAAAGAGATTCTGTATCGGTTTTAATTGCCTGGACGATTTTATCACGGTAAAAAGGCTCTAAATTCCTTTCAAGCAGCCCAAGGCTCATGGAATACAAAAGAGGCGGCAGCAACAGGCAGAGCAGCATGGTTTTCAAAGGAAAGTATTTCATAACAGATCAAATAGACAGATTCAAGGGCCCACCGGTTTGACAGGAATAACCATATCAATATAAGATCCCCTGCCTGGGGTTGTTTTTTCAGAAACCTCCCCATGCAGGACATTTGTGATACAGTCAAACTCTTTTTTAAGCGCATCTTTGCGGAGAGCTCTGCGGGAATCCCTGTAAATCACGCACAGGTTATCATCAATAAGGGAGGCATTCAGATAAATGGCAGGGGCGTTCTCTGATTTTATCCCTGAATCCAGTGAATACTGAACAAAACCGGCAAGCAGGTCAAAAAGCCGGTCATAATCCGCCTCCACCACTGCATTGTCCGGTGTACAGGTAACCGACACATGCACCCCGTCCAGGTCAAACTCGTTTACCACATTTAAAAACAAATTTTTAAGAGCGATCCGGGCAGGATTGAAGACAACAGCATTTTCTCCGTACATGGCCTCTATCATATCCTGTTCAAACCCTGTAATGGCCTGGGAGAGCTCGGGTGACAGCTCCACAGCAACCGCATCGGTTTCATCCAGTGACCCCATGGTCAGAACCCCATGCTGTTTTTGAATCCACAGCCCGTTTTTTAACAGATCCTTTTTTTTCATTTTACCACCTGGTCTTTATCATTTTACCACCTGGTCTTTATCATTTTACCACCTGGTCTTTAATAGTTCAGAATCAGGCTTGCTGTGATGTATAAAAGCCATCAGCCATCAGCCATCAGCCATCAGTAATCAGTAATCAGTAATCAGCTAAAAGCTAACTGCTAAAAGCTAAAAGCTAAAAGCTAAAAGCTTTATTTTGCCTGTCAAGGCATGGCCGCTATACAAACGGCTGCAGCAAACTGAAACCCCCTAACCTGACCCTGCCTGGAATTTATAATTATTTTTATTGTGTTTTTTAAAGGCTATATTTAATTTAAGAAAAAGACAACCCTAATTTTAACAAACACTGCAATTTTTCAGGAGGACGCATTTCATGGCAATGGAAATGATATCTGAGTCCAGGGAACTGGATCAGATCATCTGTGAATTCAAGGAAAGATATTTCCGGTTTTTTCCGGAAAAGGCAACCCACCTCGGTGACCACCGGTTTGACAGATATCTGAGCACATGGAACAGACAGGGCGTCAAAGAAAAAACCACCTTTCTTGAACACTACAGGGATCTGGTGAACAATTCCCTGGACACCCGGGCCCTGATACTCAAAAACATAACTGAAAGCCATTTGTTTCATTTAAAACGCATCAAACCCTTTTTAAATCCGGATTTTTTTGTAAAACAGGCCTTAGGCGCCATTGACAGAATCATTTACCTCCTTGAAAAGGGTGACAACACAGACATTCAGCACCACCTTGCCGACAGCCTGGTGGCCAGGGTGAGTCTGTTTCCCGTTCTTTTCGAACATAGCAGGGAGTGGCTTAAAAA
>JAWOEJ010000322.1:0-2801 GCA_046482845.1 Desulfobacteraceae bacterium | reverse complement strand
TTTATTTTTTATATCATCCTGGTCCTGGTGGTGGCGTTGAGTATTATGAATACCTTTATGATGGCTATACTTGAAAGGACAAAAGAATTCGGTATTATGCTGGCACTGGGGGTTCAACCGAAAAGACTGTTAAAACTTGTTTTGCTTGAATCCGGTTTTTTAACCCTTGCTGGTGTTGTCATCGGCACAGCGGCAGGGACTGCAGTCACCCTGTGGTTTCAAAGCCATGGGATTCGCCTGGAAGGCGCATCTGAGATATTAAAAGAATACGGTATGTCCGGCAGCGTGTATCCCAGACTTTCCTGGATTTCGGCCTTTGCAGGCCCTTTGGCGGTATGTATAATTACATTGACTGCGGCGTTTTTTTCTGCATTAAAAATCTTTAAATTAAAACCGGCCAAAGCCATCAACGGTGTATAAGCCACTAAACCCCATGCCTTGACAGGCACAACACAGCATGAAAGCTGTTAGCTTTTAGCTGAGGACTGATGGCTGACGGCTGATGGCTGATGGCTTTCATATAAACCATTTACAGGAAACCAATATGTATATCACGCTTGCCTGGAGAAATATATGGAGAAATAAGCGGCGGACATTTGTCATTATTGCAGCGGTATTTACCGGTGTGTGGAGCATGGTGTTCTTAAGTGCGTTTGCCCGGGGCATGGTGGATAATATGCTTGAAAACGGGAAATCTGTACTGGTCAATGATATACAGATTCACCATAAGGCCTACAGAGAAGATCCGTCTGTTGAAAACAGCATGGAAAAGGTTGCCCCTGTTACGGATTTCCTGGATAACCACCTGTCTTTTTATGACAGATGGACCCGGCGGATACGGGTGAGCGCATATGTCAGCAATGCCACTCACTCGGCCGGCGTATCCATGGTGGCAATTGATCCGTTAAAGGAAAAACATATGTCTTTTATCGGTTCTCCCCTTTTCAAGGGAGAATACCTTAAGCCGGGGGATAAACAGGGTGTTCTTTTAGGATACGCCCTGATGAACAAACTGGATACCGGAATCGGCAAAAAGCTCATCATCATGACAAGAAATAAAAGAGGAAAAATCGTTTCAAAGGCGTTCAGAATTAAAGGGGTATTTAAAGCCGAAATGGAGGCCATTGAAAAGGACTTTGTGTTTATCACAATGGCGGCTGCAGACAATTTTCTGAACATGAACCATGCTGTATCAGAAATTTCCATAAAGCTTGCCCATGAAAAAAAGATGATACCGCTTACAAAAGCCTTAAAGCAGCAGTTTTCCTCCCGGAACCTGGAGATTGAAACCTGGAAGGAGCTGCTCCCCATGCTCAACGCCTACGTCAGTATTTTCAACGGATTCATGTATATCTGGTATATGGTGGTATTTACTGCCATGGGATTTGGTATTGTAAACACAAGCCTGATGGCTGTATTTGAACGGGTAAGAGAATTTGGCCTGCTTCGGGCCCTTGGGATGAAGCCTGTGCGGGTCATTGGGTCGGTTATTTCAGAATCCATCATCATTTTGGGAATTGGGATCGCTGCCGGCAATCTTTTTGGATTTATTTCGATTTTTATTTTACACGATAAAGGTCTGGACCTGGCAGTTTTCGGAAAAGGGGCTGAGTTCTTCGGCATGTCAAGGGTGATTTATCCTGTTTTAACCATCAATGATCTGGTCAGTATCAATCTGATCATATTGTGTCTTGGGATCATTGTTTCCCTTTATCCTGCTGTAAGAGCTGCACAGATACCCCCTGTTGAGGCAATGAGAGAATAATGCCCTGTCAAAATAAAATTCAGGAGAAAGAGATGGCCATTGTAGAGGCAGAAAATATAAAAAAGAGGTATTCCCAGGGCAGAATCAGAGTTGAGGCCTTAAGGGGCGTGTCAGTATCCATTGCAGACGGTGAATTTATGTCACTGGCCGGGCCTTCCGGCTCTGGAAAAACAACCCTGCTGAATATTATCGGCGGAATTGATATTGCTGATTCCGGCAGAATAATTGTAGATAAAAATGATTACGCCAACATGAAACAGTCTGACATGGCTGATCTAAGGCTGCATAAAATCGGCTTTGTTTTTCAGGCCTACAATTTGATTCCAGTGCTGTCTGCCCTTGAAAACGTTGAGTACATCATGCTTCTCCAGGGAGTCGGATCAAGAGAAAGAAAAGAAAAAGCAAGGGCGGTTCTGGATGAGGTCGGACTGAAAGACAAATATGACAGACGGCCTTCGGAGCTGTCCGGCGGTCAGCAGCAGCGGGTGGCAGTGGCCAGGGCAATTGTCTCAAACCCCGCTATTGTACTGGCAGATGAGCCAACCGCCAATCTGGATTCAGAAACCGGACGATCCCTTCTGGATATGATGCGCACCCTGAACCGGGAAAAAGGAATAACCTTTATCTTTTCCACCCACGACCCCATGGTCATGGACTATGCCAAACGTATTATCAGGATAAAGGACGGTGTGATTGACGATGAAATTATAAAACTCGATCATCAAGTTTTTTGAATACCGCCGCCCCCAGCGGTTGCCTGTCAGGAACAAAAACGACGGAGGACTTTTTCCCTGCCAGGCTAAAAATCAAGAACTGCGGCCACTGGTCCTCAAACAGCTTGATTTTCTTAACGCCTGGCAGGGAAAAAGTCTGATCTCCTTTGGTTCTCAATGTTCCTGACAGGCAACCGCTCAGGGCTCTTAATTGGCCATTCCATAAAAACTTGATAACCGAGTAAAAGATCAAAGTTAAGGGAGATGCCGTGACTTGCTCTGATCTGTTTACCCTGGCATGCTGCTGTTTTGTGATGCTGTCT
>JAWOEJ010000294.1:0-3069 GCA_046482845.1 Desulfobacteraceae bacterium | reverse complement strand
AGATTTAAAAGTGCATATCAAGAAAAAAGAACAGCCCCGGGCAGATGACTTGCCGTTGCCTATGCGGGTGCCGAAAGAAAACTGAAAAGGATGACACCTGTGACCGATTCAATTGCAATTGATATTAAGGGATTAACCAAAAGTTTTTCCAACGGCTGGCTGGGGAAAAAACAGGTAATCCGTGATTTGGATTTTCAGATCCGGAACAATGAAGTGTTTGGTTATCTTGGGGGCAACGGAGCCGGAAAAACCACGACATTCAAGCTGATGCTGGGCCTGATCCGGCCGGACAAAGGGGATATCTCTTTTTGGGGATGTTCGGTAAAGGATAAAAATAGCCGGGCCATGCTCGGATATTTGCCGGAACAACCCTATTTTTACGCCTATCTTACCGGTGCCGAGGCACTTGATTTTTATGGCAGCCTGTTTGATATGACAGGGGCTGAACGCAAAAAAAGGGTCGGTTATTTGCTGGATCTTGTGGGACTATCCCATGCCAGGGACACCCAGCTGCGCAAATTTTCCCGGGGTATGCTCCAGCGCATTGGTATTGCCCAGGCACTGGTGAATGATCCGAAACTGCTGATTCTGGATGAACCCATGTCGGGCCTGGACCCCATGGGCCGTAAAGCCATGCGCGACATTATTCTCTCCTGCCGGGACCAGGGTAAAACCATTATTTTTTCCTCCCATATCATTTCGGATGTGGAGATGATTTGCGACCGGGCCGGCATCCTTGCCGACGGGGAACTTAAACGTATTATCACCATGGATGATGCCGTATCATCCAATGATACAATTTGGGAAATCAGCTGCCAGGGCGGTGCTCTGGATCTATCAGGCCTGTCAGGCATTGAAGACCAAGATGACATTAAGCAGGTGGTCCGGGGAAACCGGCATATTGTATCAACCGGTGATAAAGATAAGGCCGACAGGATTATGGAAGAGATCAAAAATCAAGGGCTGGCGCTTGTCTCCTTTTCAACGGCACGTAAAAGCATAGAAGATATTTATATCAAAAGTGCGGGGCAAGACACCCTTTCTCCAAGCAGTCAACAGGATGAATATTGATGAACAAAGTGCTGGCCATCGGCCTTAATACATTTAAAGAGTCTATCCGGGATAAGGTTTTTTACAGTCTTTTATTTTTTGCCGTCATTTTAATTTTATTTTCCATTATATTAGGCAAGCTGACCATTGGCGATCCCATGAAGATCATCAAGGATTTCGGGCTTGGGTCCATATCCATCGGCGGTACGCTGATCGCCATTTTTGTGGGTATTGGTATGGTGTACAAAGAGATGGAAAAACGCACCATTTACATTATTCTTTCCAAACCGTTGGCCCGGTGGCAGTTTCTCCTGGGCAAATATTTAGGGCTCAGCCTGACCATTCTGGTGGAAGTTGCAGTGATGACCGTATTGTTGTTTGCCCTTTGTTTCGTATATGAAAAAACAGTGCCATGGCCCTTGTTAACAGCCATTGTGCCCATTTATGTTGAAATATTGATAATCCTGGCCTTTGCTGTTTTTTTCTCCGCCTTTTCAAGTCCGTTTTTAAGCGGCATGTTTACCCTGGCCGTTTTTATCATCGGGCATTTTACACAGGATTTAAGACTGCTTGCCAAAGCGTCCGAAGACACTGTGTTTAAGGCCCTGGCAGACGGGGTTTATTATATCCTGCCTAATCTTGAACGCCTGAACTACAAGACCCGGGTGGTCCATGATCTGGTCATCCCGGGTCAGGAACTTGGGTTGAGCTTTGTTTATGCGGTCACTTATATTGCCGTTGTGTTGATTACGGCAGTATTTATCTTTGAGAATAAAGATATATCTTAAATTTTCAAAGGGGAATGCAGTGCATGCAGTGCCATCAGGCCATTGTTGGGGTCGGACCAAGCAGAACAAATTAACAGACTGATATTACATATAAAATTTTTATCAAGTTGACATTTTTTGTTTCTTAGAGGGGCTATTTTTACACCAATTCCGGGGACACCACACCAATTCCGGGGACACCACACTTAATTGTTAGAATCCCGGCATTTCGGACCGGGCTTTTGGGGCTTGAGGGTTCGATCAAGATAACATTCAAGTTTATCGATAAACGATTCCTCACCCATGGGCCGTACGGTTCTTTCATGTTCCCCGACATCATCTGAAAGAAACATTCCCCAAGCTTTGCTGATTCTGTCAGTCATGGGTTTTGATTTTATGAGAATGTCATCTCTTCCTTGTGAAAAGTGATTTCAGGTGTGGGATATAGGTTTGCTTTAGCCGCTTTCTTCTTGACATATCAGCTGTTCCTGTTAAAGTTTTTTCAGCTTTTTAGTGTATCCAATTTTCTTTTTTAAAGTATATGAAAAAATGATTTTTTTTAAACTGGAGAAACAGTCATGACCCGGCAATTGCAAGAAAAAAAATGGATGACCCCGGAAGAATACCTTGCATTTGAAAAAAATTCAGAGATCAAGCATGAATTTTGTGATGGCGAGATGTTTGCCATGACCGGGGCCAGTTTAAATCACAACCGAATCAGTAGAAACATACAACGAGAATTAGGGATGCTGCTGAAAGGATCTTCATGTGAAAATTTATCCAGCGACATGCGGGTTAAAATTCAGGCAAGGGAACAATATACTTATCCTGATATTGTCATTGCCTGTGACGACATCCTTTTGGAAAAAATTGATGGCGTTGAGACCCTGCTTAACCCGGTCGTTATTATTGAAATTCTTTCGGATTCAACTGAAGCATATGATCGAGGAAAGAAGTTCTCTCGTTATCGGCTCATTTCTTCGTTTAAGGAGTATATCCTGGTTTCCCAGAACCATTGCCAGGTTGAAAGATTTGTTCGTGGAGACGATAGCTGGAAATATTTTTCCTATGAGGACATGAATCAGAGCCTTACAATTGACTCTGTTGATGCTGAGTTGCTGTTATCAGATATATATTATCGGGTTGGGTTTGACGTTGCAGTATAATTGGAGTATAATTGGGGTCAGAGTAAAATTATGTAGATTTTCAAGCTCATGTCATGTTTCCCTGATGAATGGTTTGGTTTGGGTGG
>JAWOEJ010000265.1:0-4032 GCA_046482845.1 Desulfobacteraceae bacterium | reverse complement strand
TCCAGATCCACATCCATATCAAAGGAAATCTCTGTTTGGTCAGCAGCACTTTTGCCGCTCATATGGGTTTTCACCCCCTGATAAACAGCATCTGCAAAAAAATCAAGGGTCCCGTTGAAACGAAGGGAATCCATATCACTGGCCATATCCAGTTTCAAATTTAAATCTGCTTTACCGTTAACACTGGGCAGTTCATTAAGCTGATCTGTAAACTCAAGCCCGGCCCGGGTAATCTGAATGGAATCCATGGTCAATGCCAGAGGGATGGCAGCGGCCTGTTCTGCCCGGTCTGGGGCAGGAGGCGCCTTTTTTGGAGAAGCAGCATCTGTACTCTCAAGAATTTTGAGGGTGTCAAAATTAAAGTGTCCATTTTTATCCCGTTCAACAAAAATTTCAGGTTCAACCAGACTTATCTCACTGACCACCAGTTTTTTCTCCAGCAGCGGCATGAGTTTATAACTCAGTACAAATTTTTTAACAGAAATAAAATTTTTCTTTGAATCCTTTTCCTTTACAACGGCATTTTTAATAGTGATCCCGCTGAAAAGACCTGCTTTAATACTTTCTATGGATACGTTTCTGCCCAGGTGTTCTTCGGCCCTGGGGATTAGCAGGGTTTTTAAGCGGTCCTCAGTGAGAAAAAAAGTAATAAAAACAGAAAGAGCAACAACCACAGCAATAAAGCCGCCAAATACCCAAAGGACAATTTTAGTTAAACGACCCATTTATACCTCCTTTTGCACCCTGTTCCCCTTTTTTTGCCCAGTTCCCCAGGAAAATCACAGCCCCTGTTTTAATTCCGCAAGGGCTTCATCCGGCATGGTAAAGGTGTGTTCCTCTGCCGGAAAATCACCGTTTATCACATCGTTTTTATATGCCTTCAGAGCATCAATCACAACAGGCCTTATATTGGCATACTGCTTGACAAATTTCGGGGTAAATCTGTCAAAGAGACCAATCACATCATGGATCACCAGAACCTGTCCGTCAACATCCTTTCCAGCGCCTATGCCGATGACAGGAACGGAAACCTTTTCTGCAACAATTTTTGCAAGGGGGGCAGGCACAGCTTCAATGACGATGGAAAAGACTCCTGCCTGTTCAAGGGCCAATGCATCGTCAACAATGGCTCTGGCCGCCTTTACATCCCTGCCCTGCAGCTTCATGCCCCCAAGGGCACCGGCTGTCTGGGGAGTCAGGCCAACATGTCCCTGAACGGGAATGCCTGCCTTAACCACTGCTTTTACGGTTTCAGCAAAATCCATGCCCCCTTCCAGCTTCACAGCCTCGCATCCCCCTTCCTTTATCAGACGGCCGGCATTTACAATGGCATCCCTGATAGATGTGTTATAGCTCATAAAGGGCATATCGCCTACCACAAGCGGTGTTTTACATCCCCTTACCACTGCTTTTATATGGTGGATCATATCATCAACCGTCACTTCCACCGTACTTTCAAGACCCAGTACCACCATGCCAAGGGAATCGCCCACCAGGACCATATCCAGCTCTGCCTCTTCAGCAGTCAGGCCCAGGGGATAGTCATAGGCGGTGAGCATGGCTATCTTTTTATTTTCTGATTTTCGATTGATTATATCCTGAATCGTTATTTTCTTTTTTCCCATTTTTCACCTCATTTAAACATTTTATTAAAAATTTTAACATCATAAACCAAAAGATCACCCCTGCACTGAAAAACAAAAAAGATCGAAATTTTTCCTATTGATAATTGTTCTGAAGGGTTTCCACCAGCGCCGTTAATGTCGCATTGACTGGAACCGGTATATTTTTCTCTTCTGCCAGGCGGACCACAGCACCGTTAATGGCATTTATTTCAGTCTGACGGCCATGGTCCACGTCCTGACCCATGGACGATCGGTTATACCCGGTGGCCTTTGCAACGGTAAACACCTGCTCCGCCATTTTCTGGGAAAACGTTACACCGTGGGCAGCAGCTACTTCACAGGCTTCTGCCACTGCTGAACGTACCAGTTCCCGCGTGCCCGGCAGGTCAAATATGCTCCCGTTCTTTATACCCGTAAGAGCGGTTACTGCATTAATCCCCACATTGATAACAAGTTTTTTCCAGATCACTTTATAAATATTGTCATCAATACGGGTATCAATGCCGGCCCTGCAGAACATATCCTTAATCTTTTCAATATCACAGGTATTGTTTTTTGACCACAGGCCGATCAGGGTGGGACCGGCACCGGCATTTCGAATCAACCCCGGTCCCAGAATGGTTGCCCCGCAGGATGTCGTACCTGCAATCACCCTGTCAGGGGTTACATACCGTGAAATAATATCTGCATTGCCCATTCCGTTCTGCAGGGTAAGCACCATGCCGGAATCCTTTAAACATGTCAATGCCTGAACAGCGGCCTCGTCCGTCTGATAGGACTTGACAAAAATAATCACCAGATCCGATTTAGGCGCATCATGGACACTGGTCAAGGCTTTAATTTTTGTCCGTTCTATTTTTCCATTAAATTCAACCCCTAGTCCATTGGCATTAATGGCATCAACATGCTCCTTCCATATATCCACAAAAACAACAGGTTCACCCGCCTTGGCCAGCATTGACCCAAAAAGGCTTCCCATGGCACCTGCTCCAATAATTGTAATTTCCATACCCCTCCCTCTACCTGTCTTGTCTTTTCTTAGAACAATTGTGAGTTCTGAGCTCACACCAAAAAATGAGCCAAAGACGCGAAACACATCATCCCCATGGGCTTTTGTCCGGAAAAGACCTTCCAGGGAATCTCCTCCGGGTCTCAATGATTATAGACTATACACCCCTGGGGGAATCAGGTTCAACGGGTTCATATAAACTTAGGCAAACCTTAAATTTATTAACCCTTAATTTTTTATCGCATCTGCCAAAACATTGTTATAGGAGAATAAAAGGTAATGAGCAAAAGATCAACCATTAAAATAAGAAAAAAATGAATTATCCTTGTATGGGGATGGGGTAAGGCTTCGATTATTGCACTTTTGTTTAAAATTGCCTTTAAACAGAGGCTTTTTCAAAAACGCAATAACCGAAGCCCAACCCCGTTGATCACCAATAGCAGCCTGTCAGTGTATCTGTCAATAAACAGATTGACAAAAGATATCCTTTCTATCCTCTGTTAAGGGTGACAGTCCCATGTTGATGTTGACAATATACAGCATAAAGTTTAGACAAATAGATATCTTCCTTAAGGATTTTCAAAACCCTTTATTAATGATATGACAGCAGTAAAAACCAAATACCTGTCTGGATAAAAAAAGTATGGATGAGAATACCGCACAGCTGGAACTTGAAAAAAGTCAAAAACTGCTAAAGGCCATTTTTGAAGGGATTACAGATCCCATGATTGTTCTTGACAGAAAAATGAACCTGAAACTTGTCAACAATGCCGCCATAAAATATTTTGGAATTTCTCCCAGGACATCCCTGGACAATATCCCCTGTTACAAGGCTCTTATGGGAAAAGACAAGGTCTGCTCAGATTGCAGAATAAAAGATGCCCTTTTTAAACAGGAAAATCTCTGTTATGAAAGAGATGGATTTATCAACCCTGACCGGCGGGAACAGATCACGCTGTGTCCTGCCGTGGACCATGGCTCAGGCAGCACCTATGCCAGCATCCGCATCAACGATATAACAGATTTCAGGGAAATTGAAACAGAACTGACCCATGCAGACAAAATGATATCTTTGGGTATGCTGCTGTCGGGAATGGCCCATGAAATCAACAATCCCACCAATTACATTCTTTTAAATTCCCAGCTTCTGCTGAAATCCTGGAAAAGCATTTTTCCCATTCTGGAAACCTATTTTAAAAACAATGGAGAATTCAGCGTGGCAGGACTGCCCTATGGAGAAATGCGCATTGAAATACCGGATCTGCTGTCTGGAATCGAGCAGAGTGCCAAACGAATCAAGCAGATCATTATAGATTTAAAAACCTTTTCCCGCAAGGATGACCTGAAAGCCAATGAATACATCAATGTCAATGAGGCGATTGAAGATTCAGTCCGGCT
>JAWOEJ010000224.1:0-10785 GCA_046482845.1 Desulfobacteraceae bacterium | reverse complement strand
ACACCCACAAAAAACAGACCGGCGGCTCCGGGCAGTTTGGCCGGGTATCCGGTACCATTGAGCCCTGTGACGAAGAATTTGAGTTTGTCAATAAAATCACCGGCGGCAGAATCCCCACCCAGTTTATCCCTGCCTGTGAAAAAGGGTTCCAGAACTGCATGGCCAAAGGTCCTAAAATGGGTTTTCCTGTTACAGGGATTAAAATCACCCTTGTTGACGGTGCCTTCCACGCGGTGGATTCTTCGGAAATGGCCTTTCAGGCTGCGGCACGGGGGGGGTTTCTTGAGGGATATCTCAAGGCAAAACCTGTCATTCATGAACCCATAATGAAAGTGGTCATTGAAACCCCCAATGAATTTCAGGGGTCATGCATGGGGCTTATTAACCAGAGGAGAGGAATTATTCAGGGCTCCCAGGAAGAAGGGGTCATGTCTGTCATAGAATCCCAGGTCCCTTTGTCTGAAATGTTTGGGTTCTCCACTGTTCTGCGCTCCGCAACCCAGGGTAAGGCTCAGTTTACCATGGAGTTTTCTTCCTACAAACAGGTACCCCAGTCCGTTGCAGAAGAAATTGCAAAACAGAAACAGGAAGAAACGAAAAAAAATTAAGGAATTTACTTCCATTCAACATATTATAAAGAGAGGGAAAAAATGCTGAGAAAGGATCTCATTTTAAAAAACCCTGCCGTTCAGATTATGGGAAAAGAGAATCTTCATCAGGGGAAATTCGGTGCTGTGCTGTCAAGGGCTGGTGTGGGAAAGACGCAGTTTCTTGTGCAGATTGCAATTTATAGACTGCTCAATGATGAAAAAATTCTGCACGTCAGCCTTAACGATCATATGGACAAGATAAACCTGAGGTATAAAGAAGGATATTTCAGCCTTATTGACAGCGTCGGCTACATTGACCCCCAGAAAGCCCTTCGATTATGGGAAGACATTGATCTTGCAAAAACAGGCATGTCCTACAATGAAACCACTTTCACCCCTGAAAAAATAAATGAATACCTGAAAAGCCTGAAAAAAGAAAATCTTCAGATCCCGGCCATGATTGTCATTGACGGCCTGAACTTTGACAGGGATCAGTCTGCCCCCCTTGATGAAATAAATGCCATCTCTGAAAAATATGCTGTTTCTGTATGGTTTTCCATGCAGACGCACAGGGAGGAATCCCTCTGCCCGGACGGATTTCCTCTGCAACTGGAAAAACTTAAAAACAAATTTGATAAAGCATTGTTCCTGAAACCCAGGAAGGATAAAATTCAAGTCGTAATTTTAAAGGACGGAGACCGGGCCAGTGAAAAATTTCTCATTGACCCGGCCACCATGATGGCAGATCAGCCTGACTATAGTTCATAGCAAATGAATTGATACCATTTCTTATAACTCGATCATCAAGTTTTTTGAATACCGCCGCCCTCAGCGGTTGCCTGTCAGGACAGCGACCGACGGAGGACTTTTTCCCTGCCAGGCTAAAAATCGGCGACCTGCGGCCACTGGTCCTCAAACAGCTTGATTGTCGCAACGCCTGGCAGGGAAAAAGTCTGATCTCCTTAGGTTCTCAATGTTCCTGACAGGCAACCGCTGAGGGCTCTTAATCGGCCCTTCCAGCGGTATTCAAAAAACTTTACGATAGAGTAACAGCTTCTTGTTTTTTTTGCAGCCTGCAAAAGCAGCGTTCATAAAACAGCAGCGGTATGCACAGGTGCAGACCGCTGCTGTTTAAACTGAATTTTCCTGCTGATTCTGATCAACAGGCTGCTCATCCTGATTCTGGTCAACAGGCTGCTCAGGCTGAGGACACAGGCTTTTTTCTTCAACGGCATCAACAAAATCCGCAATCACTCTGTATACACGCAAAACCCCGCTTCCCAGCAAAATCCCGTGACGGTCAAAATCAAACAAAAAATACTCTCTGCAGTCTGATCCAAGGGTTTCAAACAATTTCCGGGTACCCTCGGGATTGACAACCGGGTCCTTTCTTGACTGTATTACCAGCACAGGCGTTTTTATAGATGTCAACCTGTCTTCAAGGGCTTCCATAAACTGTTCCAGCTGCCTCACCCCTGAAACAGGGTTTCTCAAATAATTAATATCAGGATTTTCCGAACTGTTTTTCACAAACTCCCTGGCAAGGCCTTTTAAATGCGCTTTTTTCATCATCTGATTCCAGATATCAACGGCAGAAACAAAGTTTGTTCCAAAATCATTGAGCTTCATGGGAGGAGATACAGCAAACACAGCTTGTATACAATCCACCCGGGATGCCAGGTCAAGGGCCAGTCCGGCCCCGGTTGAGAAACCGCCCACAAAAATGCTGTCACCCAGGGAGCGCAGAAGTATATAGCCTTCCTCGACAGATTCTATCCACTGGGTATATTTTGTTTCAGCAAGATCCTCGGGTGCGGTGCCGTGCCCCTTAAGCCTTGGAATATATACTGTATACCCTTTTTCAAAAAAATATTCCCCCAAAGGTTTCATTTCAGCCGGAGATGCCATATACCCGTGGATCAGCAGAATTCCACCCCGGCTGACGGTTTCATTTTTCATTAAAATCGGCCTTCCCTTTAATTTCGGCTTTGACTCATTTTTTATATAGAATTCATTGTAATCTGTTTCAAAATCCTGCCTGGCCTTTTTTTCGATCGCTTCTGCCAGCAGATGTTTAATTTCATCACAGGGTTTTTCAGCAATGTTTTTAAGATAGCTGTGAATCTGTACAAGGGGCTCCACCTCATTTGCCATAACCGCCACTGGATTTTTAATGCGGATGGCGTGAAACTCGGTATCCGCATCTATGACAGACTGGTTCTTGTAAATTTTTTTATTTTCAAGACGAACTACACCTGTGGATAAAGCCGTCTGCATAAAATCATAATAGCGTTTGAACCTGTCGTCCGTTAAAATGTGGATCTGGTTCTGCCCCAGACTTTTGTGCAGATAATTATCCGACTTTAACACGTCTCCAGAAAGGGCCAGATAAACCCGGGATTTGAAGTCAAATTCATCAAGTTCGCAATTTTTTTCAAACGCCCCTGTATTTTCAGGATAGTATTTTAGAATCGTTGCAAATACATGATCAAAATTCAAGGTGGTCATCAGATAGACAGAAGACATGTAATCATACATGATATCAAAGGAAAACTCCCTCATAACCGGCCGGGAGCTGAGTTTGTCGTCAAATTCTATTTTCCGCTTTGATGTCAAATCACTTTCAATAAGCGGGTGATGGAGATAGGGGCCTATCTCAATGGGCTGTCCAATCCTTACGTCCACATCAACCCCGGAAAGCAGCATGGTACCCTCTGTCATAAGCTCTTCAATGACCCGGTCAGAAGGTTTTTCCATCAAATTCAAGGCAATACTGGTCAACATGTTCTTTTTGGCCCGGACAGGATAATAGGTAATATTCACCGGAACAATAAATGTCTGTTTCTGAAACACAGCATCAGGCGACTTTATCTCAAAAATATCAACCAGACGGTTAAACTCTTCCATATTAAGCTGCTCCATCCGTTTAAGCCGCTGACGGTAAAATTCTGTCCGCAGGGCAATGGTTGCAGCACCGGTATGGGGCTTTTCCACTGCCGTGTCTGAAACAAGCTGAAATTCATTGTTATTTATCATTTTCTTGTTCTTTACCATCATGCCCTCGGGAAAAACAACCCATGATGCATCTCCTGTAATCAGCGTTTTCACAATCAGCAGATCTCTATCGGGGTCCTTTGTAGAAACAGCGCCCAGATTTTCAAGTATTTTGGAGGAGGACTCTGTAAAAAGTTCTGCAGCTGCAAGGGACCAGACCGGTTTTTTTGTCAATTCATTGATATGAATTGGAAGCAGCACTGTTTCTATCCTGGTAAAATGGTTTGCCGTAAATATAAGGGAATGATTTTCCGGAATATTCTCACTGCCGTGTACAGTAATTCTTGCCCGGGAAAACCCTGAAAACGCCTTGAGACTATAGCCTGACAAATAATATGCAAATCTGTTCATTGTAAGCCTTCCCCTGAAAATGCGTATATGATTTTTTATATGAAAGCCATCAGCCGTCAGTCATCAGTACTCAGCTAACAGCTTAAAGCTAACAGCTTTCATGCTTTGTTGTGTCCCCCATGACATAATGATTTAAAATTTAATTTTTAAATTTGAACTTTTTACCTTGACCCAGAGAACAATATTACTTAAATTAACACCAAGTTTGTACAAAAAAAAAGATATTTCATATCTCTATCATGTTGAGTATCATTAAATCAAGCCGGAGGAACAACTGGTGTATTCAAAAATTCTTATTCTGCATTTTCCCTCAGATATTGCACAAAAATCAGTTGTGTGCTATTTGACAAGGGATTATAATCTGCTGTTCAATATTTTAAAAGCCACGGTTTCCAATAAAAAAGACGGACACATGGTGCTGGAACTTTCAGGAACCAAGGCAGATTTTCAAAAAGGGGTCCGATATCTGAAAGACCAGGGGGTCCGTGTCAGTACGGCCCAGCATGAAATCTGGCGGGACAAGGAAAAATGCACCCACTGCGGGGCCTGTACTGCAGTGTGTCCCACAGGTGCGCTGTCCATAAAACGCCCTGAAATGGAAGTGGTTTATGACCAGGAAAAATGCTCTGTATGTGAACAATGCGTATTAACCTGCCCCACAAGGGCCATGGGCCTTTATTCCAAGAACACTGAAAATATCTTTTAATTGAGCATCACAGTTGCCATAGGGATGAGCGGAGGAATTGACTCCCTGGTTGCAGGATTTCTTCTGAAAAGACAATATAAAAAGGTTTTTGGAATTCACTTTACAACGGGGTATGAAACAGAAAACATTGATTTTTCCTTTATAGAGAATCAGCTGGACATCCAGATTGTACACATAGATCTTCACTCAGTTTTTGAAAAAACCATTGTTGATTATTTTATTCAAACCTATCTTAAGGGCAAAACCCCAAATCCCTGCCTGATCTGCAATAAAACCATCAAATTCGGCTCTTTAATCGCAGCTGCAGAGACCCATGGCGCAACCCTTTTTGCTACGGGACACTATGCCAGAATTCAAAGGGATAAAACAGGACAGATTGCCCTTTTAAAGGGAAAGGACCCTTTAAAAGAGCAATCCTATTTTCTCTCCATGCTGGGGTTTGAGCAGCTTGAGAAAGCAGTTTTTCCCCTTGAAAATATGACCAAAAAAGAGGTCCATGAATTTGCAGAAACCCACCATCTCTGTCAGCCGGTTAAAAAGGAAAGCCAGGATATCTGTTTTATAAAGGATTCACCGGTTGCTGATTTTATTTCATTGAAAACCAACAGACTTTTCAGGCCAGGAGACATCGTAACAAAGGAAAACAAAGTAATCGGCCGGCATAACGGCCTTCACAGATTCACCATTGGACAGAGAAGGGGAATAAACTGTCCCGGCCCCTATCCCTATTATGTCCTTAAAATTGACACAAAAAACAACAAACTGGTTGTGGGAAGCAGACAGGACCTGCTTCAGAAAGCATTTTATATCCAGGATATCAACTATTTAACCCCGCACCCTGAATTTCCATCCCGGGTTACAGCAAAAACCAGGGTTACAGCAAAAATCAGATACGCTCATAAAGGGGCCCCTGCCTTTTTCATCAATGATGAAAAAGGCGGAAAAATTATTTTTGACACGCCCCAGCCGGCCGTCACTCCCGGCCAGGCTGCTGTTCTGTACTCAGGAGATCAGGTGGTCTGCGCCGGAATTATTCAATGAAGCATTTTTATATAACAACACTGGGGTGCAAGGTCAATCATTATGAATCTGATGCCATATCATCTCAACTCTGTAAAAACGGATTTAAAAAAACAAATGACCTGTCAAAGGCGGATTATGCCATTGTCAATTCCTGTGCCGTCACTGCCAGGGCAGCCATGCAGTCAAGACAGGCGGCCAGGAAAATAATAAAAGCCAGCCCAAACGCCCGGGTTGTTTTTACAGGATGCCATGCCCAGACTGAACCGGAACAGGTAAAATCCATTGACCATCTTTACTGCATTGCCGGACACAGGGATAAATTCAGACTTGCCCAGGCAATCAGTGCATCGGAAAACAATAATGATTCACAAGGGCTTGAATCCATTGCCCTTCCTGCTGCATACTGCAGGGAAAACACATTTATATCTTTTGAACCAGCTGTAACCGGTGATAAAACCCGGGCCTATCTGAAAATTCAGGACGGGTGCAATGCTTTCTGCACCTACTGCATCATTCCCCATGCCAGGGGCAGAAGCAGGAGCATGCCGGAAAACGAAGTGATGCGCCACTTAAGGGAATTGAACCGGCTTGGATATCAAGAGGCCATTATTACAGGTATCCATGCGGGTGAATATGGCCATGATTTCAAGGAAAAATCATCTCTTTCACACCTGTTTCAAACCATTGCTTCAAAAAAACTCATACACCGGGTCCGCCTCAGTTCCATTGAACCCAAAGAGCTGACCGATGAAATCATAGATATTGCCGCACGGGGTGATATTTTGTGCGATCACTTTCATATTTCCCTTCAAAGCGGTGATGACAGAATTCTAAAATCCATGCACCGGCCCTATGATGCTGATTTCTTCAGACAGCTCATCTGGAAAATACATGAAAAAATGCCCTTTGCAGCCATTGGTGCTGATCTTCTTATGGGATTTCCCGGAGAAACCAAACCTGCGTTTGAAAACACTTTGTCTCTTATCACCTCGCTTCCCCTCGCCTATCTCCATGTTTTCCCCTTTTCTCCAAGAAAAGGAACCCCAGCCTATCATTTTCCAGACAAGGTGGATCCCAGAATCATAAAAGCACGCTGCGCTGTTATGCGGCAGATTAGCAGAGAAAAGACAAAACTATTTAAACAGAAAAATACAGGAAGACTCCTTGATGCTGTGATTCAGGGGAAACGCGATTTAAAAACCGGCCTGCTGACAGCCGTGACATCCAATTATCTTACCCTTCTTGTTAAAGGAGATGACTTGTTTTTAAACAAAGCCCTTAAGGTAAAATTAAGAGAACTTCGTGAAAACAACATATTGTACGGCACAATAGAGTCACAATAAAATACGCGATATTTAAAAAAAGAGAGGTTCTCCCTGAAAATACCATTAAACCCCATATGACTGTTGCAAATGTATACGAGCCTGAAACTATTACATTCCCCGCTCCTTTTTGATATTTTCATAGGCTTCCTGGATTGTTTGAAACTTTTCACTGGCAAATGCGGTAAATTCCTCGGGAAGACCCTTTGATGCAATTTTATCCGGATGATATTCAGATGCAAGTTTTCTGTACTGCTTTTTTATTTCATCATTGGTTGCATTCTTATCACAATTGAGCACTGCATAGTATTTGTCAACAATTTTGACATACCGGGATTTAAGTCTTTCATAATCTGAGTCTGAAAAATTAAAGGTTCTGGAAGCAGTCAAAAGAAGAACCTCTTCCTGGGAACTTATGCCGCCGTCAGCAGAGGATACCCTGAACAGCACATCCATCATCAGTTCAAGTATCCTTGGCTGGGTTCTAAAGGCGGTGTAAAACTGAACAGCAAAAGAATCAAAGGAATCAGGGGAATCTAAAGCCTGTTTAAATATTTTTACCGCACTGTTTCTACTGTCGGCATCAAGATTGAGATCCCTTTTCATGAATTCCTCAATGGATGCGATTTCATTTTCACTGACCCTGCCGTCTGCCTTTGCAATTTTTGCAATCATTGAAAAAGCAGCTACAAAAAAAGTCAGCTGGGCCTCTTCTCCGTTTGACAGACGCTGTCCCATACCATAGGTCTGTCCCATGCCCAAATCTGAGAGGTACAACGCCTCCTTTTTGTCAAACGTATGTCCAAAGGCGGCACCCGCCACTGCACCGATCGGTCCTCCCAAAGCAAAGCCTATTGTTCCGCCGACCACTTTTCCAAGCCATCCCATAAAAAACTCTCCTGAATATTTTCTTTAATTTTTTCTATGATTTTCATTATTTGATGACCAATTTTCTGGAAAACGGGGTCAGGTATAAAATAACTTGATCATCAGGTATTAATATTTTATTATAGTCAGTGTTGTTTTTAAAGTCAAGATTAATGGATTCAGCTCCATATGATGCTTATTTGAGGCTGAATTTTTCAATACTGCATTAAGGGGGGTAAAGATTAAAAACTCAAAAGGGCTTTTCAGCCATGATGTGTTGCCAGGGCTGAACTGTCAGACCTTATCATGACAATAAAAATCATAATCGGGGTTCTGATCATTGTTTTAAACCTTGCTGGACTGATCTTTGTCCTTGCCATGGGGATTATCCACTTCAAGGACAAATTTGCTGGAAAAAAAGACAATAAAAAATCAGTCAAACCCCTGAAAAAGAAAAAACAGATAAAAGAGGTAAATATAAGGGAAGATCACAATGAAATAATGAAGGATATGAATTTAAGTGATTTTGATGATCTTAATTTTGACGATGCGGATTAGTGTATTTTCTGTTCTTTTTCCTGGTATTATTCCTGTTGACTGATGCACATTTTGTTTCAACAGAGCGGGCTCCGAGAAGATCCTTTACCTCTTTAAAAAATGAGTTTTCAGGCGCAACCCGGTTTTCTTCAGACAATTGAAGCACAACAGAGGCGTTTTGTGAAATTTTAATATGAAGATAGGTGGAACAGGTCCCGGGATGCTTATCCACAATGGTTTTCAACCGGGGAAGAATATTTTCATGATCCGGCTTTTCTGACAGATCCAGGTAAATCACAATACTTGCCGTCCACTCCTGTTCTGCCTGCTCCATGGGAACAATTCTTTCTGCCAGGAGCTTGACATTGTTTTCTCTTTTCTGCACCTCTCCCTGAATGATGACCGGGGCCTCATCTGAAATCAGCTGATGGGTATCTGCATAGGTTTCCGGAAAGACAACCACCTCTACACTGGACTGCATATCCTCGAGGGAGACAAAAGCCATCATATCCCCTTTTTTTGTTTTAATGACTTTCAAAGGCTTTATGGTTCCCCCGATCCGGACGCTCTGTTTTTCAGCCTTGTCATGAAGGGTCAGGGTGGTGGCACTGGTATGTTTGGCAATAATGGTTTCGTATTTTTTCAACGGATGGCCTGTAATATAAAATCCCAGAATTTCCTTTTCCATGGCAAGAAGCTCTGAATCAGGCCACTCTTTAATATCAGGCAGCTTCGGCAGGTTCGCTGGCAGGGGGCTGCCCCCTTCCACATCAGCAAACAGATCCATCTGGCTGTCATTTTTCTCCTTTTGTATCCGGTGTCCATGGTCAAGGGCATCTTCAAGACAGGCCATCATCTGACTGCGCCGGCACTTGACTGAATCCAGGGCACCGCATTTGATCAGAGATTCAAGCACCCTTTTGTTGACTTTTCCAAGGTTTACCCGTTCGCAGAAATCAAACAGAGACACAAAGGGGCCGTCATTGTTTCTGGCTTCAACAATGGATTCAATGGCTCCCTGTCCCACATTTTTCACGGCAGCCAGACCAAAACGGATGGCATTGTCTCCCACTGTAAAAACCGCTTCACTTTCATTCACATCCGGTACAAGCACGTCAATGTCATGGATACGGCACTCGTCCATAAATTTAACAACACTGTCTGAATTGTTCATTTCACTGGTCATAAGTGCTGCCATATACTCAAGGGGAAAGTGGGCTTTTAAATAGGCTGTCTGATAGCAGATTAAGGCATAGGCCGCGCTGTGGGATTTATTGAACCCGTACCCCCCGAATTTTTCCATAAGGTCAAAAAGCGCTTCTGCTTTTTTTTCGCAAAGATTGTTTTCCCTTGCTCCTTTTAGAAAAAGGTCTCTATGTTCCGTCATCATTGAGGCAATTTTTTTGCCCATGGCCTTTCTAAGTCCGTCTGCATCGGCCATGGAATAATTTGCCAGAGCCCCGGCAATTTTCATTACCTGCTCCTGGTAAAGGATCACACCATAGGTTTCTTTGAGTATGGGCTCAAGCTCAGGAAAAAGGTATTCCACTTTTTCTCTGCCGTGACGGCGCTCTACATAGGTGTCTGCCATGCCGCTGTTCAGGGGACCCGGCCGGTACAGGGCCACCAGGGCAACAATGTCTGAAAAGCTGGCAGGAGACAACCTGGCAATGAGCTCTTTCATGCCTGAACTTTCAAGCTGAAAAACCCCTGTGGTATCGGCCTTTGCAAGGAGTTCAAAGGTTTTTTTGTCTGCCATGTCAAGATGAAGCAGATCGGGAACCGGTTTGGACTGCTTTTTTAAGAGCGCTATGGTGTTTTTTATAACGGTGAGATTTCTCAATCCCAGAAAATCAAATTTTACCAGCCCCAGCTTTTCAACATAGTTCATGTCAAACTGGGTCAGGGTTTCTCCTTCTTTTCCCTTGTACAGGGGAAGATAATCCACCAGCGGTTTATCTGAAATAACCACTCCGGCGGCGTGGGTGGATGCATGTCTGGGAAGCCCCTCAAGTACCAGTGCAATTTTGAGCATTTCCTGTTTAACAGGATCGGAATCAGCCTTTTCCTGAATCGCGGGCACTTCCTTTATCGCCTCGGTAAGGTTTTTGACCCCGTCTGGTATCATTTTGGCAATTTCATCCACCTCGGCAAGGGGAATGGACAGCGCCCGTCCCACATCCCTGATCACTGCCCTGGACTTGAGTTTTCCAAAGGTGATGATCTGACAGACATAGTCTCCTCCGCCATATCGGTCAATCACATACTTGTAAACCTTTTCCCGGCCCTCTATACAGAAATCAACATCAATATCAGGCATACTGATCCGGGCGGG
>JAWOEJ010000247.1:0-29871 GCA_046482845.1 Desulfobacteraceae bacterium | reverse complement strand
ACTTTTTTCCTGTCTGTTTCCCTGCCGCCCTGGATGGCAAAGCTTGCGGCCACCGGTATTGGGCTTTTTTTTAATTTTGCAGGCCGCAGGTTTCTTGTTTTCCCGGAGTCCACCAGCGGGGCGTGGAGAAGTTAGGATCAGTATTGTTTTTTCTGATACGCTGCCTCATGCCTCAGTATCTGCATGGGATTCAACACACCTTGAATGATCGGTCAGCTTCAGACATTCAATATTTATAAGGATACGCCGGTTAAATTAAAAATCTGCCATAACCGCTCTGTACCCCAGAGTTCAGGAGGATCTGGTCAGCCGGAGTCCCATACGATCTATTCTTTTAGATTTCAAATTTTATCTTGACTTAAGTTGAGTCCCTCTGCTACAAGCACAAAATGTTGTGTTTGTATCAGTGGGTGAATAATATTTTTAACTTTAGGGATTTTCGATACTTTCTTTAACAAAAAGCAAGTTCTTATCCCTGGGAAAACATCTTTAAAAGAACTTTGTATTGTTCTTGCCAACTCAGAGTGTGTAATAAGCTGCGATACAGGACCTATGCATCTGGCTGTCGCCTTGGAAAAAGAACTTATTGCACTTTTTGGACCTTCAGACCCCTACCGCACAGGACCTTTTCGTGGTACAATCCTTCGACAAAAAATGAAATGTTCGCCATGTAATAAAAAGAAATGCGACAACCCGATATGTATGGAAAAAATAAGACCTGAACAGGTCATGGATAAAATTATTGAGAAAGTTATAAAAAAATGAAAATAATTGATAATATCATATACTTTGGAATATCAATATTCATGTGCCTCCTGGGTTTTCTCCCTGAGTCAGTTGGCAACATCATGGGAAATTTTTTAGGCTCTATATGGTTTAATTTTGACAAAAAACATAGAAAACTAACTATAAAAAATCTTAAATTAGCTTATAAGAATGAAAAAACTGACAAAGAAATAAAAGCCATCGCTAAAACTGTATTCCAAAATACCGCAAAAATGCTTTTTGAGCACACAAGATTTCACAGAACAAAACAAGAGAACCTGCATAAATTGTTTTCAATTAGAGGTCTTGAACATTTAAAAGCTGCCCATGAAGAAGGTAAGGGTATATTAGGTTTTACAGGCCACCTTGGAAATTGGGAACTTCTCTCTGCTTTGGCATATATAACAAAAATCGATTTTGCTGTTGTATATAAAACAATAGAATTTGCTCCCCTGAACAGATATATCATCAAGAAAAGAGAATTTACCGGTGCTAAAATGTTCCCTGTGCATAATGCCCTTGACGCAATCGTCAAAAGCCTTCAACAAGGGGGTATAGCAGGTATTTGGTTGGATCAGAATGTTAGAAAGAGAGAACGTGGTGTTTTTATAGATTTTTTTAACCGAAAAGCTTGCACCACAAAAGGACTTGCAAGGCTTGCTTTGTCTACTAAAGCACCTGTTATACCGGTTTTTACATATAGAGCAGATAATAAAACATTTATTGATATATTGCCTAAAATGCCTTTGATTGAAACAGGAAATCTTGAACAGGATATCCTTGATAACACGCAGGCATATCATTCTCTTATTGAAAAATATGTCAGAAAATATCCAGATCAATGGTTCTGGATTCATAACAGATGGAAGACAAGACCTTTAGAAGAACTTGATAAATAGTCAGCTTAAATTATTATGAAAATACTTTTAGTCCAATTAAGTTTTCTTGGAGATACTATTCTTTCAACTCCTGTTCTTGCAGGTTTAAAACAGACATTTCCAGAATCAAAAATATCTGTTCTTACAACTCCTCTTTCTTCAGGTCTTCTTGAAAATGATCCTTTTATTGAAGAAGTAATTATTTATGATAAACGGAAAAAAGACAAAGGTATAATTAATCTTTTTAAAAAAGCATGTTATATAAAAGCAAAAAAGTTTGACATTGTATATTCCATACACAGGTCACATAGAACATCTTTTCTGCTGTTTTTATCTTCAATCCCAAAATCCCAAAAAGAATCGGATTTAAAGATTCAAAAATGAATTTTTTTTATACTGAACTGAGAAAAAAAAATTCAATGATCATTCTGTAATAAGAAATCTTTCACTTCTTTTTGATGATTTACCTGAAAAAACCTTAAATAATAATTTAAGGTTATTCGCCCCGGCATTTGAAGATCTCTCAGAAAAAATAAAAAATCTCCCTGAAAGTTACATAGTAATGGCGCCCGGGAGTGCATGGAAAACAAAACAATGGCATTGGCAAGGGTACTTAAAAGTAGCTGAACATTATATCCAACAAGGAATGCATATAATCCTTACAGGTGGCAAAGAAGATATAAATCTTTGCAATAAAATAAAAGAAAAGATTGACGTTATTGATTTATCCGGTAAAATTCCAATTTCTGAAACAATGTATATTATTAAAAACTCAAAACTTTTAGTATGCAATGACAGCATGTCGCTTCATATTGCATCTGCATTTAAGACTCCAACTGTGGTAATTTTCTGTGCAACTTCTCCTGAGTTTGGTTTTGGACCCTGGCAGAATGAAAAGGCAATAATTGTTGAAGATAAAACCCTTGAATGTAAACCATGCAGAAGACATGGATCTAACAAATGCCCGAATGGAACAGAAGCATGCATGAACCTTTCAGCAAAAAAAGTCATTAAAGCATGTAAAGAATTATTATGAATAGAAAATTAAACCTTGCATTTTGTTTGTTCAAATACTTCCCTTTTGGTGGACTTCAGGGTGATTTTATGCAAATTGCTAAAATCTGCCTGAATCATGGTCATAATGTTGATGTATACACGATTAAATGGAATGGTGAAAAACCTGAAGGTCTCAATGTTAATCTTGTCTCTGTATCAGGACTATCCAATCATGGAAAATACAAATCCTTTGGCAATAAGATTGCTTCAATAGTCAAACAAAAAGACTATGATGCTGTAGTTGGATTCAACAGAATACCGGGCCTTGATATCTATTATGCAGCAGACGGATCATATGCTGCAAAAATGCAAAACAGAACTATCCTGAATCGGTTATCAAATCGCTATCGAACTTTTATGGCCCTTGAAAGAGCAGTTTATGATAAAAATTTAAAAACTCAAATTCTTCTTCTGACGGAAAAAGAAAAAAACTTTTATATGGATTTTTATAAGACTGAGGAAAGCCGTTTTCATATTTTACCTCCCGGTATTTCAAAAAAATGTATTCCCCCTTCTAATGTTATTGAAATCAGAACAAAAAAAAGAAAAGAGCTTGGAGTTGATACACAAAAAAATCTTATTCTCATGGTTTGCACTGTTTTTAAAATAAAAGGTGTTGAACGGGCAATCAGGGCTCTTGCATCTCTACCCAAAAAAATATCGTCAGAAACAATACTGGTAATTGTTGGTATTGATAAACCATTAAAATATAAATGGATAGCAAAGCAATTAAATGTCTCAAAACAGGTAAAATTTATCGGAGCAAGAAAAGATGTGCCCCATCTTTTAATGGCTTCAGATCTTTTTTTACACCCGGCTTCCATTGAAAATACAGGTACTGTTATTGTTGAGGCTCTTGTGGCAAATATTCCTGTTATCACAACTGATATCTGTGGTTACAGTCATCATGTTATTGACGCTGATGCAGGAAGGGTTGTGCCCTCACCTTTTCTTCAGGAAACTCTTAACAAAGATTTGCTGTACATGCTTACATCAGATAAAAAAAATATCTGGTGCCAAAATGCAAAAACGTATATTGAAAAAACAGATGTATTCAGTCGTTCTGAAAAAGCCGTTGAAATTATTGAAAAGGTAACAATATGAGTATACCCCTGATCGTCCTTCCTGAAGATTGGCAGGACTACTATAAAATCAAAACAAAGGGTTTTAAAAAACTTTTCAGAATTGAGGGAAAACTTTTCCGTAAAAAAGATGGCAGAAGGACTTTGCGCTTCAAACATAAAGGCAATTACTATTTTGGAAAATTTCATTCAGGTGTTGGATGGAAAAAAATTTTGAAAAACCTCCTGCAATTTAGGAAACCACCTGTTCTCAGTGCAAAAAATGAATGGAAGGCAATTTTAAAACTTAAGGAACTTAAAGTTGATACAATGCAACTTGTTGGATATGGACAAAAGGGATGGAATCCTGCCTATCGAAAATCCTTTGTCATTACAGAAGAGCTGCAGAATATAATAAGTCTTGAAGATTATTGTATGGATTGGGATAAAATTTCTCCTGACAAAGCAATCAAACGTGCCATAATCACCAAAGTTGCAGAAATTGCGCGGACAATACATAAAAATGGAATAAACCATAAAGATTTGTACATTTGCCATTTCCTTCTTGATATTTCAAGTGGTCTTGACAATATTGATCCTGAAAAAATACGCCTCTTCCTGATTGATCTTCACAGAGTTGAGATCAGATCAAAAATTCCGTTTTACTGGAGAGCTAAAGATATTTCAGCTATTTTATTTTCAAGCCTGGATATTGGTCTTACACAAAAAGATATCTTCAGATTTATGAGGATATACCACAATACAACATTAAAAAAATCCCTTAAAAAACATTGGTTTTTCTGGTGGATTGTAAAAAAAAGAGCTTTAAATTTATATAGGCGTGAATATAAAAAAAATCCTCCGGGTAAATGGTAAATCAATGAACGATTTATTTAAAAAAAAATCATTTAATATTTTTCTGCTGTGCAAGAATGACAGATACACACCTGAAATGGAAAATTTTCTGAAAAATCCTGATACTGCTTTTGATATTCCTGATGATTTGCTCTTAAAAAACGGAAATTCAGCAACTCTTGTTAAGACTGCTATAAATAATAAAGAACTTGTCATAAAACGCTATAACATGAAAACCATTGCACATGCTTTAAGACGTGCTTTCAAAAAAACCCGTGCCTGGCAATCTTGGCACTATGCACACCTATTACAAAAAATAGGGATACATACGCCTTATCCTGTTGCCATGAAAGAAAAAAGGTTTGGACCGTTCAGAAATAAAGCTTATTTCATCTTTGAATTTGTTCAGGGTTCTACAGCCTTTGATTATTTCCATGATCAAAATATTGACTTTAAAAACAAGCTTATAGTTGCAGAGAAAATAATTGATATGCTCAATAAACTCAAAGATTCCAAACTGAGCCATGGTGACATGAAAGCAACAAATATTATTATTAATGATGATATGCCATACTTAATTGACTTAGACAGTATGAATCACCATAAAACTCAATATTTGTTTAAAAAGGCCAGAAAAAAAGATATTAACCGTTTCATTAAAAACTGGGATGATTTACCTGAAATAGAAAAATTATTCAAGCAGATTGACTGATATAGCAATGAAAAAACTTAGTATAGAAAAATATAATGAATTAACTAAAAACTCTGAAATGTTGACCAATGATCTTTATGGAGATAAAGTTCTAAAGCTTAAGGATAGTCGTATTGTCAAACTTTTCCGTTTAAAGCGATTTCTTTCCTCAGCACTTATCTGGCCATATGCAAAAAGATTTGTCAGAGGAGTAAAAATACTTGAGAAATTCAATATACCAACTGTAAAATCTGTGGAACTTTATAAAGTCCCGTCCATTAAAAGAGACATAGTTATATATCAACCCCTTGAAGGAGAATCCTTAAGAGATCTGATAAAAAAGACAAAAGACCCTTCTGAACTGATTTTTAGTTTTGCCAGGTTCTTTGCGAGCCTTCATAATAAAGGAATTTATTTTCGGGCTATACATTTTAACAATGTTTTTGTAACACCAAAATGCGAATTTGGTTTAATAGATGTTTCTGATCTTTATTATTCTTTCTTGCCAATGACCATTTCAAAACGTGTCAGGAACTTTAAACCATTTTTCCATTACAAGGAAGACAGACAAGCTATTGAATCTTTTTCACTTGAAAAATTTTTAAATATTTATCTTGAATATTCAAACCTGAAATCAAAAAAAAGTAAAACAAAGTTTAAAAAAAAAGTATCTAAATTATTCACCCAAACAAGAAAATAATTTGTTTTTTTAATATTAATTATGGAGATATAGATGAACAATATCAAAACAGAAACATCAAAGCCAAAAATTCATCCAAGCATTTGCCCGGTATGCGGTGCAACAGGATTATTCTCACATCAAGGCCGGGATCTTCTATACGATAAGAATGAATTATACACATATATGAAATGCACCAAATGCCATGCAGAATATCAACATCCAATGCCGGATTACAAACAAATCAGTAGTTTCTATCCTGATATTTACTATCAAAAAACAAAAACAAAAAAACATTCTAACATAAAAAAAGGGGTGCTTAATTACAAATACAATTATTCCCATATACAAGTCCCCTTATTATACAAAATAATAGCTCCCATGATTTCACCTTTCCTTTACAAATCTTCAATACCATTTGTAAAGGACTGCAAAGGGCTTGACATAGGTTGCGGCAATGGTCGTTTTATAAGTTCTATGAACTCATTAGGGTGGAAATTTGAAGGAGTTGAGTTCAGTCCTGTTGCCACAGATATCTGCCACAAATTAGGATTAAAAGTTTTTCAAGGTGAATTAAAAGACGCAAATTTTGAAGATGAAAGCTTTGATATAATAAGTGCCCGCCACCTAATAGAACATATTCCCAACCCGGCTGATTTATTTGAAGAAATAGGCAGAGTTCTAAAACCCAAAGGTTATCTGATTATCAGAACACCAAACAGCAAAGCTTTGGGTAGAAAATGGTTTGGAACAAATTGGTTCCCTGATGATATCCCTCGCCATCTTATTTTATTTAATTCTAAAAACCTTAACCTTTTAGCTGAAAAATATAATTTACAAAATGTAAAAACAAAAACTTTCTCAACACCTAGAAGCGTTTGTTAATTTGCAAATAATGTAACGCCCTTCCAAGCTGAATGTCAAAATACTGTAACGCCGTATTTGAGTATACCCCGCCGCTATACCCCGCAAAATATAATTAAAATTATACCCCGCCGCCTATCCCGCCCCGCTGCCAGAACCCGTCCTGCAGCATTAACACTCTCCCTCAACAGCAATTTTCACGTTATATATAAGCCCTTCTGCTTATTGATTTTACTATAACGTTAAGGAGGGTCATGAAACCTGTTCCCTGTTTAGGTTGCGGCATTTTTTTTGTTCCCAGAAATAAAAATCAGGAATACTGCTCTAAACCCGCTTGTCAGCGTAAAAGAAAAGCACGTGGCAAAAGGAAAAACTTGCCATAGATCCTGACTATAAAGAGACGCAGCGTCTTTCAGACAACAAGTGGCATGAGAATAATCCTGATTACTGGAAACAGTATCGCGACAGAAACCCTAAAAAAGCGGAAAGAAACCGTTTGCTGCAGAAAAACCGTAATATGAAACAAAGGAGGAAGCAAGCTCAGAAATCATCAAACGCCATGGATATTGCAAAGATGGACGCGGGAAAATCAAAACAATCAAGTGATGATAACCTTTCGGGAGAATATTGGCTTGTTCCAATTATTGCAAAGATGGACGCGAGAAAAGTTCTTATCACTTGTGTGCCGGGCAATTCACCATAATTGCAAAGATGGACTCGGGGACAAGGGCGTATTTTTTATGCTAAAGCTGGGGATAATAACCTTAAAAACAGGAGGAAATCATGAAAAAGAGATTTTCATCCCAGGAGCTTTTTGAAATAAGAAATGCCATTCCTGTGGATATGTTGATTAAAGACCGGTTACAGATACCTTCAAACATCAGCCAGGGGGTTTTCCGATTTTGCTGCCCGATCTGCAAAGAATTCAACACTTCAGTAAATCCGGCCACTAACCTGGGACGCTGCTTTTCCTGCCGCAAAAACTTTAATACCATCGACATTGTAATGGATGTCAGAAAGTTGAGTTTCAAAGAGAGCGTTCTTTTTTTAAAAACAGTACTGGCACAAATTCACGCTCAAAGGAAAACCGGTGTAACGCAAGGTGTGACCACAGCTTACCACCAGACGGTTCAACCAGCATCAAAGACACACAAAAAACCACTTTGTAACAGGAGAAGAGATCCGGTAACAATACGCCAGATCTTTCAGCAGATGTTTCTGGATGGAGAAAGCAGGTCATGAACAAACGGCTTATTCACCTGGAACAAAAAATTGATACAAACAGACAATGGTTCTATGACGTCGGCAGGTCTCTCAGGGAAATTCGAGACAAACGGTTATACAGGGATGCTTTGTTTACCCGGTTTGAAGCCTATACAAAGGAGCGCTTTGATATTGGAAAATCCAAGGCGTATCGTCTGATCAATGCCAGTGATGTTATAGACAATCTTTCCCCAATTGGCAACAGGGTCCCCTCCAATGAGGCTCAGACCCGTCCTTTGACCCGATTCACAAAAAAGGAGCAGCAAGCAATATGGCGGCAGTTTTTAGAAAGTAGCGTGGGAGTGAGCGCTCAGGAGATCAACAGATTCATCAAAAAGCACCACAATCATGATGATATCCCAGGAACATGCCGGCCGGTCAATAAAATCAGTAAGTCTTATGAAAATGCTGTGATGGCCATGATGCAAGAAATCAAGGCAGCTCAAAACGACAACTGGACCTCGACTTCCCGCCATACCGCTTTGATGTGGAACCGGATAATGAGGGAAAAAATAGCGTTCTGCCGGAAAAAAACCGCTGGAGGAAAAAATGGATAATGAAGAAATCTCCAGGATCAGTGACCTGCCACTGGATGACCAGTTTAAGGCACTGCTTCATAAAAAACTTTTGAGCAAAACCGGTTCATGTAAAAGGCGTATGAAAAAATATTACGAGGATAAGTACAGCAAAAACGGTATCATTCCCGCCCCGCTGCTACTGCTCAAAAAAGGGATACTTGAGGGCAGAAAGTGCAGCGGCCGTCCCAGAACCCTGACAGAGGATATGCAAAAGCGGTTCATTGAAATGGTCAAAGCCGCCTGCGATCATGACAATGATAATTTTATCTTTATCAGCAGAAAAATGCGAAGTATCAGCAATTTTCATAATTTTCTGGAAGAAGAATTTAAGAAAAAGATATCCCTTGGGGCGCTGAGGCATTTTGCCAGCCAGGAAAATCTTAAGCTGTATCTGACAAAACCGGATTATGATGAACCGCCCAGGGACCTCTATTATTTTGATTTGCGCGAGGTGTTTGAACTGATACAGATGGATGGCTGCATTTTTCGCTATTTTAAAATCCGCAACAGTGATGGAAACTGGGAAAAACCCCAGGTGATAGAGTTCTTTGACACAGGCTCCAGAAAGATATTTGTGCTGGATGTCTATTTTTCTGAAAGCAGTATGGACTCTGTGGATCTTTTTACACAGTTCCTGCTAAGCACCCCTTTTCCTTACAAAGAGATCAGCCTCAGGCCGGATCAGGCGGGTGGATTTAAAAATTTGAAACGTCCAATTCAGGAGATAAATTTTAACCATTCCCTGCCTGACGGGTTTTGCATAAAACCCGATTTTGCAAGACAACGGGCACCAAAGGATAAGGCTCACCTGGAATCTTCCCACAGAAGTCTGCATTTTTTTGAAGCGAGAATCATCAAGCACTTTGAAAAAAAAATCGACAGTCCACCTTTTCATTTTCAGCAGACGAGGTGGAAGGGTTTATGAAATATGGGTTTGAAAAAGTACAAGCAACGGTGACCGCCCAAAGAAAGATTCGTTTTGGGAACCAGGATTTTTTTGTAGCTGAGGGCATTGAGCACTTCAGTTCCCACAAGAGTACAAAAGTCAAAATCTCCAGGGTAAATGATAAGCTTTTGATTTTTGAAAATCAGTCGGACGGCGTCTTTCTTGGAGAGGCTGTGCCTCAGAAAAAATATGATCATTCTGCTATCCCCGAAAAATCAGCCGTTAAAAAGAACGAAGCTGAACAAATTGCAGATTTTCTTGAGCAAAAGGGGTTTTTTATTGACCAGGCATTCCTGTCCAAGGCCCGCAGTAAAGGACTGACCCTGGATAAAACCAGGGCAGTATACCAGCAGCATCATAAAAGGTATGAAGGCTATGCCCAAAAAGTAAGTCACCCGGATGCCATCGTTGGAAAGGCGCTCTTTAACTCCTTTCTTCTGGATTTTTACCGGCATCAGCAAAATACCTGTGTTGCCCCCTACGCAACCTATAAGGAGTAATAATCATGAAAAAAAGAAGAGAGTGGTTCATAAATGATGACAGGCGTATTTCCTATCTCAGCGGAGTTTACAGCCGTATTTACCGGGGAAAAAGTGTATTGATAGAAGGAGACTACGGGGCTGGAAAAAGTAGTTTCCTTAATCTCATTAAACCGAAAAAACGTCAGGTCATCCCTGTTGAATCCCTTTTTAACATCCACGAGACCCTGGCCTCTGTCCTGAAAAAACTAAGCCATGATGTTAAACCAACATACAGGCGGACCCCTGAGTATCTGGAACGGATCTGCAATCTGCAAAACCATATCCTTGTTATTGATGAGTCAAATGATCTGTCCCCGAAAATCTGGCCCTTCCTGAAAAGAATCATTGATGCCGAGGTGCCTGTGGTGCTTGCCGGTCTGCCAAAGGTCAGGGCCTTTCTTGCCGACGAGCATCCGGATATCCTCAGCCGCCTCAAGGTACTTGTTCTTTATCCCATTATAGTGGAAGACTTTATCCATGAATACAAGAACAAAATCAACTCTGAAGCCATTGAACAGATCTATATGGCTGTAAACGGAGACATGAGAAAATTTGAGGAGATATGTGTGGATTGCCTGGACCGGGCAAAGGAGTTGAAATACTCTTTTGTTGATATAAATCTTGCCCTGGAATTCATCAATGATCTGCCGATTGTTTTATAAAAACCATAAGCAAGAAAAAGTGTAACGGCCCCTGAAAGCATGGGGAGGAAAATAATGTAACGGCCTTCATTCCACTTTATACAACTCCAAAACCTCCATTCTACGGGATTGTTGTCCACAGCTACTATTGTGGGGTCTGAAAAATCGTTACATTATTATTGAAGCAAGGCGTTACATTAAAAAACAACCGACCACAATCACCCAAGGCCACATCGTCTGTCTAAACAGACGATGTGGCCTTTTTTTTGACTGTGGATGGCTGCCAAAAAAATCAGGAAGCCATGAAAGACGTTTTTGAACCATAGGTATCAAAAATAGGACAATACGTCTCAAAACCGTGAAAAACATAAAAACGTTACATTATTTTTTAACTGCAAAAAAATCTCTTTTCATACACAACAAATTGATTTTAAAGAAGATATTCACATCTTAAGCCGATTGGTAAGTCCATGTAAACCGTTACAATATTTGCATCTTATCACCTGGTAAATGATTGTTTTCATCTGGATGATCACCTAATGCCGGTAGGTAACGTTTAATCTGGCAGTTGATCCGCCAAAATAATTTTTTGAAAAGGCCTTTACCGTTTCCGGGTTGTAGACTTTGCAGCTGAAAACATCCAGGTATGTGGTATTGGTCAGGTTGGCAAAATGGGCAGATATCAAAGAAGTCTCAATAAGCTGGACCATGGAAAAGCCTGCAACTTTTTCATCCTCCCCAAAATGAACCACCTGGGTTTCACCAAATCTTTTCATTTCAATGAGATCACATAGTTCAACAACAAATTGTCTGATCAATTTTGCATCTCTGATTTTGTCCGGGTTGCATTCGTAAATATCAATGGATGCTGCAACACCCCATACCTCAGGTGCGGTCTCAATTACGGCACAGGAAGAAGTTTTCATCTGCGTTCCTTTTTTTTAAAGTGTTTGGAGTTTTTTATTTTTACGTTCAATGTATTATTCAGCATAACTGCCAGCATTACCTGCGATAGCACAACTTGTGCCATTACTGGAAAATAAAAACCGATCTATAAAATTATAAATGAATTCAAAAAGTTGTTCTTATGATAACAAAAGGGTGTGTTGACATAATGGTAAATTTTTACTGAAAAGAAATTTTCTCGGTATTTAATTTCCGTAAATCATTGGTGGTATTGGGATTAAAACAAAAAAATATTGGTAATATGATAAATTTATTTTATAATACTACAATTTGGACAGATGGGAACTTGATGTTTTAGTGGTAATAATTTACCGAATTACAGGGAAACAATGCTGATACGAGTGGTTTGTGCCGTCCGTGAGAAAAAACTTCAGACTGAATTTAAACAGAAGCTGGGGGATGCGGATGTGCAGTTGAAATTTTGCAGTGCCCAAAAATCCCAGTGGCAGGAATTAATCCGCAGCTGTGCTGATGTGTTTGTGGTCAGCCGGTCCTTGATTCCAACTCCAATTGAATCAAGTGTGGCCATTTTGAATAATCTGCCGGAAAAGCCTTTGACCATTATTCTTCATGAGCGTGAGTCTTCTGAAGAACATGCCAATCTTCTGGCTTCAGGTGCCGATGTGGTGCTTTATACCGGGATTATGCCTGAAAGTCTGATGGAAGCAATTGAGAGCACCATTGAATCCAGGCGGCAGTATTACTATATTGACAGATTTGATCAAAGGGGAAGGCTTCAACCCAGGTTAAGTGATTTTACCTCGAAAAGTGAGGAGATGAATCTTTTTATTGAGGATGTCCGTCAGATTGTTTCAAGTGATGCAGGACTGCTTTTGCTGGGAGAGACCGGTGTGGGCAAGGAGCACCTGTCCAGGGCGATTCATGCGGAGAGCACCAGGTCAGGCGGGCCGTTTATTCCCATTAATATGGCCGCTGTTCCTGAAGCCCTTATGGAGAGTGAAATGTTTGGTCATGAGCAGGGGGCCTTTACCGGGGCATTACGCGCCAGACGGGGAGCCTTTGAACTGGCCCATACCGGAACGATTTTTTTAGATGAAATCGGGGAGATGCCTTTACATATGCAGACTAAACTGCTCAGGGTGCTTCAGGATTTTGAATTTACCCCTGTGGGGGGTGAGTCTTCCGTCTGGGTTGATGTCCGGGTAATTGCGGCTACAAATAAAAACCTTGAAAAGGAAATCAAAAAGGGAAATTTCCGCTGGAAACTTCACATGATCACCGAAACTGCCGGGGCTGTGATTGTGGGCGAGGAATCCTGTGTGGGGGAGCGGGGCGCCCAGAACCTTACCGCTGATACCGGTACCACAGTGGATGAGATGATGGATGCCATTGTGGACCGGTATTTTAAGGTGGACTGCGCCATTTTCACCCCCAATCCCCAGCGCCTGGAACATATCCAGGATATGGTCACCGCATATAATGCCCAGGGGGTGATCCATTACGGCCTGCAGTTCTGCCAGCCCTATCTCATGGAATCCATTCCCGTGGAAAAAGCCCTGGAAGAAAAAAATATCCCCTGCCTGCGGGTGGAAACTGATTACGGCATGGAAGATATGGGTCAGCTTAAAACCCGGGTGGAAGCCTTTATAGAGCAGCTGAGGTAGATATTGTCATGACAACAGACCCAACAGCCATGCGGTATGCCGGTATAGACATCGGCTCCCGCACCATTAAACTGGTGGTGGTGGATACATCCGGTACCATCCTGGAAACATGCCTGTCAGACACGGGGTTTGATCCCATGGCCGCTGCCAGTGCACTTATTGAGAAGGTGTCTTTTGATAAGATAATGGCCACAGGATACGGCAGGAACCTGTTTGAACTCTCCTTTGACGCCCCCACTGTCACGGAAATCAAGGCCCATGCCAGGGGGGCATGGACTGAATTTCCCGATGCCCGCACCGTGCTGGACATCGGGGGGCAGGACAGCAAGGCCATTGCCCTGTTTGACAACGGCCGGGTGAAAAAATTTGAAATGAACGACCGCTGTGCCGCCGGGACCGGCAAGTTCCTGGAAATCATGGCCGCCACCCTGGGATTTGATATGAAAACCTTTGGCTCCCAGGCCCTGGCCGCAGAAAAGGATTTGTCGATTTCCAGCATGTGCACGGTCTTTGCCGAATCCGAGGTCACCTCCCTGATTGCCCGGGGCGAAGACCGAAAAGAGATTGCCCGGGGGTTGCACGTCAGTGTGATCCGCCGGGCCGCCAGCATGATCAACCGGGTGTCCTCAAACGGCCCCATCGTGTTCACCGGCGGGGTGGCCAAAAACCCCTGTTTGGTTGAACTGCTGTCGGGTAAACTGGAGCGGGAAATCCGGATACCGTCTGATCCCCAGCTGGCCGGTGCCTATGGGGCGGCGCTTCTGGCTGTGGACCGATGCCTGGGGTGCCGATAACGGGCAGCGGCTGATATATGTGATCCTGCCTTGGGCATGGCCGGGCATTGTCACCGGGATCATCATGGGACTTGGCCGGGCCATGGTGCCCTGTTGATCCTAAAACCATCCTGGTTTATACAGATGCGGTGTCATACACGCACCTGGCGGGACCTGTTGCCCCCTCACACACACAGTTCCAGCTGCTTTAAGGCACGGGGCAGTCTGTATTTGTCAACAGCCCTGGCCCAGCGCTTTTGATATTGTCTGATCAGCCAGTGTTTTGGTTTTGAGCTGTAGCAGGCCTTGTCAAAGTCAATAATATAGATGTTACGGGTTTTATCAATAAGGATGTTTCCAGGATGGAGGTCTACATGGTGAATTCTGTTTTCAATCAGCAGGCTGATATTCAGGGATATGCTGGACAGCAGGGATAAAGCTGCTTTTTCGTTTTTAAGCACAAGGTCAGTATAGGATATCTGATTTTCTATTTTCTTTGTGACCAGCCATGCCCTGTAAAACAAAAATCCCTGGGTGGCGTATATCTCTGGTGTGGGGACATTCAAACCGGCTTTTCCGGCATGGATAAGAAATTCAAATTCCTTTTCTGGACGGCTTGTCCCTGTTTTCAGGTATCTGTCTCTGGTGATCAGAGACATTATTCCCCCGCGCCTGTAGGATTTAATGACCACAGGACCGGTTTCAGGCAGGCTGGCATGGCAGGGCAGTGTGCGTCCCTTGAGAATACCCGGTGTTTTATCCTCCCCGGCATTGAAAAAATCAATTAATGTTCCCATGGTTCTGCTGCTTAAAGGCGTTCTGGAGGTGAAGCAATAGGATTTGTATTTTTTTTTATAAAATTTTAAGATTGTAATTTCCCTGATTTTTTTATAAAAAAGAGGTCATTGTTTTAAACCATTGTGAAACTATCATGTTCCATGGACAGCTTGCAAGTCCTGTTTATCCGTTTTCACTTGATGATCACGTTTTTTAATGTTGACATTTGCCCGTGATTTTCGAGAAATCAGTTATAAAACTTTGGTCATCTATTTTCAATGAGTTTATTCATTTATAATATAAAGGCATGTCCATGACATTTGGCAGATTATTGAAAAGATGTTTCAAAACCAGGCATAAAAAAATCAAACTTCCAGAATCTCCGGCATTTCTGATTATCCTCATGGGATCCCTGGGGGATGTGACCCGGGGACTTTGTGTGGCTCCCCGGATCAAGGCTGTTTTCCCCGGAAGTCATATTACCTGGCTCATAGAACCCCGGTGTGAGGATGTTGTCAGCCTGTCTTCCTGCATTGACAGAGTCCTGGTATTTGACCGGGATCACTGGCCGTCCGGATTAAAACGTCTGGTCCATGAGCTTAAAAAAAGCCGTTTTGACTGTGTGCTGGATCTGCAGCGCCACTTTAAGAGCGGTTTTTTTTCTTTTATTTCCAGTGCCCGATACCGAATCGGGTTTCATCCCGGCAATGCAAAGGAAGGCAACTGGATTTTTAATAACACGTATATTCCCTGGTGTGATGAATTTTATCCCAAGATTCAGCATTACCTTAAATTTGCACAGTATCTGGGCGATACGCAATCAGCATTTCCCAACCAGAAACAGCCCGAGTGTCTTGATTTCGGGATTTCCTTTTCCAGGCTGTTATCCACTGCCTCCCATGTGCTGTCAAAGACAAAATCTCCTTTCATTGCCATGGTCCTGGGATCAACCTGGGTGTCAAAGGAGTGGCACTTTGACAATTATGCGGATCTGATCAAAAAGATTTTTGATACCACAGATCTTTACATTGTTCTGGTGGATACCATGGCCAAGTACGATATGGCCTGTAATCTGGAAAAAGTCACAGATTCTTCCCGCCTGATCAATCTGGTGGGACAGACCTCTGTTCCTGAGCTTGCCGCTGTATTAAGGTGCGCACAGGCCGGTATTGGACCGGACTGCGGATCAGCCCATATTGCCGCTGCAGCAGGCACCCCCTATATCACCCTTTTTGGACCGACTTCCCCGGAAAGGACCGCTCCCTTTGGCAGTGAGCATCTGGTGGTGACCAAAAATCTGCCCTGTGCCCCGTGTTATAAGAAAAAATGCCCTGGGAAAAATACGGTCTGCATGGGCTTCATTGGGGCAGAAGATGTCATGGACAGGCTTCATACAGCGTTGAAACCTTGAAACAGAAAAAAGTCCTTCATGCTAATTATTTTCCAGTTCTTCCTGGATAAAATAATCTGAACTAACCCCCATGAACCGGTTGTATTTTATGGCGTAGTGGGTCTGGTTGCGACTGACCAGTTTTTTAGAGAGCTCTTTGTCCATTTCAAGCAGGGTGTCTGATTCTTTTTCCCATTCACCGGAAGTCATCTTTAAGATTTTATCAACCTTTTCCCTGTATATGCCGGCGCATTCAAGATCAGAGGCTGCGTTGACAAACCAGGGCATGACACGTCCCACCTTTTTCAGAAACAGGATATGGTCATCATCAAATTTCAGACAGGTGTCATCTGTAAAGTTTTCCATTTTTTCCATTTTTTCATGGTCAATGCCGGTGAGTTCCTTACTGATCTCTAAAGCTTTTGTGCCTGGATAGGGAAAGAAAAATGTCCAGCGGAATCTCCCAGGAAGGGATCTGGCCATGATTTCAATGGTTTCATAGACGTTCTCCCGGGTTTCGTCAGGAAGGCCGATCATCAGAAATACCGAGGTGTGCAGGCCGGCTTTTTTTGCAATCTGTATGGCATTGACGATGTTTTCGTTTTTCATGTGGCGGTTGAGGATCATTTTTCTTATCCGGGGGCTGCCGCTTTCAACCCCGAATTTGACAATTCTGCAGTTGGCATCAGCCAGATGGGCGGCCATTTCTTCATCAAACACCCCGACATGTCCGTTTACCGTAAAGGGCAGGGAACATATTTTCTTATAGGCGCTGCAGAATTCAATGACATGATCTTTGTAAAAGGTAAAAATATCATCATCAAATATGAACATTTTGATGTTTTGATAGTGTTTAATGAGAAACTGGATTTCATCTATCATGTCTGCCACATCAAACCGTCTGATGTAGTTGAGTTGTTTAAAGCTGCAGTTCAGGTCTTTGCGGTATTGTTTCACCACATAGTGGTTAAAGCAGTAGGTGCAGGAAAAAGGGCAGCCCCGCGAACTCATCAGCCCGACCCATCCATTTTTGGCATCAATGATTTTCTGAAAATCAAATACAGCGTAATCCTTAAAGGGCAGTTGTTTAAGGTCGGGCAGGGGACGCATGGGGTTGATTTTAATGGTATTGTTTTCAATCATGCCCAGATTCTGCAGGTCTGATACATCTTCTTTGTTTTCAAGGGTATTGACAAAATCAAGAAAGGCATCTTCTGCCTCACCCCTGATGATATAGTCAAACACCCCGCTTTTTAAAATGTCTTCCCCTGCGGCCAGTGCATGAATGCCCCCGCATACAATGGGAACCTCTGTGATTTCCCGTGCCCAGGCAGCTGTTTTTCTGGCATAGGCCCATTGATTGGTGACAATGGAAAACCCAATGACATCGGGATCTGCCTGTTTGATCATTGTCTGAAAGCTCTCTTTTGCGGGAAGGGGGGCAATATCCTCGCAGAGCTGAATTAATTCTACGCTGTGTCCGGCCTGTTTGAGAACTGCTGACAAATGTGCAATCCCATATTGAAAACCGGTTTGTGAATTTGCATTTGGAAATATAAAAAGTATTTTCATTTTAATGATGTGGACCCTTTGCATGAAAGATCATGTTACCGAAGCCTGACCCCCACCCCAGGGAGACCGATGTTATGATCAAGCCCCTGACGGGGTCTTTCATGCTTTGTTGTGGCCAGAACGGGAAGCGTTCTGCCCGTGGCAGTTTGTTTTAATAAGTGGTTCTTACGTGCATTATCCTGGTGATAATATCCTCTGTATCAATCATTGATCTGTCTTTAAGGGTGTCTACGTGTACAATATTGCAGCTGCTGGCACCATGGGCGCTCCACCTGCGTATGAACCGGATATTGTTGGAGCCTGCAAAAACAGTGAGGCAGGGGATGTTAAGTGCGGCACTGATATGCTGGAACGCTGAATCATATCCAATGTATTCATCACTGCCGGCAATCAATGCAGCCATTTCTCCAATGCTTGTTTTTACGGCAATAATGCCGTGGTTGAAATTGTGGGCAACAGGGTATTCCATGTGGGCATCTGCAGCTCTGTACCCTGCTGCCTGGACTGCATCCGTGAGCATACCGGTGTGCAGCGTCTCTTCTTCTCCATATCCTTTATCCAGCAGGATAATTGTTTTTGGGGTTTTAAGCAGTTCAAGGAGCAGATGCTGCTCAAAGTCAATACCAACACTTTTTCTTGAATTGCCGCCCACCCCGAAATTGACGGCAATGATTCGGGTCTGGTTTTCTGTTTTAAGCGGTCTGCAGAACTTTTCTGCTTTTGAAATAAAGGATTCAGGTACCCAGACCCTGGGGTAGCAGAAAGGATCTGTATCTGACACACTGTTAAACCAGAGGTTGGCCAGTTCAGGCATTGATACATTTTTGCTCAGTGAGGTATCAGACCGGCTGTCAAAGAAAAAATACTGCTCAGGGCGGATAAGGGGCAGAACCCCAAGCTGGGAAAGCCTTGAATCCGGATCAATCAGGATGACCTCTTCTTGTTTAAACGCTTTGGATTCCTGTTCAATAATGTCAAGGATGGCATGCCAGGTGGATAAACGTTCAAGCAGTCCGCCGTGTCTTGCGTAGCCTGCCTTTTGTATTTTTATTCTGGTGTTTCCACCGTAGACTTCTTTTAATCTGCTGTTTCCAATGACAACAATACCGGCATCTGGAAAGGTAATGGCAAGCCTTTGAAGCATCACACTGGTAATGGCAATGTCCGCGCCTATGGTTACCCTGGACAACAATATTATTTTTTTTACTGGTTTTTCCCTGATCAGCATGGTTTTATGCTCCCGGATTTTCCGGGTCCGGTTAATGAGATCATCTTGAGAGAAAATACCGAATTTATTAAGGCTTTGCTGAAGTTTGACGCCTTGGGGGATTCTGCAGCAATAGGATATGACCTGGGACATCAGCCGGTTGTAGGTGTCTGTCTGAAGGCTTTCAAAATCATCACATAAACTTTCCACAATAATACCAAAAAGGGCATTTGCCCCCGGGGCTGCAAGAGATGCATTGTCTGAAAAAGTGCTCATTTCACAGAGCAGGTCAATATACCCGCTTTCATAGGAGCAGTCCCTGAAATAATAGTCAAGAAAGGAATAGGCTACCTGGCGGGACAGTTTTTCCAGGGAGACGGGATTCACATCAGGGGGCTGGCTGAGTTCAGACCATTTCTGCCGGTAGAAATCGATTCCCATTGTTTATTGGTCCTTTGGGTTTTCAAGTATACGGATACAGGCATTGAGGATATCCATGGGGAGGATTTCAGTCATGCATTTGTGGTGTCCCAGGGGGCAGGTTTTTTCATGACAGGGAGAGCAGGGCAAATTCTCTTTGCGCACCACAATTGTTCGTTCAAGACAGGCTGCTGTATATTCAGGATCTGTGGGACCCATAATGACAACAACAGGGAGGTCAAAGGCTACTGCGTAGTGCCGTGGGCCTGTATCATTGGTTATTAAAAGATCAAGGTTTTTTATCATGTATTTTAACAGACTGAGGCTGATTCTGTCCGGACCAGTGTTAATGATTTCTGCATGGGAAGCATCAACAACGGCCTGTGCAATTCTATCTTCCCCAGGGCCGGCAAACAAAAAAATTCTGCACTTCCATTGTTCCTGGATCAGTTCGGCAAGCTTTGCAAAGTATTCCGGGGGCCAGCATTTTGAAGCGCCGAATTTTGCTCCTGGGTTTATCCCGATTACCATATCTCCCTGTTTGATGCCATAGCGTTTAAACAGGTCTTCTCCCTGGGCTTTAATGTTTTCTGAAAAAAATAATCCAGGGGTGGGTGAGACCGGCACAGACAAATCAAGATACCGGCATATTTCCATATAGTAGGTCACCATGGGGACTGGTTTTATGCCTTTTTTCCCCTGTAAAGGGACAGGTCCGCCTTTAAAAAAAACAGAGCGGAAATTTCTCTTATACCCGTAAATTTTTTCTGCACCGCCCAAAAAGGCTATAAGGGCTGATCTGAATGAGTTGGGAAGAACAATGGCCATATCTGCTTTTATGGAGCGCAGACGGCCTATGGCGTTTAAAAACCCTTTTATGTCTTTGTCGCTTATTTTAATGATACGGTCAAACCAGGGGCCGTCTTCAACGACCCCTGCAGCATAGTTTCGGATCACTGCGGTTATTTCAGCCCCTGGGTAATTCTGCCTGAGGCAGTCAAAAACCGGGGTGGCCATCACAACATCACCGACCCAGTTGGGGCAGAACACGATAATTGACGGTAACTGCTTACCCATGATTTATTCCATTGGTTGTTTTAAATCTTTCTCTATTAATTCAATGTCTTCTCGGACATCAACACTCTGGGAACTGTATTCAGTAATGACAACTCTGATTTTATACCCATGTTCAAGCACTCTGAGCTGTTCAAGTTTTTCAATGTTTTCAAGCCGGGTATCAGGGAGACCGGCAATATGATCGAGAAATTTTTTCCTGTAGGCATAAAATCCAAGATGTTTATACCAGAACTCATTTTCACTGATGTCACGGTAAAAAGGGATTTTGGATCTGGAAAAATAAAGGGCAGACTGGTTCCGGTCAAACACCACCTTGACATTGCCCGGGTTTGACATCTGTTCTGTTTTATCATTTTTAACGGCAAGGGTGGCCATGTTAAGGGTATGGTCTTTTTTAAAGGGCTCAATGAGCTGATCCAGGCATTGGGGGGCGAACACGGGCTGGTCCCCCTGAATATTGATAATAATGTCCTCAGGGGCTGCCTTTAAAAGGGTTGAGGCCTGGGCCACCCGGTCTGTCCCGGATCTGAGGTCCTGGGATGTCATCAGCGCTTTTCCGCCAAAGGCGTTTACAGCCTCAAATATACGGGTGTCATCCGTTGCCACCACCACTTTTTTTATATTTTCAGCTTTTACTGCCTGTTCATAGGCTCTCTGAATCAAAGTTTTCCCTGATATCATGGCCAGAGGTTTTCCTTTGAAACGCTTTGATCCAAATCTGGACGGGATAACAGCAATGTTCATTTTTATTCTTTTCCTGTTTATGTGTGATGCTCCAGGGTTAAGTGTCAGCGTTTAATACATGTCATATCTCACAAGTCTGCCGTCAAGGCCACCGGCTTTAAGGGGCTTTTTCCAGGCCGCTTTGATGCCCATTTTGGAAATATATCCAGGGTCGCCAAAGTAGATGTAAGCCGTGGCCCCTTTGCAGTTTTGTTTGAGAAAATCACCCAGTTCTTTGTATAACAGGTTGAGATTCTGATTTTTTCCCATTCTTATGCCGTAGGGGGGATTTATTACAATGATACTGTTGTTTATGGCGGGTATGGACCTGAAATCCTTTTGAGACACATGGATTCTGCGGCCGAAGTGCAGTCCCATGAGATTTGTTTTCGCAGCATTTACTGCATCTTCAGAAATGTCGCTTCCAGAAATAATATGTTCGGGAAGTTCTTTTATACTGCTGTTGCACGTGTCTTTTACCTGTTGCCACAGTTCCCGGTTAAAGTCCGGCATCATTTCCAGCCCGAATTTTTCACGGAAAATGCCGGCAGGGATATTGCTGTAACGCATCAGCGCTTCGCATAAAAGTGTGCCTGAACCGCACATGGGATCATACAGCGGGGTTGATCCGTCCCATCCGGTAAAGCCGATAAGGGCAGCTGCAATGGTTTCCTGCATGGGGCCTTCAACAGTGGCTTCCCTGTATCCCCTTTTGTGAAGCGGGGCAGCACCTGAGGCATCAAGACTGATATCTGCCTGATCTTTCCGGATATGCAGATTGATGAGCGTATCAGGAAGCAATTTTTCCACATTGGGCCGTTTTCCGGTTCTTTCCCTGAAATAATCAACAATTGCATCCTTTAAACGCAGGGATGCAAACTGTGAATGGGTGATACTGCTGTCTGATACATTGGCTTTGACAGCAAAGGTTTTTTTAAAGGGAATGATGTCTTCCCATTTTATTTTTTTCCCTGTTTTATACAGAATATCACTGCTGTCACAGGGAAAGGTGACCAGAGGCGCAAGAATCCTTGATGCCAGTCGGGTCATATATGTAATTTTGTAAAAGGTTTTTTTGTCAGCTTTAAAATAAATTCCCCGGAAACAGGATCTGGTTTCTTCAGCGCCAAGGTCAGACAGCTCCTTTGCTCCGGGCTGGATCAAATGTTCCTGCACCTGGGCAAAATACACACTGTCCTTCTGGTATTGAAACCCCGTGGCATAACGCTTGTGCATACCTGCTTTTTTTGTGATAACTTTAGGCTTTGGTTCCATGTTTCGGCCTTATTCCTTCAAATTCTAAAAGACTATACTGAAGAGAGATCTGCTAGGTTTTTTCAATCGGTTTTCCAGGGCGCTGCATGCTGTTTTTGTGCCTCCCTGGTTTGCCTTTATATATTTTTTTCCTTTTTTTGCAATGATTTTTCTGTCCGGCGGATTCCTGAGCACCTGGATTATAAAATCTGCAACAGCCAGGGGAGATGTTGCCTTTTTTACGGTTTTGTCTTTAAAAAGGGCTTTTCCTGCAAAACTGAAGTTTTCAAGGAAAGGACCGGTAACAGTGGCGGCACCGCAGATAACAGGCTCAATAAAGTTCTGGCCGCCCAGCGGTTTCAGGCTTCCTCCGACAAAAACAGCTGTGGCAAGCGAATAAGCCTGTTTAAGTTCTCCAAAGGTGTCCCATAAAATCACCGTGTTGTTTTCCACCGGGGCTTTGATGCTGGATTTAAGCTGCCAGTTCACTCCCATGGCGGTAAGCTTGTCTTTCCAGAAGAAAAGCCTGTGCATATGTCTTGGAAAAACCGCGGTGACCTGGTTTAAATTCTGGGCCATAATTCTCTCAAGGATAACAGCAGCATCCATTTCTTCCTCCATACGAACAGATGCCAGTATGGAAAGCAGGGTGTCAGGTTTTATCACACAGGAAAAATCAATGGGTCTGTTCTGATTTTTTTCCACAAGGGAATCAAACTTGATATTTTTCATCAGACGGACCTCTGAGGTGTTAAATAATTTTTTATACCTTTGGGCATTTTCCCAATCAATTGCCATGATCAGGTCAGGGGCGAGTTTTTTCCACAGCCAGGGGGCATACAGATAGGATTTCAGGCTTTTTTCTGACAGCCGTCCATTGATGATCCATACCGCTGTTCTGTTTTGTTTAAGGCTGAAGATAAGCGCCGGCCAGATTTCTGTTTCCAGAAGCACCATGATTTCCGGATTAACCCGGGCTGCCGCCTTTTTCATGATACCCGGCATGTCAAAGGGAAACCAGGCCGTTTGTATGCAGATATGTTTATTGATCAGCTCTTTTTCAAGGCTTTTTGTGAAAATTTCCATGCCCTGGGAAGTGGTGGTGGTCAGCAGAATTTTTGTTTTTTGGTGAGGAGAAAGGGATTTTACCAGTTCAACGGCCAGATAGGCTTCTCCTGCTGAAGCGGCCTGAATCCAGAGATCCGCCTTTGACAGATGGTCACAGGATCTGCGCTGTTCAAACCCCTGTTTAAGTCTTTTGCTTGTTTTAAGAAGGGGGAGGGCAGGAAGCCATATAAAATGGTAAAATTTTAAAAAAAAGGGTAAAGTTGATTTTTTTTTCATTATGATACAATCTCATATTTTTTTTATATTGACAAGTGTTCTTGTTTTAATTCATTATAATAAGCTTATGAAAAATTTTAACAAGCCTGTAAAAGATTATGTTTTGAATTTGTTTGACACCCGAAGCAGGATCCTTTTAAAAATAATTGGTGTATACTGGAAACGCCTTGCCTGCGCCATGTTCTGCATGGTCGTTGTGTCCGGCGCAACCGCTGCAACCGCTTACCTTGTCAAACCCATGCTTGATGATATTTTTATCAACAAGGATGAGGCCAAGCTTTTTTTTCTGCCGGGGCTGGCCATTTTGATTTTTTTTTTAAAGGGACTGGGGGCATATGGTCAGGAATATCTGATGCACTATGTCGGTGAGCAGGTCGTCAGGACGTTCAGAAATTCCCTGTATGAAACCATAATTGATCTGCCCCTGTCTTTTTTCCATGCGGAAAAAACCGGGGTGCTGATGTCCAGGATCACCAATGACGTTAATGTGGTCAAAGGGATGATATCCAAGAGCGTGACAAGCGTCCTCAGGGACATTTTTACCATAGCTGGTCTGACCTGCGTGATTTTTTACATGGACTGGAAGCTTGCCCTGGGGGCTTTTCTGATTCTTCCCCTGGCCTTTTATCCCATTGTTGTTTTTGGCAGACGGGTAAGACGGTTCAGCACCGGGTCCCAGGAAACAATGGCAGATCTGACTACGTTTCTTTTTGAAACCTTTTCCGGCAGTAAGATTGTCAAAGTTTTCAACAATGAGCCCTATGAAAAGGAAAGGTTCAGGAAAAAGAGCAAACTGCTTTTCCGCCTTGAAATGAAATCTGCCATAGCCAAATCTCTTTCATCTCCTGTTATGGAATTTCTCGGCGGTATGGGGATTGCCTTTGTGATATGGTTTGGCGGCTCAAGGGTGATAAGCGGTGCTTCAACCCCGGGTACTTTTTTTTCATTTCTCACTGCAGTGATGATGCTTTACGGACCCATAAAAAAAATAAGCAAACTTAACAATACCATTCAGGAGGGCCTGGCTGCTGTAACAAGAATATTTGACATCCTTGAGAAAAAATCCTGTATAGAAGAGCCTGAACATCCTGAATCCTTTAAAGCCTCATCCTGTGATGTGGTATTTGAAGATGTGAGTTTTGCCTACAGCAGGAATGAAGCCCCGGTTCTAAAAAATATCAGCCTTGAGGTCAGACCCGGAGAGGTGCTGGCTCTGGTGGGTATGAGCGGCGGCGGTAAAACATCTCTGGTCAATCTTGTGCCGAGGTTCTTTGATGTCACCCAGGGCCGGGTTCTGGTGGGCGGCATTGACGTACGCCGTATGAGTTTAAAGACATTGAGAAACAATATTTCCCTTGTTACCCAGGAACCTATTCTGTTTAATGAAACGGTTCTGGATAATATCCGGTACGGAAAGATGGATGCCTCTTTTGAGGAAATCAGGGCTGCAGCCGAGGCTGCCTTTGCCCATGATTTTATCACGGCTTTTCCTGAGAAATATGATACCTTTGTCGGGGATCTTGCAAGCAGACTGTCCGGAGGTGAAAAACAGCGCATCTGTATTGCCAGGGCCCTGATCAAGGATGCGCCTGTTCTCATCCTTGACGAAGCAACCTCCGCCCTGGATGCAGAGGCGGAAAGGCTGGTTCAGAAAGCGCTGTCCAATCTTATGAAGGGGAGAACCACCTTTGTTATTGCCCACAGACTTTCCACCATCCACCATGCAGATCGAATTGTTTTTTTGAAAAACGGAAGAATTGTAGAGCAGGGCAGCCATGAAGACCTCATGGCTCAGAAAGGCGCGTATTTTAAACTTCAGAACATGCAGAATCCAGGCGGTATTATCGATGGTGCATAACCGGCATAGCCGGCCCATGATCGTTGACCCGGCCATAACAAAGAATGGGTCAAAGACACGAAGCCAACAGGAGAGTGCCGCCCCCAACGGTTGCCTGTCAGGAACGAGAACGACGGAGGACTTTTTCCCTGCCAGGCTAAAAATCAAGAACTGCGGCCACTGGTCCTCAAACAGCTTGATTTTCTTAACGCCTGGCAGGGAAAAAGTCTGATCTCCTTTGGTTCTCAATGTTCCTGACAGGCAGCCGCTGGGGGCTCTTAATCGGCTGTTTCATATAAAAAATTTTTAAAACCCAATAATAACGGAGATAAATTATGGCAGTTTCACAGGAACTTCTTGATATCCTTGCCTGTCCCCAGTGCAAGGGAGATATTTATTTGAATGAGACCCAGGATGGCCTTGTGTGTGAAAATTGTAAGCTGATATACGAGATAAAGGATGATATTCCGATTATGCTTGTGGAGGAGGCAAAACCCTTAGAAAAATGAGTATTCCCAGACAGCCGGATGCTGCAAAGCTTGTTGTCAGTCTTTTTATGAATAATAAGGAGATGGTAAAGGATCTGCTGCTGCGTCTGGAAGACCATTTCGGGCCCCTGGATATTGTCAGTCCATGGTTTGATTTTGATTTTACTGATTATTATCATAAAGAGATGGGCAGCCCCCTGTTCCGGCGTGTTGCGGTTTTTAAGCCGCTGATAGCCCAGACATCCCTGGCAGAAATCAAGGAAAAGACAAACAGAATCGAGGCGTTAACTGCTGAACAGGGAAAAAGAGCTGTCAATATCGATCCTGGCTATCTTCTGGCCTCCAGGTTTATTCTTGCCACAGGTAAGGATTTTTCCCACAGGGTGTACCTTGACAGGGGAATCTATGCAGACCTTACCCTGGTTTATAAAAAAGGGGAATACCGTCCCCTTGAGTGGACCTACCCTGATTATGCCGCCAGTGAGATGACGGATTTTTTAAAAAAAGTCAGGGAAAAATATTTGATTGATTTGAAAAATGAATTTTCTAACCCCTGTGAGGGTGAAAAAGAGAAAGGAAAGAAATGATAAAAAGCATGACAGCCTGTGCCAGCACGCTGGGCAGTGATGAATCCCTTAATGTGACGGTTGAGATTCGTTCTTATAACAGCAGATATCTCGATACAAAGCTTCATCTGCCCGGGCTGCCGCCTGAATTTGAAGACAGAATCAAAAAAATTGTAAAAAAATTCATCCAAAGGGGCAGGGTGGAGATTCGTGTTACACTGGAAGATCTGTCAGAGGAGCCTATGGTGTATGCAGTGAATCAAAAAAGGGCACAGGGGTATTTTCAGGCCCTTTTGACACTTAAGCAGTTTTTGTCCATTTCTTCGGAAATCACCCTTGATCATATGCTCCATGACAGAGAATTGATTCAGGCGGTAAATCAGAGGGATGATTTTGAAAAGGTCTGGGAAGTGCTTGAGCCGGCCCTGGTAAAAGCACTGCAAGACCTTGACCGGATGCGGGATAAGGAGGGAGGAAATCTTCTTGCTGATCTGAACCAGCGCATGGGGATAATTGAAACAAAATTAGAAAAAGTCAGGGAACTTGCCAAAACCATACCTGAGATTTACAAAAACAAACTTGAAAAGCGCATTGAAGCTTTGCTAAAGGACGGAGAGGGCCTTGATTCGGCGCGGGTTGCCCAGGAAGCGGCCTTTCTGGCAGACAAAAGTGATATTTCTGAAGAAATTGTAAGGGCCTTCAGTCATATTCAGCAGTTCAGGGAGATCGAAGCTTCCAGTGAGCCTGGGGGCATAAAATTAAATTTTCTGGTTCAGGAGTTCAGCCGTGAGTTCAATACCATGGGGGCCAAGGCAGGCTGTGAAAATCTTTCATATCTGGTTGTGGCTTTGAAATCTGAGCTTGAAAAAATCAGGGAGCAGGTTCAAAACATTGAATGATGACCCCTGATCATAGAGGGAAAGGATTCAAACAGATTCAGGGATAAAACGTCAAATGCTTTAAAAATTTAAAAATTGATGATTCAGTAAAAGGAAACAGCGATTATGGAACAGGTGCTGCTGAATATTGGTTTTGGGAATACTGTTGTGGCAGACCGGGTGATCACTGTTCTGACACCCAATTCCTCTCCCATGAAACGGCTTAAGGATGAGGCCAGAGACGAGAAGCGGCTTGTAGATGCCACCCATGGCCGCAAAACCAGGGCAATTATTGTAACGGACAGCAATCATGTTATTCTTTCCGCCATTCAGGCTGAAACCATATCCCAGCGGTATTCTGCCCTTAAAAAGGAAGATCAGACCGACAGGGACAGTTGATTCTTGTAAACATCATGTAACCCCCTTCTTTGCCTGCCCGGCAGAAAGACTTAAAGGAGTGTATATGAAACCGGGGAAAATCTTTGTTGTATCTGCCCCTTCAGGTGCAGGGAAAACCACCCTCTGCAGCATAATACGTAAAAACCATCCACAGCTGGCCTATTCCATATCCCATACCACCAGAGCGCCCCGGAAAAATGAAACCCACGGGGTTGATTATTTTTTTATTACAAAACAGGAATTTCAGGAAGGAATAAAAAACAGCGTATGGGCGGAATGGGCTGAGGTATATGGGAATTACTACGGCACCTCCCTTGATTTTATCAGGGAAAGGATATCTTCTGGTGCCCATCTTCTGCTGGATATTGATGTCAAAGGGGCAGAACAGATTAAGGAAACATATCCAGAAGCCGTTACCATTTTTATCATGGCGCCCTCCTTAGAAATTCTTGAAAAAAGGCTGAGAGACAGAGGAACAGATTCAGAGGCGGTAATCCAAAAAAGACTTGCTGCAGCAGAGAAGGAGATCGCCAGAAAGGATGACTATGATGTTGTGATTGTCAACGATGATCTTGACAGGGCTGCAAAAGAACTCTCTGAAATTATTTGTGGGGGGGATAAAAGCCTTGAGCAGGAATAAACAAAAAACCGAGGTGCTTTTTGGGCGCCATTCTGTTTTTGAGGCGCTGAAGGCGGGGAAAAGAACTATTTATGAGGTGATGATTTCAAAAGAGCGCAGCCGGTCCAGGCTGGAAGAAATCATTGCCATGGCCGGAAAAAAAAAGGTTCCTGTTGTGTTTAAACCGGCTGTTGATCTTGACAGGATAACAGACTCTGCCAGACATCAGGGGATTGCAGCCCGGGTATCAGTCTTTTCTGCCATGAACAGTGAAACAGTATTCAATAAAGTACAGCAGCGTCAGGCCAGTCAATTTATTCTGGTCATTGAAAATCTTGAAGACCCCCATAATTTCGGGGCACTGATACGAACTGCCCTGGGCGCCGGCGTTGATTTCATACTTATGCCAAAAGACAGGGCGGCTGCCCCTTTGCCCTCTGTATCAAGGGCATCTGCCGGGGCCATGGAGCATGCAGACATTGCCTTGATGACCAATACGGTTTCTGTCTTACAAAGATTCAAGAAAATGGGGTTCTGGGTAGCTGGCCTTGATGGTGAAGGGGATACATTGCTTTTTAAAGCGGATTTGACAGGCGATCTGATTCTGGTTGTGGGAGGCGAGCATCGAGGCATAAGACCCCTTGTAAAATCACAATGTGATTTTCTTTTGAGCCTGCCCCAGAAAAAAGGGGTGGCTTCCCTGAACGCTTCAGTGGCTGGGGGTATTGCCATGTATGAGGCCCTGAGACAGAGAACTTTTGGCTAACAGCGTGTTTTTAAAAAGGAGCGGATGAACACATGGGAGAGTTGATACAACTGGATGAGAAGGCTGGGCTTATTGTGCCGGATTGCCCGGAAATTCCCTTTATTGAAGGGGATGGGATTGGATCGGATATATGGACCTGTGCCAGGATGGTTTTGGATGCGGCTGTTGCCGCTGCGTACAATAACTGCAAAAAAATTGACTGGATAGAGATCTATGCCGGGGAAAAGGGGTTTACCAGAACCGGAAACTGGCTGTCAGATGAGGTCCTTAAAACCATTCAACAGCACCGGGTCGCCATTAAAGGCCCGCTGGAAACCCCTGTGCGAAAGGGGATGAGGAGTTTGAATGTAAGGATCAGGCAGGAGCTTGATCTGTTTGCATGTATCCGTCCC
>JAWOEJ010000240.1:0-4129 GCA_046482845.1 Desulfobacteraceae bacterium | reverse complement strand
CACAGTGGAATTAATGCATCAGGCTTTAAATCCCTAAACGAAGGAGACCGCGTTTCCTTTGACATTGAAGAGGGACAGAAAGGCCCTGCAGCAACAAATGTAACAGTGCTATAGATTATAGTTATCCGTTTTATTTGTCGTTCAAAAGTCATATAAGTGGCTTGAAAGAATAGAATCCCCGGGTGAATATCCTCCCCGGGGATTTTTATTTTTTTAACCACGAAACACACGAAAGGCACGAAAAATATAAAAATCAAACACAAAAAGTGTAAACTACTTTTGAAGCATTATGAAGGATGCCAATTTATGGATTTTCCAAAAAACCTGACATCCTTGTCAGGTTAAATTTTCCCTAACCTGGCACCCCTCACCCCATACAATGTGATATCATGTGTTAAGATGACTTCTCCAGATAATAAGAAAAAAAACAAAGGATTGTTTTTGATTAAAAAATCAATACAGGTATCTGCCAAAGCAGGTCTTTTTTTTGTTTTATTATGTGTTTTGGTGGTTTCAGCACTGGTTTTATATCTGAAGACAGACCATTGCCGCAAATTGACAATAAAAAGGATAAATGAGAATATTCCCGGCAGCCTGGCCTGGCAGGACATTGACGTTTCTTTTTTAAAGGGAGAAATTCAGGTGGCAGGGGGTGAGCTTTTTTCCCGGGAGGATGAAAAAATTGTTGGATTTGACCGTTTTTTTATCTCTTTAGATCTGCCCAGGCTTTTTGACCGGGAAATTGTAGTCAAACAGGTTTTTGTAAAAAATCTGTTCATGTCCATTGAACAGAACCTTGACAAAAAATTAAATATCGTATCTGCGCTGGTAAGAGAAACCGGAAAATTAAAGGAGACCTCTGAAAAAAAATCTGCCCCTTTCCCTGACATAGAGATTATTTCCTTTGAAATTAAAGAAGGCGTTTTTTTCTCCAAACTGCATCAACAGCAGTTCAGCACAGAATTAGAAAATATCAGTTTACAGGCCAGTGGAGATTCAAAGGAAAAAACCGGAGAATTAACCCTTAACGTGGACAAAGGCAGAATAATCTCTCCCCAGTTGGATTCCGGAATTAAAAATCTTTTTTTTACCGGAAAATTTAAAACAAATTCAATCCTGGGTCTTCATTTAAGATCAGGCCTTGATTTTGGCAGTATTTCCCTTAAAGGCGATATCAGACATATTTTTCCGTTACCGGGATCTGATCTGCAGAAAAATCACTTTACTTCAACCCGGGAGGATATCGTTCTGAATCCTGATCTGGATCTTAAGGCAGATGTGGAAGGCTGTCTTGACGGCATGACTGATGCGTTTCGTTTAAAGGAGGATATGTCCGGGGATGTCAGGGCAGAGGTTAGCATCAGCGGGAAATTAACCAATCCAGAGGCCAGTATAAAGGTGGATGCCGCCAATGTTGTGATTTATCAGCAAAAAATCGATCAGGCTGTCTGTCGGTTGGCCCTGGCAGATGGACAATGCACTGCCACCTCTGAAGTACACACCCTGGGATCGGTTTTAACCCTTTCAGGCCGTGTTAAACTGCAGGACACAGCAGGAAAAATAATAGACAATCCTTTGTTGGACTTTGATCTGTTCTGGGATGACATTGAACTGCAGAAAGTATCTTCCCTTTTTTTGCCGGAAAAGGAGTTGTTTTCTGATAAAGGTGGGATCCATGGTGATATTTTCCTGAAATCAAACATTAAAGGTCATTTCAGGTCCCCCCGGGCGGATTTCACGCTTTTAGGTGAAAACATTGCTTTTGGACAGGAAAAAATTGCTTCTCTTGTTCTTTCAGGAGAGGTCTCAGGCCCCATAGAAAAGCCTTCGGCTGAGGTGCAGACCTCTGCCCAAAAGGTTGATCTGGCAGGGGGCAGCATAAAAGGAGATCTCACGGGTTCTGTCAGCGCCCTTGGCCCTTTGGATGCGCTTTTTGTTCATGGGGATATAAAATTAACGAATCTTGAATTCCTGGAGCAGCCCTTTACCGATTTAACGGCCCGTATCCAGATTGAAGACAATAAGGCCCGTCTGACCGGGGATTTTAATTTCGGTTTATCTGCTGGTTTTGATATGAAAACTAAAGATATGACCCTGGATTTGAAGTTTGACAATACCGAGCTCCTGCCCTGGCTGAATCTGGCAGGGGTTGAGGGGTGCATGGCAAGCCTTTCCGGCCGTGTCCATGCACAGGGCAATGCAGACCATCTGGATCAGGCAGAGATCAAAGCAGACGTTGAAAATTTGTCTGTTGTATACGAAAATGAGTATGCATTCAGCCTGGCTGATTTAAATGCAGAATTGACAGATAAAAAGCTTGAGATCCCTGATTTCAGGATTGCTCTTCCCGGAGGGGGTCAGGCGGAAGTTAGCGCCTTTGGCACCATTGACCAATTTATTGATGCACAGCTGAAAGCAGAAATTCCCTTTAAAACAGCATCTCTTTTTACCAGTGGTCCCAGCGGTAACAACAGTCTCAGTGGTTTCAGCGATTTTAAAGGCGCTGTCCTCGTGACAGCCCAGGCCAGAGTTCAGGAGAGAGCAGGACTGTCAGAATTTTCTGCAGTTTTTGAGCTGGCAGATTTGGGAGTGGATCTGCCCGAAACCGCGCACAGGCTGCATAGTATAAACGGTGCAGTAAATCTCAAGGGGAATTTGTCCCACGCAATCCTTTCCTTGACAGATATAAACGGCATGCTGGGTAAAGGGACGTTTGCGATTTCTGGAAGCAGTACTATAAAAGAGTTTTTGCCGGATTCATTTGATGTGAATTTTAAAGGCATTCACATGGATATGGATATGGTTGAGGATCTTGAACTTGTTCTGGATACAGAGCTGGGGCTTAAAGGCGATTTAACCCATGCCGCATTAGAGGGAGATGTCGCTGTCGTATCAGGCGTTTATACCAGGGACGTGGATCTTAAGGCATCATTGGCAGAAGCGTTAAAAGGGACCAGCAGAACAAGAAAAGGCCTGGTAAAGGAAAAAGACCTGCCTGATTTTTTTAAAAAAATATCCCTTGATATTGCTGTAAAAGAGAAATCTCCGTTTATTGTGGACAACAATATGGCTTATATGGAAATTCATCCAGATATAAGGGTCCAGGGCACTTTGTTTGATCCTGTTGTTTCAGGCCGGTCAAACATTGATCCCGGCACTTTTTACTATCAGGGTAAAGAATTTGTTCTGACAAAGGGTGAGGTTGACTTTACCAGTCCCTATGCCATTGAACCTGAGCTCTCCCTTGAGGCCGCCTGTAAGGTGAGGGACTGGGATATTTTCCTTTCCCTTGAGGGGAGCCTGGATGAACTGGATTTGTCCTTTCGTTCAGACCCAGCCCTTGAACAGGCAGATATTGTTTCCCTTTTAATCAGGGGAAAAACCTTTGATGAGCTGATATCCTTTGAAGGGGGAACCCGGGTTTCACCGACCGCCATGCTGGCAGATCTTGCAGCCTCGTCTGTTAAGGAAAAGATCAAGGCAGCAGCAGGTCTTGACGTGTTTGAGCTTGGCGTGGATGAAACCGGCGGGGATTCCGCCCTGGGGGATGTGAATATGGTTGTGGGCAAGGATTTAACCGAGCATCTGACCCTGAAGTATATCACAGAAACACAAGACGGGGATTTGGTTCAGAAGACCAAAGCTGAATACCGGTTTATGGATGATTTTTCAATATCAGGGTTTCAGGATACCGAGGGACGGGTGGGGGGAGAGCTGCGCTACCGGCTGGAGTTCAGGTGATACACGGTGCGCTGTGAAACAGGAAATCAGGATACACTATGGGGTATAAGGTAAAACAGGCTGCAATAGGGTGTTTAATTTTTCTGACAGGGATAATGTCCTTTGTTCCTGTTCTTTCTTCAGCAGCGGATAAAACAGACCGAGCTGCAGATATCCGTGTTAAATCCATTGAAATCAAAGGCAATACCTTTTTTTCAGATCTGCGTTTGAAATTGAGAATGAAGCTCTGGGGGGCCTCTGTTTTTCCCTGGAATGACATAGAGGTCAATGAAAAATGGCTGAAAAGGGATATTAAGAATTTTGTTGCCTTTTACAGAAATAAAGGGTTTGCCGATGTATCTGTGACATCGGAGATAATCACCAGAGAATCCAATTTTCCAGGTTTGAA
>JAWOEJ010000219.1:0-13400 GCA_046482845.1 Desulfobacteraceae bacterium | reverse complement strand
CTCAGAAATCAATTCAGGCCACTCTTTGGCAATTGAAAATGGATCAGGTACAAAGCTGTAAACATTTCAAATCAAGATGACATGAACCAGACCCGCAATGCTGCTTCTGGTTGCGATGCGGCGCAATCTTGACGGGCTTCAGATACTTCCTGGACAGGGTTTATTTTAATTTTACTCTGACCCCAATTTTATTTCAATTTTATTTTAATGATGTCGGCCTCAGCCTCTTTTAAAAGTTTGTTTTTGATTTTCCAGGGGGCAAAAGAAGCTTTAAAACTGTTTCTGATAAGAGAGAGAATTTCCCAGGCGCTTAAACCGCCAGGGGTTAATCTGCAGGCCCTGTGCAGCTCCCTTGTGAAATCTGTTCTGGAAATGCCCGGGTTGTCCGTGTTGACGGTTACCTTTAATCCATCGTAAAGGTAGTCTTTTAAGGGATATTGATTTAATCCAGAGGAGTCTTTAATAAAATTGTCTCTGTATCCCACAATCTGAAAATTACTGGAGGGGCACATTTCAAGAACAATATTTCTGTCTCTGAATCTATTCTTTAAATTGAGGTTGTCCTTTAATGTAAGCCCGTGACCGATCCGCTCTGAATTTAAGTGATAAACCGCCTCCCATATACTTTTCACCGGCTGGTTTTCTCCGGCATGTATGGTAAAGTGAAGGCATTTTTCCATCATGGGCATGAGCAGCTGCTGCATTTCTGCCGCAGACCTGCGTTTTTCGTCGCCGGCCAGGTCAAATCCCCTGAGCGGAACAAGGGTGTTTTCCGATTCAATTTCCAGTATCCCGGCTGCCAGGTCAACATGGTTTTTGACCACTTCCATGTTGCCATGCCGGCTGGCAGTGAACAGAATTGATGTTTTAAGGACATTGCTGTACGCTGCAAAGGTTCTGGATATTATTTCATAGACCTCACTGCCTGTAAGTCCGTTCCTGGTATAATTAACAGGGGAACATCGTACTTCAAGGTATTTTACATTATGGTCTACTGCTTTTTCTGCCAGTATCCGGCAGGTTTCTGCCAGGCAGTTTTTGTTCTGCAAAAGCCCGGAGCCCTGAAGATCCCCCATTGCTTCATATTTTTTAAATCCAATGCCGCAGAATTTTTCAGGTTCGCAGCAGTCGCCAAATATCACCCGGTCCAGAAGTTCCTCCTCTTTTTCAAAAACCAGAATAAATGCCGATGTACACAATGCAGACGGAACTTTTGGGGTTACATCTCTTATGTGTTTCAGGGTTCCGATTGTTTCCATAATTTTTTCCGGGCTGTTGGTTTCTGCTGCTTTTTTCCATCTGTCAATCCAAGGGTCAAGAAGGGATTTACAGGGTGCCAGCTCATGTTTTGCAGCAGATGCAATCCTTACAAGTTCGTGGGCATCTGCCACTCCGCCCAAATGGCAGTGCAGCTCAGCCTTGGGCAGTTTTTTCAACAGGGCCAGCTCTTCTTCTTCCCGGGACGGGTCGGTTCCAAAGCGCTGATTTTTCAGTTCATTGATCTGTGCTTCAGGCAGACTGTACAAAACAAGAAAACTGGTGACCGTCTCCATCTGAAGCATGCGGTTTGTGTAATTACACATAAGGAATCCCGCTTTGTCCTTGCGCTGCTTAATTTCATTGGTTAATGGGCAGGTTTCATCTATGTCAATGACCATCTGCCGGCAGGATTCAAGATACCCAAGGGGAAAACCGGGTGCCTCCATTGACGGGCGGCCGTCAAAGGATATGCCGGACAGGGGATCAGGAGAAAAAGAATCAATAACGAAGGGTGTAAAAATATCACCGAATTCCCGGAAAAAAGGGAACAGGAAATATTCAATCCCCCATTTTAATGTACTGGGCCATCCCTGTTCCTGAAGGGCTTTGTTTTTTATGGGATTGTCAATCACATGGATCATGGCACTGCATCCAAACCATGCTGCTGCCCTCTGCATGTCTGTACTCATGGTCTTTCTTCCCCCGGCAAGGGAGAGCATCAGCCTGCCTTTTTCTGTTCTGTATACGGCATGAAGAACAATGGTATGCACGGCTTCGGACATCAGCCGGCATTCAAATTCTGTGGCAAGGGAATCCGTCCCTTTTATCTGCCATATCTTGAGAACAGGACGTTTTCCCGGATCAAGCCTTTCATACCACTCCTGAGCCTTTTCAAGGGAATCATCAGTCTGTTTTCCTGTAGTTGTCACCACCCACACTTCATCAGCCGGTACAATCTGTTCTTTTTTTCTTGCTTTGGCAATGCTGTGTTTTTCAGGATGATTTTTAAAAAGATCAACAAGACCTGGATTTGTAAACCCAAGAAGCTCGGGAAGAATCTGCCATGACCCGCCAAGTGTGGTAACCAGAATATTTTTCATTTTATTTTTTAAGTAATATTTTTAAACCGGCCTGCTCAAAATGCATTTGAGGCATACTTGCCTTTAATGCCATCTTTTAATTGTGATAAATCATAATCAGGGCGAAGGTCAGTCATCATCCATTTCATTATATTTAGTGTTTGAACGAAAACGCACCCATCTGCTGCGTTGCTGCAAAAGTTTGCCAAATTATATAATCGGGCCTCATGTACCTGAGTACACTCCGGTTTCAAACTTTTTTGCGCCTTGCAGCTGGGCACGTTTTCGCCCAAACACGGGGTTTTCGTTCAGACACTATTTAGTGTTGCTCATATTGCTTTCTTTCTTTTCGTGTCAATGGTCTGGCACTAATAATCCTGATTATATCATTTTTTTTAACATGTAAAACAAAAAGTAATTTGCCAGGATGAGATGTACCGGTTATAATGTAATTTTTCTCACGGTATGAGCGGTATGGATCATCATAAGTTTTTGAAATCTCACAAATATTTTCTTGACTTCATTGATTAACCTGGATATTTACGAACCTGAAGTGCCATATCCAGGATTAACCAGTTATTGAGTGTTGAAAAAGTCTATGACAACTACAGCAAAAAATCACCATATGACTCTATGGACTATCCAGACTGAAGAAGCCTGGGAACACTTAAATGAAAGAGGATACATTACTGGTGTAAATAACTATATTGAACAGTCCTGGCTTTCAAGCTATCGCTGGATGGCGGATCAGATGAAAGAACGTATTGGTAATCCACCTTGTAATACTACATTTCCCATATGGGCCTGGTATCAATGGGAAACTTCAAAAAGAAAGAGGCCCGACCTTCGCAGTGCCGGCCACTTACCCAGGAATGAAAAGGGTGTTAGAATTGAGTTTAACTGCCATGAAAAGGCAGCACTGCTTTCTGATTTTGAACTTTGGCACTACGTGCTGAACTATTGGTATCTGCCTGAATCTATGGCTGATGGAGAAAGGTTCGAGGCAGAGATAGAAAAACAAGGATTGTCCTATTTCAGGACAAAGCCCCTTCCTGATCCAAAATATCACCAGAAAATTGTTAAAAGCTGGAACAAAATTTTTGACCTTGACTGGGAAGAGCCTGATCTGGCAGAATCAAAACCTCAGAAATCAATTCAGGCCACTCTTTGGCAATTGAAAATGGATCAGGTACAAAGCTGTAAACATTTCAAATCAAGATGACATGAACCGGACCCGCAATGCTGCTTCTGGTTGCGATCCGGGGAGTTTGTCTTTCTCAGTGAAGACGAACTAACTGCCACGGGCAGACCTCTTTACATCTCGTTCTGCCCACAACAAAGCATGAAAGACCAAGTCGGTAACATGGACTTTCATATAAAAAAGGGAGCAAAACAATGCATGAAGAAGAATTAAAAGCGAAATATCTCGAAGAATATCAGTCGACATTAAAAGAATTTGCCAGAATGGCAGTCAGCCAGCCAAATATGATTGATCAACTGAGGGTTGCTTTAAAGGCAAGTGCATCCGCCATGATCAGTAATGTACCTGAAGCAGTTACGGAATTTCAACAGCTTGCAGAAGAAATTGATGCTTTTTTAAATGCCTGCCAGTCAGGTGAGATCGATCCAAACAAATTTATTCAGAGACTTGATAATCAAAATTTATAAGAGATACAATCTTGACGGGCTTCAGAAACTTCCTGGACAGGGTTTATTTTAATTTTACTCTGACCCCAATTTTAAAAAAGCATTTTAAATTTTAAAGAAATTATTTAATTTTCATTTTATGATATTGTGATATTTATAAGCTTATGTTAAAGTGTGTTTTAAATATGGAGAAAACATGCTTAATTACTTTAGAAATAAACAGGCCCGCATTCTTCAGCCCATATCCAATACCTTCATTCGAAAAAAACCTATGGACGTATTGGTGTCACCCAATCGGCTGGTGGGCATTATCGGGCAGCGGGGCGTGGGGAAGACCACCTTATTGCTGCAGTACCTGAAGAATTATTTTCAGATCAGTGAATTTTTGTATTTCAGTGCAGATGATATATATATAGCGGATACAACGCTTTATGATATCGCCGATGAATTTGCCCGGTTTGGCGGCAGGGTCCTTGTGATTGATGAAATCCACAAGTACAGGAACTGGGCCCAGGAGATAAAAAATATTTATGATTCATTTCCTGACATGCGTATCCGGTTCAGCGGTTCAGCCATGCTGAATATTTTGTATGAAAAATATGACCTGAGCAGGCGGTGTGTTACTGTGGAAATGGGAATTTTAAATTTTTCAGAATACATTGAACTGAGTAAAAAACAGGAATTGCCTGACCTTTCCCTGGATGACATTTTAACCCGGGGATCTCAGATCAGCCTGGATCTGGCACTCTCACACCCCGGGATTTTAAATGAGTTTCAGGATTATTTAAATTTCGGCGCCTATCCGTTCTTTATGGAAGATAGAAATACGTTTAAAAACAAGCTGTTCAACGCACTTCAAAAAATTATCAATGAGGATATTCCCTCTTGCAACAAAATCCATTATGAGCAGATTTTCGTTTTTAAAAAACTGATTGCAAAACTGGTGGAGTCACGGGTCCCATATAAGGTTAATATGGCAAGTCTGTCAGCGGAACTGGGCATCTCCCATCCCACTCTGTCCATATACCTGGATATCCTCAAAACCTCAAAGATATTTCATCCCATAAGGAAATATTCAACAAGGGTGTCAAAAAAGCCGGAAAAAATTCTTTTTGAAAATACCAATATCCTCCATGCCTATGCCGATGAATTCGGCGTGGAGGTCAATAGCGGCACTGCACGGGAGACCTTTTTTGCAAGCTGTTTCAAGGATATTTTCTATTCAGACATTGGTGATTTCAGGATAAACAATAGAATTTTTGAAATTGGCGGCCGCACCAAGACATTTAAACAGATCAAATCCGTAAAAAACAGCTATCTTGTTGTTGATACCGACTATACAATGGAAGACCGTAAAATCCCCCTCTGGCTTTTTGGGCTGCTCAGCCAATGACAGAGGGAGCAAGTCCTCCTTTTTTTATGGCACAGTCACTTCTCCTCTATTTTACAGGAAGTTTTGAAATTTCGTTATAAAGTTCGGGAAATGATTTTCTAAATTCCTTTAAATTTTTCAGATCTTTTTTAGAAATTGTCCCTTTTTTAATGAACTGCTTCATTTTTTTCTCTGCGGCTGGTTCTTTCTTTGTTAATTTATCCTGTGTCTTTTCACTTTCCTGGTTTATGGCTTTTTCAGAGGTCTTTTCAGTGTTTTCAGACCTTTCTCCAGCGTTTTCAGAACTTTCATCGATTTTAAGAATTTCTTTTAACACAAGATATTGTTTTGTAAAATCTTTATTTGATTTCTTCTTTTTAACCAGAGGAAGAAAAGCTCTGGCAATTTCCTGAGACGCTTTTAACTTCTCATCTCTTTGCCAATCGTCAAATTTTGAATCTATCAGGAATTTCTGATTTTTATTAATTTCATTTACTTCTTTTATAAAACCCTTTATCTTTTCCTGGGATCTTTCTTCTTCACTTAAAAATTCAGACAGGTAATTATCAAATGAATCTTTCAGTTCCTGCGGCTCTTCATACCCCTGAATCTCAAAACGGCCGTATCCAAGGGAGGTTTTCGCGCCAATTCCTTCTTCAGTAAGGGATCGTTTGAAAAAGTTTTGAATTTTTTCATTAATATTGATCTGGTCTTTTGAATAAATGTCTGTTTTTTCAGTTCTGTATAAAATCCTGAAAACAAACTCAGCACCTTCTTTAACGGCAAGAAATTTTATGGGTTTGGGGTTTTCTGTATCCGAAGGCGGCCTTATAGTAGTGCTGCCGTCTGTTCCATAATATTGGGGATAATGGGGGTTCATTATGTCTTCTTTCAGCTCAGGGATATGGACTGGATAGGCATCAAGAAAAACAATATCCCCTTTGTTTGTCTGTGATCCGAAAAACAATGGAATAAGAGATGCTTCAGCAGGGGTGTCTTCATCGTCATCTAAAAAAGGGGATTCTTTTGTCTCAAGAACATAGTCAACCGCCTGGGAATAACGATTTATTCCTTTTATTGACGAAGCCGGAATATAGGGAATCCCCATGGTATGATCAAAAACAAGGGAGGTTTCTGACGGATGGCTCTCTCCAATGCCAGGGATAATAGGAGATAAAAGCGCTGCCTTTATTGTAATTGTTTTATATCCTGAATTTTCAAACATATTACACAGGTGGATCTGATAATTGTGCTTTTTCTGAAGCAGATCTCTTAAAGCCGTGTTTTTTGAAACATCCAGATATCTGTTTTTGTATAAATTGATACGTTTATCTTTAACCCCTGAGTTATCACAGGGGTCAAGCTGTGATGCAGAACTTAATGGAATGAATTTGTTATACCAGAGAGAAAAATTACCTCTGTCAAAATGGGTCATCTGATCCTGCAGATCTGAATTCAAAGGGTAATAAGCCATAGTTTGAAGACTCCTTTAATCTTTGTCTTTTTTTTCAATATCTTTGTCTTTTTTTTCAATAAAAGAGTGAGCATATCTTTTTACCCATTCAAGCAGGTTCATTGTTTCTTTTTGTGCAGAAAGATAATCTGACTGGCTTATCGTAGAAATGTTTATAAAAAATTCTTCCTTAGTACTGCTTTTAAGATATTTTTTTTCATTGAGCCATAACCTTACAATTTCAAACATTTCATCAAAATGAGATTTTTCTTTGGCACACCAGAAGGCAAGGGCATGGCCAAATCCGTTCTGCAGAACCATGGAGGGGGCTCCGGCTGAAAAGGTTCTGAATTCAGAGGCAAAGCTTGAATGTTTAATATTTAAAACCTTTTCAAGGGCAAATTTTGATCTTTCCTGACCCAGGGTTGTAAAATGTTTCATTATCTGTCTCCTTTATTCCACGTGATTCTGAAAATTCCGCGGCCAAGGGTATAGTCCCCGCCGATCTGGATAAAATCTTTAATTGTAGATTTAAACGTTTTGTCTATGGCCTGGTTTTCACTGTAAACAAGCGCATACATGGACGTATCAGACGGCAGAAGTTCTTCATATCTTAAAGCACCGTCAACGGCAATACCTTTGTCCTTGTCGATTTTTATCTGGGTCTGAATTTCAGTACAGGTGGAAACAATATGGTCAAAAACCAAATCAGAAACAATTATCAGGTTGTCTGTTTCAGGAAACATTTTATTAATGATGTCAATTTTCTTTGTTTCACTGCAGTCGATGACGATATCTTCAAGTATGATCTTTCCGCTTACATCACCTTTCAGGCATACGGCTTTTTCTGTTTCAGAAATCTTTACCTGTTCAAATGTATCCCGTCCGGCAAACAAAAGATCATTGCTGAGACGTTTTAAAACTGCAGGGGAAGTAACACTTATAAAAGGTGACATATTTGACCGTACAGGAAAGGCAAACAGTTTAGCATCGGATACAGATATTTGACCCGGTTGAGATTCATCATTTTTATTCCAGCCGTCCTGTTCATCCGAGCCAAAGATGGTGTTTATCTGAGCGATAAAATCATCTTCGGTTTCATACACATTTCTAAACTGCGCTCTCATGGCACCTTTAACCGCAGATGCCTGGATATGCGGCCAGTTTGTATGTTTTTCTCTTTGAATGGGAAGATCCACAGCACTGGTTGACGTTCCGCTGCCTGCATGAACCGGTGAAATTGAATAAAGGGAGCAGATTGACATGAATTCTTTGTTTAACATTATACATTCTCCTCAATTTTTATAAGGGTATTGTTTATATTTTCTGAAAACACTGTGCCGGCAGGATAAAAGGGACGCATGGGTTTGTGAAACCCTTTTTTTAAATCCCAGCCGCCTGTATATAAAATCCTGCCGGTTGAAATCAATTTATCTTCAATGTCTGTTTTGATTTTTAAAGGACAAAGACTCATGAATTTTCCTGGTGAACTGTCATCAAACTGCAGATGTGTTTCCATTTTTTCATATCTGGAAATTCTTTGTTCTCCGCCGGTTTTTATTATTCCCCTGTCTTTTAAAAGGGGGGTGCCATTATATTTTACTGCCGCTGCCATTTTAAATCCGTTTTTAAGCCTGGAATGGGTAAAGGAATAAAGATGAGATTCTCTGACCGTTCTGTTTTTCCCTGAAAGTGCAATGCCAGTTCTGATTTCAGGGTCATAAAAATAATTGGAAGAATAAATATCCAATGCCTTTTTTTGTGCTGCCAGATCCTCATAGCTCAGCCACTTACCGCCCAGGGATGTTAATTCGCCAATATCTCCCTTTGCACAGTAAAACGAGGACCCCGTTGAAACCTTTACAAGGGGAGTTGACATTTTCTCAGCCCTGAATATTCTTACGGCTTTATCTCTTCCGTTTTCAAGATCGCTTTTATTTTTTCCAAGTTCTGATTTTTCAGCAAACCATGAAAAAGGGGCAGGGACATAAATTTGAAAATCTTTGACAAAAAGAATTCCTGCAATTTCAAAATTAGGATTTCCTCCGGCCTTTCCAATAAAATCTGTAATTTCAGCCCCAGCTTTGTTGTTAAGATAGTCTTTTATTTCAATATTATTCTGCTTTAAGACAGCAGTTCTGAACGCACCCGAAAGGGTTTCTGCAGGTGGTGGAAATATGGACTGGGCTGAATGATTTTCCCCCATCACCATGGGTCCTGCACTCTTGCAGAAAATCGTATCCAGGGGACTTAAGCTGTACCAGTAGATCATTGCTGTTCACCTCCTAATATAAATGAAGAAACAACCAGGCTTTCAGGTTCAAACCCGGGCTTTTCAGAATCTTTGGTCACAATCAGCCTGGCAATATTTTCTGCAGTTTTGTTTATGTCAGTTGTTTTGCTTTGAACCCCTGATCTTTCAAGCTGATGCAGAATAAAATGTGTTAGATTTTCTTGATAATTTTCATGGGCGAGAATGGCCTCGACTCCTGTCCTGAACTGTTCAAGCCTGTACACAACAGATTTTGAAATGTCCTGGGAAATGCTCTGCCCGGTCTGTCTGAAAATATTCCAGGTGTCAATGGTGTCATCATCCCATTTGCTGACAAAAATTCTTGAACCGCCGGATCTTTTTCTCAGTTCAACTGCGCAGGCATTTCTTCCTGCCTTGTCCTTTGCAATTGAATCAAGAAGATAATGGGATTGTTTAATCATTGCCGTAAGATTTTCCTTGTGATGGCAGATTAAAATACCGGCTGAAATTGAAATTTTTTCACCTTTTCCAAGACATAATGACATTTTCCCGGGTAAAGGGGTGAAAACTTCATTTACCGGAGTTGAATTGTAGTGGTCATCAATGGATTCAATAAAATTAAAATATGAATTATAATAATCTCTGATTTCCATTGCAGCATCCACTGCCATGTTTACCGGAAGGACAGCGCAGACATCATCCCCGCCGGCATAGATCAGTTTACCTTTATATTTTTTTACAATTGAAGAAACACCGTAGATTGAAAAATCCCCCAGAGATTCTGAAATCGCAGCATGAATTGACGGCGTCAAAAGCCTCTGGGGGTAATGGTCAAAAATTGCCTTCCAGTTTTCCGTAAAAACTTTAAGAAAATCTGGACTTTCAAGCTTTTGCCGGATTACAGGGTGAAGAATTGACTGCCAGGTGGAATTGATGGTTGATCCGTTTACAAGTTGACCCATTTTATCGCCGTCCATGAGTAAAACGGCATAGTATCTGTCTTTTATTTCAGGGGTCTCCATTCCTTGAAGGGTATCAGAATCAGAGTCGTGCAGCATTTGAGCTGTTTCTTTTTTTTCATGATCTGAATCAATATGATGGTTAAGAAAATAATTGTAAAGGCTCATTTCAGTTGTTGAAGGATATGATTTCTGATTTTTAAAGGTTTTTGCCAGAACATGGTCTTTATAATCTGAATTTTCAAAAACCCTGTATAAAATTCTTTTTATCATGCACAGCGCACAGAGTTTTTCATTTGTGTTTTCCTTAAAATCCGATTCTCTGTTCCATTTTTTCTTGAAATCATGCCAGAATTCTTCAATATTATCCTTATATTCAGAAGCCTTGATGTCATTGCTGTATTTTCTGCAGTGAAGCACTTCAAATTCCCTGCACTGATGACATTTTTCTCCTGTTTCTTCCCCCCTTGTGCTTGTTCTTACAGATTTTGAGGCTGCAAGGGAAGACTGGACAAGACTGTGGGAGACAGAGTAGAGCTGTCCTGTTCCAGATTCATCATAGTGTCTGCCCTCAATGATTTTATTAAATATCTTAACCACATCTTCCTGATTTTTATACAAGGCTTCAGGTAAAATTTTTGATGCTTCCGTTAAATCATCCTTTGTCAGAAGTCTTGAGGCGGCCCATGAAAAATCAAAATAATCATGGCATTGTCTTTCAAACATGTCATGGATATGTGCTTTTTCTTCTTCCTTTATCCTGGGAGTGTTTTTTACGACAAGATCCTCGCACATACTGCATAGACTGACCCATTGATTTTTTATGTGTGTTTTGATTTTTTCTGTTATTTCCTCTGATTTTTCAAAGGGCAGAAGAAACAGAAATTTGTTTGGGAAAGATGCAATGTCTCTGATATTGTTCATTGAGCTGATACCACTGATATGTTTTTCAATATCAAGATATTCGTTTATCAGCGGCTGATCTATCAGAGACGGATATAAAATATGATCCGGCCCCAGGTTTTCACAAACCCACTTGATTCCTTCAAAGGCAAGCCACGAAAGAATAATGGAACCGGTCCAGAAATCTCTGAGTTTTCTTGCGTTTGAAATATAATCCTGAACCGGTGTGATTGAAAAAACGGCCATGCCGGCACCTTTAACATTGCCTGCCAGATCCATGCATGTATAAAGGGCGGAAGTAAGTGCATTGTGCTGCCAGATGGAATGATCAGGGAATCTTGAATCAGCCGGAAGCCTGTGCCATAGAGCACCAAGCGATGCTGTGTTTTCTTCTGCAAGAACAAATCTTAAGCAGAGATGAATATAAAAAAATCTGTTTTCTGCAAATTTTTCAGGATCACCCTTAAACAAATCTGAATATCCGCCGTCACCTGGTCTTCTGCCTATCTTACTGGCCAGGAGCTTGACTAAATCCTCTGAAATTTTAGACACAGCTTCATCCTGACTCATTTTTTTATAAATATCAGGAAGATCAATCCTTATTTTTTTATCTGATACAGGATGTGTCAAAATGGGATCTTTTAAAAAATCCACAGCACCGTTCTGGTTTTCATCTTTGCTGTAGGAAGGCACCTGGCCTCTTTCAAACCCTGAGGCCATTGCGTCTGCTTTTTTCCAGAATTTTTCATTGGGCTGCTGAAGGCCAAGGGCTTCAAGAAGTTTTGCCGCTCTGGATTCGTGCCCCTGAATTTTAAACACCTTGTCAAAGGGATCATGAAGGTATGCTGATAATTTATTGTTCCAGTAGGGTTCAGGGTTAGTTATCATTTAAAGCCTCCTTGATGCTTTGTTCTGTAAGGCATTGTGATGTAATGATTTTATTCATGTCATCATAAACATTAAAATATCTGTCTCTTTCATCTGGTCGGTAATAATTGTAAGGCAGGTAAAGAATCTGTCCCTGGAATTGATTGTCTTTGGTTTTTACCACTTTTAAAAAATAGGATTTTGAGTGTCTTTCAGAAATATTTATTTCGTCTCTAACGATAATAGGTTTTGAGGCAAGGGCACGTCTGTCAAACATATGTCTTGGTTCAAGCCTTGTTCTTGCATCTCTGTATGCGATCCCAATTTTTGACAACGCTTTTGACCAGGAATTTTCAGGTTGAAATTTAAAAAGTTTTGCCTTGTGTGAAAATGCAGTAAAGGATTTTAATGTTTCATCAAATTCAGTTGTTATTTGAGAAAAATCGAAATTTTTAATTTGTATTGCGCCAAAACCGTTTCTTGATCTTGAGCCTATTCCCCCAAATTTGCTCAATAGAAACAAGGCGGTTAAAATCTTTTTTTCATGTTTTTTAGAACAGGAAAGCGTTAAAGAAAACCTGCCGTTTTCTTTAATGTGCCCTTTTTTAAAAACATTGCCATTTCCGCGTTCATAATCATAAAGTCCGTAAGACAAATACTCGAGAATACTTATGTTAAATGTATTTCCTTTTGATTTGACAGGAATTAATTCCCCTCTGGGAATGTTTTCAATCCGGCTTGAATAATTTCTGTTTGATATAAAAATTTTCAAATCAGATCTATTGGAAGTGCTTCCAAAAATGGCAGATTCATCTTTCTGCATTTTATCTAAATCATCACTGCCGAAAAAAGCCCTCCACCAGAACCGGAGCAGCCCGTTTATTGTCTGCTCCCTTAATTCAGCATGTTCCCCGTCTGCGCCAAGTGCAAAAGCAGGCGTAACAAATTCCACATCAAAAACGGTTGTTTTTCTGTCAAGAATTCTTTGTGCAAAGTTCATCATATATCTCCCTGATTTAAAGCCCCCTGTATGATTCGGCATTTTTTTTATCCGGTTTTCGCATTCTACTGCCTGCAAATCTGAATAAACATTCCAATCGTTATCACAGATATCCAGACAATAAAAGACATCATTGTATCTGCAGCCCCATTGAATATTTTTGTAATCAGATTTATAAAATAATCCTGTACATACCTCTTGGTCAGGAACAGAAAAAACGCCTTCAAAACCATTTCCGCCATAACCAGAAAAGGACCAGACTTTCCAGCGGTATGTACCAGGTTCAAGATATAGACTATTGGCCGGTGAAAAGCTGTGTAACCCTTCCCCGCATTGTACTGCCTGATGGCGCATATTCCAGTCTGCATCAAAAATATCTATACAATAAAAAGTATCATTACCCCGGCACCCCCATTGAATTCCTTCAAGTTCAGATCTATATGTCAATCCAGAGCACATGCTGAATGGCATCATCACAAGGCCACTGCCATAAATATTATCTTTCCCGGGCGGGCCAAGATCAATTGCTCTGGATTCAAGATACTGCTTGATTTGAAAAGGCGGCCATTCCGGATGTATTTGTTTTATCAGAGCGCAGCAGCCAGC
>JAWOEJ010000198.1:0-9022 GCA_046482845.1 Desulfobacteraceae bacterium | reverse complement strand
CTGACAGCTTTCACAGGATGACGCATTATTGTACAAAAAGATTCATCGAATCTATGAATTCAGGGTCCTGATTTTCAATAATTTCCACAATCTCCTTGTGCATCCGTTTTTTATGCTCTCCAAATATATTGCGCTTTTTATGAAATGACCCGGCAAATGCCATCACATCTTTTTTCAGCTCTTTATGATCTGCACTGGCCTTTTCAATGATATGGTGTTTTTCAAGCTCCTCTGCAGTCACCCGCCTTCCTGTCAGCTTCATTTCATTGAATTTATACTCTGGAACAGCTTTTCTGACAAAGGCAATCATCCCCGGCAAAAAGGGAATCCCCAGGTCCACTTCAGGAAAACAGAAAAAACCACGGTCAGCTTTCATGAACCTGAAATCACAGGCACATGCCAGTATGGCGCCGTTGCCGAAAGCATGACCGTTTATGGCGGCAATCACAGGAATGGGCATCAAAAGCAGCCGGGTAAACACGTTGTTCATGGCGTACATGAATTTTTTCACTGCATCGTGATCCCCGGCATTGAATTTTTCTCCCAGCCACTCAACATCAATTCCCTGGGAAAAATTCTTCTCATCTGAAGCGGTAATCACCAGGGAGAAAATCTCCTGATCTGCAAGGATATCATCAAAACAGGCATTCATCTCTTCTGCAAACCCAAGGTTTTGTTTGTTGGCTTGATTTGTCATTTTAAGCACAGCCACTGAGTCCACTTTTTCCCACGCCATCACCGTCATAAAAACCTCCCTGACTCTTTGATTGATTTTAATTTCAAATTTTAAAAAAACTGCCATAAAAAACAGCTCCCCAAATAACCATAGAAAATCAATATTCTCAATAAAAATATCAGATTTGCCGTAAATCCCTGTTTTTTTCTATTTTGTTGTGGACTAGTTTTTCTTGATGTGATAGCAAGAAAATAAGAATCAAAAGATTTAAACCCAGAACCTTAAAACTCGGATATCAAGTTTTTATGGAAGGGCCCAGCGCCGCCCCCAGCGGTTGCCTGTCAGGAACATTGAGAACCAAAGGAGATCAGACTTTTTCGTTCCTGACAGGCAACCGCTGGGGGCGGCGGTATTCAAAAAACTTGATGATCGAGTAAAACGGATAGCAACCAGGATGGAAAATGGAGATAAAATGCTGGGGGTCCAGAGGCTCAATATCTGTTTCCGGAAAAGAATTTATTAAATACGGGGGAAGCACAACCTGCATTGAGGTGACAGCTGGAAGCGGTGAAACAATTATTCTGGATGCCGGAACAGGAATTCGTAAACTCGGATCTGACCCTGTGGCGGGCGACAAAACAAAATACTATCTCCTTTTTACCCATGTCCACTGGGATCACATAGCTGGATTTCCCTTTTTCAAACCCCTCTTAGAGAAGAACAGATGTATTGAGATTCAGAACAATGTGTTTTTAAAGCTTACAATCAAAGAGATTCTTGACTATCTGATGAGTGCACCTTTTTTTCCGGTAACCATGGAGGCCTTTAAAGCAACCCGGACCTTCAGGGACGATTTAACCGGTTGTTTTTCCATTGGCTCCATTGACATTGAAACCATTCCCCTGAGCCATCCAGGCGGGGGATACGGGTACAAACTGACTGAAAACAATAAAACCTTTGTTTTTCTGACAGACAATGAACTTGGGTTTGACCATCCCCTCAGTAAAGGCTTTGATTCATTCCTCACCTTTTGTACAGATGCAGATATTCTTTTTCACGATGCAGAGTTCACCCCTGAAGAATATTCCTCTAAAACAGGATGGGGACACTCCTCCTATAAAGAACTGCTTGACCTGGCTGTAAAGGCAAAAGTAAGGCAACTTGGACTTTTTCACATCAATCAGGAAAGAACAGACATTGAAATGGATAAAATTGTGACTTGCTGCAGAAAAATATTACAACAAAAAAAATCATCCCTTGACTGCTTTGGTGTTGCCGCAGGCATGCACTTTAAACTATAATCCTTTGATGGTTAAAAACAAATCTTCCAATTTGACGTCCACCCTGAAAATCATGCTGTCATGGAAAATGGCAGTTATGTTTTTTTTCGGCTTTATCTCAGGATTCCCCTACTATGTTGTCAAAGATGTATTAAAGGCATGGATGACCGATGCCAATGTAGATCTGGCAACCCTGGGACTTTTTTCAGCAGTAACCCTGCCCTATACCCTTAAATTCATCTGGTCTCCGGCCATGGACAGGTATGTGCCGCCGTTCCTCGGCCGGCGCAGGGGATGGATACTCATGGCGCAGATCGCCCTTGTGGCTGCCATTGCCCTGATGGGTCAGTTTGATCCAGGCCATTGCCTTGGCTGGATTGCCCTGACAGCCCTTGGGGTTTCTTTTTTCGGGGCCACCCAGGACATTGCCCTGGATGCCTTTCGAAGGGAATACCTGACCAGTCAGGAACTGGGATTTGGTACAGGGGTATGGATGAATGCCTGGCGGCTGGGCATGTACATTTCTGTGGGCTTTTCCTTTCTGGCAGCTGATGCAGATGTGGGATGGGACAATATTCATCTGCTCCTCGCCTTAATGATGATCATCGGCATAGTGACAACCTTACTGGTCAAAGAGCCCTTTGTGGAGGAAGCACCGCCTTTGACTTTGAAAGAAGCAGTCATAGAACCGTTTGCCGACCTTTTAAGCCGCAGGGGAATTTTTTTTGTACTTGCCTTTATCCTGCTGTATAAAATCGGAGACAACATGGCTGGCGCCATGAACATCCCCTTTATCTTAAAACAGGGATTTACCAAAACCCAATACTTTGTCATTGTCAAAGGAATCGGCATGGCTGGTCTTTTTGGCGGGGTTCTGGCAGGAGGGGCTCTGATGATCCGCCTGGGCATTGCAAAATCCCTGTGGATATTCGGCATTCTGCAGGCTGTTTCAACGGCAGGCTTTGCCCTTCTGGTCAAATTTGATCACTCAGGGGAATTCTGGTACAACTACAGCAACATTCTTCTGGGAGGAATTGTCGGGTTTGAATTTCTGGCCACAGGCATGGGCCAGGCCGCCTATGCCACCTATATGGCAGTGCAGACCCGAAAAAAATTCACAGCTACCCAGTACGCTGTCCTGACAAGCCTCATGGCCATACCCGGTTCCATTGCCGCATCCATTACCGGATTCATGGCAGAGGCACTGGGCTGGGCCTGGTTTTACTATACCTGCGCTTTCATGGCCCTCCCCGGCATGATCCTTCTCATCCGGCTGGCCCCCTGGCATGCTGAAAACCGGGACCTTGACGCAGACCTGGAAAAAAAAGAAGAATAAATCTAAAACAAAGCCTGCTCCAGGGCACAGCCTGAAGACACCATTTTTTTAACAAAAAAAACTGCTTTTTGGCATCCTTCATAAGTACTTTACACTTTTTATTTTTTTTAACCACGAAACACACGAAAGGCACGAAAAATATAAAAATCAAACACAAAAAGTGTAAACTAGTTTTGAAGCATTATAAAGGATGCCTACTTTTTAATAAGAAAATGGGAGGAAAAAATATTGGCATCAAGATCATCCAATGCAACCCTTCCGAATTCATCCTCAATCTCATTAAAAAGCTGTTTTACAAAGGAATAGACAAGGGCTGCAGAACTGCCCATATCACAGTTCTCTGACAGCCACATATAAAAATCCTCTCTTTTGCCTTTATCAACCCTGCCCTTTTCCTGACCGGTAAAAATCTGTTTAAAAAATTCCCTGAAATCTTCCCTGGGGACAGGTTCCAGAACCGAGGCTTTAAGTCCAATGCGCTCCCGGGCCCACAGGGTTAAAAGCACCACCCTGCAGGTCAGGGACATCTGACTGTTTCCCCTTATATCCGGGTCCAAACAGCGTATAAGCCTGTCCACTTCAATGATCAGAGCAAGCTTTTGTTTTGTTTCTTCTATATCACCAAGGGATGCAAAATTCCGGTAAAGTACCCCGGAGGCATAATTGTCAAAATAAAGGGGCTGATCAAGGAGCAGACCGCCAACAAGCCCCAGCCACTCTTCACCGAGAAAGGTTAAAGGCAGTTTTTTCTGAACAGGAAAACTTGTTGGGCGCCATTGTTCTGCAGTGGTTTTCAGCTTGATACCGGCCCCTGATCCCACCCTGAAAATATCTTTCAGCCTGAACTTTCTGATAACATGACTTCCGTTTTCAGGGGCGCAGACCCGTTCTTGTCCATGAATACACTCAAGACCGACACTTAAATAACAGCAGGCTTTTTTGACCACTTTTTCCAGAATGTCCCTGTGACTGATCTTTGTTCTGTCCGCGGAAATCAGGGTGTTGACCAGGGAGGCAAACTCAAGCTGAAGGTTTAAAAGCACATCTGTGTCGTCAATCAAAGACAACGCTTTTGCAAAAAGGGTTTCAAAGGGCAGAATTGAGGCCGTATACTGGGGGGGCAGGGGCAGATCCGAGGTATAAAGGGATTTTTTTAAAAATTTTCCCGGCCTGGGCCTGATATCCTTGATTTCTGCCGGCTGATAAATGCCGATGGCCTCATAAAAGGGAAGGAACCCTTTTTCCGCAAGCCTTGCGTTCTTCAGCCGGAACTCTTCCTCTTCCACTTCTGAAGGTATGACAGAAGTGCTTTCCAGAAGAAGTGCCTGAAAAACAGAAAGATCCATATCAGCGGTCAGGTTGAGCATATTAGTGATAAGGGACTCCGCACACTGCTGCATCTGATGCATCTGACTGATCTCCTCCGCTTTTTCATCAGCTGATTCAGGTTCCTGTTGGTCAGTTGCGTCGGGGAAATCCTTTATTTCAGGAAAACAAAAATAAAATATATCGTCAATGGTGATATACCCGTCCATAAAATCCGAAGGATCTTCATCATGCTCCCTTACCCTGACATCAAGATGCTTAAACAGATAATAATCAAAAAATTCCACCTTTTCCCTTACAAGCCAGCGCAGCAGTCGTCTGTTATCGGCCTGAAACAGAAGATCAAACAGCCTTGTAGTTTGAGGCAGGTTTATTCTGTCATTATGCCAGACTTCCATATCCAGGATATACTCCCACTGCTCACTGCTTGCCAGGGACAGCACCGGTATAAAATCATCAAAACCAATATGGTGCATGAGAAAATGCAGATCCTGGTCTGCAAAGGACTGAACAAGGGTTGCCGGCTCCCCTGATCCCAGGATGGCATCAAGGGCTTTCTCCCCATCCAGGCTTAACACCTCTTTTTTAATACGGACCAGTTTGTTTTCCTTTCTAACAATATTGGTCAGCCTGTAATCATTTTCAGTGTTCACTGTCATCCACTCCTCTGCATACATGCACTGATATACGGTTCAACATCCCGGTGGGATGAAAATTTATTTAGATATACAAGGGCCCTCTTAAATTCACCTGTATTCATCAGGGAAACCGCCATACATATATTCAGCGATTTATCAGCAGGAAATTTGTCAAGTCCTGTTTCAATTATCTGCATAGCCCTGTTAAACTGGCCTTTTTTCTGATGCAGCATGCCAAGTCCCAGGTAGGCTCTTGCACCAGGGCCATAGGTCAGGGACCTTTGATAGAGTTTTTCTGCGGTGTCATCACTATTTCTGATCTTTTGGTTCCCGGCATAATCTCCGTGGCTGAAGGTCATGGCAAGACGTGACAGAAAATCCGCGTGAAAGGGATACATCTCTTGTTTATCAATCAGATCCACATTAAGGGCAAATTGAGACACACCGGCATAATAGCTGTTGCGCAGTTGTTCCCCAAAGCCTTTGACCGTTTCAAAATCAAGGTGTTTATCCACCTGAAACCAGGGAATATCCTCAATTCTTTCATTCCAGATACTATCACTTATCCTGCAGTGCTGTTTCAACCCCTGATACAGAGCGGTTCCCGGAAAAACAACCAGCATATAAAAAAGAGCGCTCAACGGTTTAATGGCCGCAATGAGATCCATTGTTTCAGCAATGGTATCACCGGTCTCTCCAGGAGATCCGTAAATAAAATACGCCCGGGTTAACATCCCGTGGGCAGCTGTCAGTTGAAAGGCCTTCACAATGGTTTCTTTTTTAAAGGGCTTGCCCAGATTTTTCCTGATTTTACCAGAACCGCTTTCAACCCCGAAACTGATCTGAACACAGCCGGCCTGCCGCATTTTAAAAAGAATTTCACTGTCCAGAAAATCCACCCTGGAAATAGCCGCCCAGGTAATGTCAAGACCTCTGTTGATAATCTCATCACATACCTGAATCACTCTTTTTCTGTCCATTGTAAAGGTATCATCTGATACATAAAAATGGGTGATCCCCCGTTTTACCAGACGAGACAAATGATCTGCAAACCAGGCTGGAGAATGAAACCTTACCTGTCTCCTCCCCCAGAACGCAGGAGATCCGCAGAAGGTACAGGTTCCCGGACATCCCCTGGAAAGGGACACATGCTGAAGGTCAAAATACTGACCCGGATAGGGCAGACTGTCCAGATTGCTGATCAGCTCCCTGTCCCGGGTTTCTTCAATACGGCCTGAGTTTTTAAAGATCAGCCCTTTGATGTAAAAGGGAGGATAAGGGGATTTTGATTGTATATGGGTTAACAGCTCAAAAAAAGTGATCTCCCCTTCTCCCTTCACAATATAATCCAGGGCGCTGCACACGGAAAACAGGTGCCGGGCAAGGAATGTGGCCCCAGGCCCCCCAAAAACCGTAACCACTCCTGGATTGTTTTTTTTGGCAAGCGCTGCCGCTTCCATGGCTGAAAACCGGGTGGCGCTGAGCACGGAAATTCCGACCACATCGGGTGCAGTCTCTTTTAAACTCTGGCGGAAAAAAGCCTGGTGATCCCGGACAGGTGCAAGATTAACAAGGGTGACATCCATCTGTCTGTCCTTAAGATACGCACCGATATAGTACAGTCCCATGGAAACAGACACTGCATCTGTATCATCCACCCGGTAATCAAGGCAGCCTGGATTTACAAGAAGAATTTTCAAAAAACAGCCTCATTCTCAAATTATTATATGATTGCACGTGGTATTATACGATTGCACATGGTCAGGTCCTATTAAAAAGGGAAAAGACCTCCATCGTTCTCGTTCCTGACAGGCAGGCGCTGGGGGCGGTGGTATTCAAAAAACCTGAAGATCGAGCAAAAGAGATTAAAACCTGGAAACAATCAATTCCCCAAGGCTTCTTTTGGGAACATGATGAACCTTCTGACCATCCCGCCAGTATTTAATACTTCCGTTTTTATCCACTGATTCAAGCTGAATGATTTCAGCGGGTTTTCCCAGGGCAATGACCAGCAGAATTTGAAACTGATCTTTGATATCAAGAAAATTTCTGAGTTTTTTATGATTGACAGCGGCCAGCATACATCCTGCAAGTCCTTTTTCCCTTGCACCGAGAAGGATGGACTGGGCCGCAATGCCATGATCACACCTGAAATTTTCTGTGATTGTTTTATCACCCAGCATCACAATGTATGCAGAGGGCTGTTCCTCCTGTTCCGGGCCGTCCCAGTCCTTGAGATAGGCAGCCCATGTCAGGCATGAAAATATTTTTTCATTGGTGTCATCATCTGCTGATATCATGTACTTCAAAGGCTGAAGGTTTGCAGCGGATGCTGAAAGCCGTGCCAGCTCAATCAGACCCTCCAGACAGTCATGGGAAATCCTGACCTCCTGCTGAAACCGCCTGCAGCTTCTATTGCTTTTTATCAAATCCATCAACGCCATTTTCTATTCTCCTGTTTCTGTCTCCTGATGATTAAACTCGATGATCAAATTTTTATGGAAGGGCCGAGCGCCGCCCCCAGCGGTTGCCTGTCAGTCTCGAAAATGGGGTCAGGCCTGCGTTATTGTCATTATCTTCCCTATCCAGTATAATCCCAAAAACGCCGTAGATAATGACAATAACGCAGGCCTGACCCCTCACAGGTACTGTGAGACGTCTTTAAAAACCAAAAATCATACGTCAAAATAAAAAAATATGCCTTTTTTGACATCACCCCGGGCAGTTTAATCGGGCATATGAATATCAATCCAGTCCAGTACCTTGTCAAACTCGTCAACCACCTCTTTTAACGCCCTGCCCCTGTGGCTGACCCTGCTTTTTTCAGCCATGGAAATCTGGGCAAAGGTTCTGCTGTATTCTGGATAAAAGAAAAACGGATCATATCCAAACCCGTTTTCTCCTGCAGGTTCCTGTGTAATGATGCCCTGGCACTTTCCTTCATAGGTCAGGGCCGGTCCCGTGGGAACGGCAATGGAGATAACACATTGGAAAAAGGCATTCCGATTTGTTTTCCCGTTTAATTCTTTGATCAGCTTTTCACAATTTTCCCGGTCCGTTGCACTGTCCCCGGCATATCTTGAAGACCTTACCCCGGGGTCGCCGCCCAGGGCCTCCACAACCAGACCGGAGTCATCTGCCATGGCAGGATGTCCCAGGACCCTGGCCGTAAAAGATGCTTTTTTATAGGCATTCTCGTCAAAGCTTTCCCCGTCCTCTACAATCTCAGGGATGGGCCCGAAGTCATCCAGATCTTTTATATCCACGGGATACCCTTTTAACAATTCCTTTAACTCTTTTAGCTTACCTTTGTTGCGTGTTGCAAGCACAAGGACTCTCACTTATGGCACACTCCTTTGTATTTTAAAATTCAATATCCGGAAACCAGATCATTGAATTAATCATAAATCAGGAAAAAAGATTTGTAAAGCATCGAGATTTTGATTGAAAATAATCTTGGTTCGCTATAGAATATATTTTATAAAAAACCGCATTTACTTAGTGTTTGAACGAAAACGCACTCATCTGCTGCGTTGCTGCAAAAATTTGAAATCCTCATGTACCGGAGTGTACTCAGGTACAAGGCTTACACCGTCTGGTGTCCAGCTAAAGTTGGTGTAGGGGCCAAAAATCGCCCAGGCCTGCTGCTGATCGTAACTCATCTCATCATAAACCGGACGTTCGATTCCGGTTTCAAGATCGCGGATGTAGAGAACGGATTTGGTGCGAACCCGCTTCACAAAGGCCATTTTTGATTCATCCGGCG
>JAWOEJ010000193.1:0-3241 GCA_046482845.1 Desulfobacteraceae bacterium | reverse complement strand
ACTGCCCCGTTCCCCTCCATGCCCATATACTTCTGGGAGGATGAAAATCAGGAAAAGTATTTGGCTGCCTATTTTGAGGATACACCCGGTATCTGGACCCATGGTGATTTTATTGAGGTTACGGAAAGAGGCGGTGTGATCATGTACGGCAGATCCGATGCCACCCTGAATCCTGGAGGGGTGAGAATCGGGACAGCGGAAATTTACAGACGTATTGAACAGATGGCGGAAATAGAGGACAGTGTGGTTGTTGGCCAGCAATGGGAAAACGATGTCCGAGTGATCCTTTTTGTCAAAATGGCAAAGGGGTATGAGTTAAGTGATGAACTCGAGGATACCATAAGGAAAAATATCCGCGCCAGTGCATCTCCCCGCCACGTACCTGCAAAAATAGTGGCTGTGGATGATATTCCCTATACCCTGAATATGAAAAAGGTTGAACTGGCCGTTAAAAAGATAATTCATGGTCAAGAAGTTAAAAACAAAGATGCGTTAAAAAATCCTGAAGCCCTGGATCTGTTCAGTAATATTCCAGAACTGCAGAATTAAATCAGGTTGAATTAAACCGGGCCTGACTGGGCCTGGTTTTTTGAACAGCCAAAGGAGAGTAAAATGAGTGATCAGCCCCCAGTTTTAAAGGAAAAAAAAGATCATATCGGTATTATTACTTTAAACAGGGAAAAGGAAAAAAATACATTTACCCCGGAATTTGCTGAACTGCTCAACAGATATCTTAAAGAAATGGATAAGGATGAAGATATCCGTGTGGTTGTGATCAATGCCAATGGAAAGCATTTTTCAACGGGCATTTCCCTTGACCAGTTTTCCGGTAAAACCCATCGGGAATACAGAGAGCTCATGGAAAAAATGGATGCCCACAATCATACCATCGCCAATATGAAAAAACCGGTGGTGGCATCGGTAAAGGGGTTTGCCATTGCCAACGGGGCAGGCCTGGTATTTGCCTCGGATATGGCCATTGCCGCTGAAAGTTCAAAGTTTGGAACCACTGCCATCAATGTGGGACTGATCTGCCTGGGTCCGGCAGTTCCCCTTTCCCGGCTGGTGTCAAGAAAAAAGCTCCTTGAAATGGTGCTGGGCGGCGATATTATTTCAGCAGAAGAGGCAGAAAAAACAGGCTTGATAAACAAAGTGGTGCCCGATGATGAACTGGAACAGGCCACCATGGAGTTTGCAGGAAAACTGGCAGCCAAAAGCCCCCTTGCCATGGAATGCGGCAAAAAAGGGATATATGGAATGGCGGAACTCCCCTACCACCAGGCCCTGGACTATATGGGTGAAATGTTTGCATCCTTGTGCGCCACAGAAGATGCGGCTGAAGGGTTAAGCGCCTTTTCTGAAAAAAGGAAACCGGAATGGAAAAAACGGTAGAAAGCCATTATACCTCAGAGAATCTGACAGAACGCATCACCGAGGCCCTTTCAAAAGCCGGGAAAAATCCTGAAAAACTGCAGCTAAAGGATATTTCAGTGATTGACCAGCTCCATACCGGCGGTCACAGGGCCACCATGGATCTGGCAGAAAAAGCAGGGCTGACAGAAAAAGACCGGGTCCTGGATGTCGGCTGCGGCATTGGGGGGTCATCAAGGCTTCTGGCTGAAACCACCGGCTGCTTTGTCACCGGTATTGACCTGGTTGATCCCTTTGTTCAGGCAGCCCGGTTTTTAAGCCAAAGTACAGGGCTTCACGCGTTGAACCGATTTGAGCAGGGTGATATTGTTCATACAGATTTTCCTGATCATTGCTTTGATTGTATCTGGTGCCAGCACACCCTGATGAACATTAAAGACAAAGCCGCTCTTTTTGCTGAATTCAGACGTCTCCTTGTTCCAGAAGGAAAGCTTGTTCTCCACGAAGTTGTCAAGGGAGAAACAGACCGCATTCACCTGCCTGTTCCCTGGGCTGACGATCATGGTATTTCTTTTCTCGAACCCTGGGAGGAAATAAATCTTGTTGTAACCCGCGCAGGGTTTAAACAGATCTATCACCAGGATCTGACAGAACAGGCAAAGCAGTGGTGGCAGCGGGTAAAATCAGCTTTTAATAAAACACCAAAAAAGCCAAGACCGCTGGGACCTCACATTCTTTTTGGGAATAACGGTAAATATTTCGGTATCACCATGGATTCAAATCTTCAGGAAAATCGAATCAGGGTGGTAGAAGCTGTTTTCAGCCTGGATTAAGGTTGAACCCAACTGCCATGATGCGTTTTAATTTTACCAGAAAAAAATTTCTTTCCCTGCCCGCCTGTACCCGGCACAGGCAGATCATAAAATGGCTTACCTGGATGTATCAGCAAATGGCAGCCAACAGGGTATCCTTTAAAAGCCTTGATTTGTTTTTTGAAAATTACTGCGAGGTACTGGGCTGGCTTGGGCAGGAACAGCCCATCAGACCTGTGGGATCTGGAACACGACCCTGGATTGAATTTGTTTCAGATGCCATTCATTACCACAGAATCAAGGCAGGTCTGAGAACCAGGGATGATGACCTGCTGCCGGTAATACAAAATAAGGACAGGGGGGAGGGCCGGACAGAACCCGTGCCCTTTGAGTATCATCTGGCCCTTGACGGCTTAAGAAGCCTGTTCAATGTCGGGTCCATTTTTCGAATATGTGATGCAGGCGGGTTTAAATCTGTGATTCTCGGCAATACCCCGGGTAAAGAATCGTCTGTTGTTCAAAAAACCTCCATGGGGGCGGCCCAGTGGGTACCCCAGACAGAGACACAAAGTCTTTCAGACACCCTGGAAGAAAAAAAGAAGGAAGGCTGCACCATAATCGGTCTGGAAACCGTTCAGGGATCATCAGTATTTTCAGATTATCAATGGCCGTTAAAAGGAATCATTGTCCTTGGCAATGAAGAGTATGGAATTTCCTCCCATGTTCTCAGGGTGTGTGATGATTTTGTGCACATACCCATGTTCGGCAGGAAAAATTCCATTAATGTTGCCGCTGCCGCCTCTGTGGTTGTGTTTTATCTGTCCGTGTATTTTAAGTCTGCCTTGTAAAAGCTTCTGAGTCAGGCTCCTTGTCAGCATAAAATCCCTTAAACGTTCAGGCCTTACCCCGCCCCTCTTTTACGGTAGAATTGACCCCCCGGCTGAAATTTAATTTTCCTTTTTTCCCTTTTTGCTATATAACCCTTCATGAGAAGGCAAGCGACTGCTTACATGAGCAAAGGACAATACCCCGGACAGGCTGCCGGCACACCAGGACTT
>JAWOEJ010000181.1:0-4020 GCA_046482845.1 Desulfobacteraceae bacterium | reverse complement strand
GGGTTTTCTTGACGCAACGGTATAAAAATTTGATCATTTAATTTAAGGGTGGGTATTATGGGTGTTATCCAGACCATTTCCAAAAATGCAAGGCTTATCGCCTCAAGCAGAAACTGGATTGAAGGTGATGCTGTAGAGCAATTAAAGTCAACCTCATCCCTGGACGGGATTATTGAAGGAATTGGAATGCCGGATATTCATCCTGGAAAAGGGCATCCCGTGGGGGCAGTATTTATATCCGAAACCGTTATCTATCCTTACATCATCGGAAATGATATCGGTTGCGGTGTCGGTTTATGGCAGACCAGTATTAAAAAGAACAAAATCAAACGGGACAAGTGGGTAAAAAAACTTGCCGGCTTTAACCATCAATTGATAGAAGATATCAATCCCTGGCTTGAAAAATATGGCGTGGACAGTTCCTTATGGAATGAGTCCATTGGCACCATTGGTAAAGGCAACCATTTTGCCGAGTTGTCGGTTGTTTCATCCATTAAAGAGGAGCGGGAACTTTCAAACCTCGGGCTTGATAAAAACAGGGCTGTGATCCTTGTTCACAGTGGATCACGGGGGCTTGGCGATCATGTTCTCAGAGCCTATGTGGACAAACATAAGGCCGGCGGTGTGGCACCGGACAGTTCCGACGGGCGGATATATCTGGAAGGCCACAATACTGCGGTGGCTTATGCAGGATTGAACCGTGAAATCATCACCAGGAAAATCTGTTCCCTGCTCAATGCGGATTGTTGCCTTGCAGCCGATTGTGTTCACAATTTTATCTCAACCTGCACAACAAATAACAGAACACTGTATGTCCATCGCAAGGGAGCAGTCTCCGCCTTAAACGGCCCAGTGGTGATCGCAGGAACCCGGGGGAGTTGTTCCTATATTGTGAAGCCGGTTGTTGAAAATACTGCGGATGTGGGTGATTCTCTTCCCCACGGTGCCGGTAGAAAGTGGAAAAGAGGGGAGGCCAGAGGAAAGCTCAAATCCCGTTTCAGCTCCCGGGATCTTACCCACACCAAACTTGGATCAATGGTTATCTGTGACGATAAAAAGCTGTTGTATCAGGAGGCCCCAGAGGCGTATAAAAATATCGAAATTGTGATCAGTGATATGGTGGATGCGGGGTTGATAAAGGTTATTGCCCTGCTTTCCCCTGTCATAACTTACAAGGTCAACAGTCAATAGAGGAGGGATGCCATGATGAAATGGGTTCAGCTTACATCCGGCAGAGGCCCTGAGGAGTGTGAATTTGCCGTGAAAAATATTCTGGAAGTATTTGTAAAGCAGGCCCATGGAAAAGGATTTGAAACCACCATTGTGGAAACGGCAGAAGGGATGAAAAAGAACACCTTAAAATCGGCGTTGATATCAATTGACGGAAAAAATCCAGATGGCTTTATCCATCCATGGGAGGGAACAATCCAGTGGATCGGTCAGTCGCCGTTCCGACCCAGCCACAAAAGAAAAAACTGGTATATACGGCTTGTAAAAATTGATCCCCCTGACGATGATGATGCGGTTTTTCGATCAGATGATATCAAGGTGGAAACAATGAAATCCGCCGGCCCAGGCGGACAGCATGCCAACAAAACCGACAGTGCGGTTCGGATCACCCATGTCCCCACAGGAATCACAATGGTGTCCAAAGGAGAAAGATCCCAGGTCCTTAACAAAAAGCTTGCGTTTGCAAGGCTGAAACTGACTTTGGACGAACTGAATAAAGAGCGGGACAGCGATTTTTCCAGAAACATCTGGTCTTCCCATAACCGTATAGAGCGGGGGAACCCCGTTAAAATATTCAAAGGCCGTAAATTTAAAGAAGTGTAGCCAGGAAAAACATATAGGAACTTGCTTTTCTTGATGCAGACTATACCAGGCTATCAATCAAGAGGTCAAATGCTAAAACCGTCTTCTCTCCCCTGTCCAGATGCAACATGTTGTACCTGGCAGGGGAGAGAAGACTGGGATGCAGGTTACGGTTATCTGGAAATATAAGGTAAGGGTAAAAAAAAATAATTCCAATAGTCAAATGACGGAATCTGAAAATCTGAATAATCATAAATCAATTCAGGGATAGTGTTGGAATAGGCGGGTTCAGGTGGATCATGATTACGGGTATCCCAAAGCCCAAGATGACACAAGATTTTTTCGATAAGGTCAAGGTCTTCGATAAAACTGATAATTTTCATAGGACCCTTGCATTTTGGACACACAAGGGGATCAACTTCATAAACGCCTTTTTGGCGGGGGATGCCGCCGGCCTTGCCAAAAGGGACATGGGCAAAGGCATCGGCCCGGGCATCAAAAGCGGCATTCTTGCAGCCCGCTCCATCGCCTGGAACCGGCCCTACTCCCTTGAATCGGTGCAGCGGTTCAGCCTGCCCCGACTCCTGTTGCAACGATTCCCCCTATGATGCACCAGCATCACAACAAATGTCAGTGTCCATGCTGACCGCTACCCTCCCCGGTGAAACGGACAAACAGCTGTCTTCCCAGCATGGCGATGCATTCCGCATCCAAAAAAGTTTCTGTCCGCCGTTGGAAGAGCAGTAAACAGTCCGGGGCAAACTCGTCATCAACATCGTTAAACAACAGAACAACGGGCACTCTGGGCAGGGCATCAAACTGCAGGGCAAGATCGCAGGTCACATCGAGGTTTGGCCGATACCCGCCAAGGGCTTCGCCGGCGCGCCTCAGACCGGGCAGGTTGTTCTCGAACCCCTCAGCCAGGGCTTTTTCAACTTCATTGGTAAAACAGGTGATCAGGGGAGCAGCGTCCATGTCCGCATACCCGGTGATGAGAAAGCGGATGGTGTCCGGTGCAATTTCTTTGACCTGTTCCAGGAGCTCAGACCCTTTCATTCCCGGCATCTGCTGATCTAAAATAATCAGGGAAAACGGCTTTTGCGCCGCCTTGATTCTTTGCAGGGCTTCGGTGCCTGACTGCACATACACAGCTGCGGCACCGGCATGTGTCACCAAATGACCCACAGCTTTGCCGACGATTTCATCATCATCCACAATCAGTACCATATGATTATGAGCCGTCTGCATATTGTCTTTTTCTTTTAAACAACTTCACATGAAGTTACTTGCTCGTTTGGTCTGGGCGCGCCCAGGGGTGGACTTTTAAGTAACCCATTTGAGTTGCTTGTGGGTTTGGTGCCGGGCATTGCCCCGGCGTATGCGCTCTGAATCTGCTTCATGAAAAAATATTTATTTTCATTTTCATCTTTGTATAGTAAGATATGTAATATAAGTAAACAAAAAAAGTAAAAAGAGGACGGTTGCTATGAACACTGATATCACATATGAGACCGGTGTCATCTGGCAGGATTTTCAGCACAAGCAGTTGATCGATCTGTTTGAAAAAATCAAAAAAGCCCGTTCAGATGAAAAAGAAAAGGACCTATATCCCTATACCACCGCATTTCTGGCCATGTATGTCAACCATCATTTTTCTTTGGAAGAGGAATACATGGCAAAATATGACTACCCAGATACCCAGGTTCATACCCGGGAACACACCGCCTTTTTAAAAGAGCTGAAGGCCTTTCGAAAAGAGCACCGGGAATACGCTCCCGAAGCCGTGGATGATCTGCTGGTCCGCATGGAGAAATGGATCTCAAGCCACATCTTGGAAAACGATCAGAAACTGGGCAAATTCATACTCAGCAAGGAAAGCACCGACAAGTAACACCATCCCACATCCAAAGCCGTGCACTCTTCTCCGCCATACCGGGCCACAATATCGGCGCTCCTTGTGTTAGACCCGAATATGGCACCAATGGTTTTGAGAACGTCATCACCGGTCTGGTGACCGTAACTGTCATTGATTGGTTTAAAATGATCGATATCCATCATGAGCAGGCTCATTGGATGACCATAGCGCCGGGCCCGCAAGATCTCCTCATCCAGCCTGGCATGAAAATGCCGGCGCTTGAACACCTGGGTCAGTTCGTCGGTGATGGACATTTTCTCAATGGTGCGGTAAGCCTTTGAGAAACTTCCGGC
>JAWOEJ010000079.1:0-8188 GCA_046482845.1 Desulfobacteraceae bacterium | reverse complement strand
CAATTCTCTCTGCCGATGCAAGGGAACTCTGTAGAAGATTGAATTTCTCGGACAATTCTCTTACCGGCCTGAAAAACATTTTTGTATAAGAGAGAAAGGCCACCAGGATACCCAGGCTGATCTCCTGTTTAATAATTCTCACACTGCCGTAATAAATAATAATACCCACACCAAGGATACCTAAAAACCCGATAAAAGGCATAAAAAGTGAAAAAATATGGATCTGTGTCATTCCGGCCCGGTAATGTTCAAAATTGATTTTTCTGAACTGGTTTAAAAAAAAGGAAAAACTCTGGGTCATCTGAATGATTCTTATCCCTGAAACCGTTTCCGAAAAAGAATGATTGATTTCTGCCACCTTTTTCCGGATGGTGCGAAAGGCCTTTCTGGAGAGGGCTGAAAAAACAATAACACCCCCTGCAATAAAGGGAATAATTGAAAAAACCGCCAGGGAAAGCGCTGCATCCATTAACAGCATGGCCGCAATTATCCCTGCCATGAGCACCAGATCCTTGAATAAAAAAACCAGAATACTGGTAAACATTTCGTTCATGTTTTCAATATCACTGGTTACCCGGCTGACAAGCCGTCCGCTGCTGTTTTTGTCAAAATAGGCAACGGGCAGCTGTATCATATGGGAAAAAAGCCCCACCCTTAATCCCAGTACAATTTTATGACCTGCATATTCCATGAACAAGGCCTGAACAAAATCCATGATAAAGGAAAACAAAATAACCATGAAAAAGAGAAACCCGAAAAACAAAAAAGAGTCAGCCCCGGTCTGGTCCATAATATACTGATCAATGGCCTGTTTTGTCATATAGGGAACCAGGAGATCCAGACCGGAAACAATAAACACCAGAATCAGAGAAACAAAAAGCAGTCCGGACCAGGGCCTGACAAAGGGCCACAGTCTTCGCAGCAGTGTAAAATCCATATTCTTTATGTTTACGGGGTCACTGTCAGGCAGGGGCATCAGATTCACACTTCCAGGCAGGGGCACCAGGGTCACGCTTCCAGGCAGGAATATCAGGTTCATGCTTCATATCCGGGGTTCCTGAAAGCTTAGCTTCAATACTGCGGCCCAGGAACAGGGGAATGTTCTTTGCTGTATTGACAAGTCTGTCCCGGATGTCCACAGAAACAATTTCACAGCTGGTGCCGGCCTTTTTCGCCCGGGTCAGCACCTGGTCCGTGAGGTATTTTAGGGCCCAGGCTTCAGCTTCGGCAATATTGCAGAAAATATGGTTTCCCGCAGCCCCCTCCACAACAAATTGTCCGGAGCTGTCTGTTTTAATGGAAAGCTTTTGTTTAATGACAATGCGGCTGGTAACAGCCCCCACGGCATTGGCCACATCAGCATGCTCTGGTATGATCACCTTTGTATGCAGGCGTTCCCCGGCATTTGGAAGAAAGCAGTGTACAGGTGCCCCGATCCCTATAATGGGATGTTTGAATTCCGCACGCACACCATACCTGACATTTTTGGGCTCTGGTCTTACCATTTTTTTCATTAATTCTGAAAAGGCGGGATTGTTTTCCAGGGTTTCTGACTTAAAATCCCTGGTCATCTGTTTTTTAAGCATTTCCAGGGCCAGGCGGGTTTCCATCTGATCAAACAGAAAGGAAATCACCTCTTTTTCTGTTTTGCTGGAAAGTCCGGTCATGATCCTCACCATATGCCGGGCAGGGCCAGTATCCCATCTGTTAAAAAGACCTTTTACATGGAGAAGATCTGTGGGGGTCAGTCCGCATCTGATGACCAGCCCGCTGTCTTCAAGACGGGACAGGGGCAGAAACGCCGCAGATGCCACATCCAGGCAGGAAAGCAGTTCTTCCGGGGTATAGGGCCGGTTTAAAAGCAGCTCATATATCTTTTTTTCCCGGTCAGAAAGGGTCAAGCAAGACCTGCCCTGCCTGGCCAGAAAAATGGTCTGGGAAAGGGATGAAAAGGGGTGATTTTCCATAAACTGCAGGGCAGTATCAATTCCTGACGGATTTTCACTGCCGGCCCGGGAAACAGGGCATACCCGGCAGGGCCCCAGTAAAAATTCATTTTCCTTCCAGCAGATCAGACTGTCTCCGCCAAAACCTGCTGTGTGCATGTCCAGCGCCTTTACATGGGTCACAATCCCACCAACAATTGCGCCTGTTTCGCAGATATCCACACGCCCCCTGCTGATATCTGCCGTATCTGTGGTGGTACCCCCCATATCCACCACAAGGGCCTGATCCAGCCCGGTGAGAAATGCTGCACCGGCCGCACTGGCTGCCGGACCGGACAAAATGGTTTCCACGGGACGTTCCCGGGCCATGGCAAGGGAAATCAGGGTACCGTCTCCCTTGACTATCATGACTGGTGCCTGAATCCCCCTTTTTTTCAGCACATCCGTTAATGCCTTAAAAAAGCGTATCATTTCCGGAACGATACGGGCATTGAGCACGGCTGTCTGGGCCCGCACAGCAAAATTCAGCAGATCTGAGAGCTCATGGCCGCAGCAGACCATCATTTGGGTTTCCCTGGAAATAATCGCTTTGACGCTGAGTTCATGGGCCGGGTTTACTGATCCGGCAAAACCGGATACGGCAAACGCCTCTACCCTGTCCCGGGTCACCATCTGTCTGACTGCCCTTATGACCTCGTTTTCATCCACCGGTTCAATCTCAGCACCGCCAATGCTCATCTGTCCCTTAATTACACATTTCGGGGTATGGGATATCAGATCATCCCCCATACCGCTGCTGCCGGTCATCAGAACGAGTCCCACCCTGCATCCCCTGCCTTCAACAATGGCATTGGTGGCAAGGGTGGTTGACACAGATACCAGATCAACCCCGGCCAGGGCCTCAGCATCCAGTTCTGACAATGCATGGTCAATGCCCAGGCTGAAATCCCATCGGGTGGTCAATGCCTTGTTTTTATCTGAAACTTTCCGGTCAGAAAAATCATACACAACAACATCTGTATACGTGCCCCCGGCATCAATACCAAGGCCGTACCTGATGTTGTCTGTCTGTTTTTTCCCATGATCAAAAATAAGATGACGGGATTTTGTATTGCCGGCAAATGCGTTTTTTACATCCAGGGCAGAGGAGAGCTTGTTGTCCAGGGCGGAAAATATGGTCACATGACCCGGCGGAATGGTCACAATCTCCTCATCTGAGCCTTTCCGGGTCAGAAGCTTTGTCAGAAGGGAAAGACTGCCTGTGATTCTTTGATAGGCCAGGTTATATTTTTCTGCCATTTTCGCGGCAAATGCCGCACTTTTTTCTGCGCTGCCAATACCGGTATCGATAAAGGCGATTCGCTGATAATGGGTCTGCCAGGAAGTGAAAAAATCAATTATATGTCCGCCTTTTTCCTCTCCGTAACGGTCCTTGATTTCCCTGCATCCCATGGCGCCGGACCCCACCCATATCTCGTCACTGTCCTTTTTTTTAAATGCCTCCTGCTCCAGATACCACCCCGCAGAAATGTAAAACGTGCCGGGGTATTTTTCAAAATTCTTTCGAAAAGCGCTGTCGCTGCCCATGAACAGGGCAATGCAGTCCTGTACCCTGGGGAAAACCAGGGGCACCCGGGAGGGCGCCTGTATGCCCACAGTTCCCCTGCCGCAGACCCCGTATCCCGCAACAATACGGCTGCACAGGGGATCGGCTGCTGCCTGATCAACGGCTTTCTGCAGCCGATAGCGAAGTTCATCCGGGGTGTTGTGCAGCCCGCCGGGCAGGAATTTCATTTCAGCGTTCAGATTACGGGTGGTAACAATATGTTTTATATCCGGGGCCAGTACTGCGCAGGCAATGATGTGAATTTTTTCTTTCATTTATCTTCAGGTCCACACACCGGGAATCTCTGTGCCGCAGAACCGGCAGTGTCCCTTTTCAATATTGTAAACAGGAAGATGATACCCTTCCCGTTTAACAAGGAGTTTACCGCAGTTATGGCACCAGGTATGGCTTCCCTCATGACCCGGCACATTTCCCATATATACATAGCGGATGCCTGTGTCCATGGCAATTCTGCGAAACGCTGTCAACGTGGACACCGGAGCCGGGGGCAGCCGGTCGAGTTTGTACTGGGGAAAAAACCTGAGAAAATGCAGGGGATGGTCCTGTCCCAGATGTTTGACAATCCAGGTGCACATACGTTTAACCATGTCTGGATCATCTGTATATCCCGGTATCACCAGATTGGTCATTTCAAAATGCACGTTTTGCTGATGCAGGGTCTTAAAGGTGTTTAAGACCGGAGCCAGGCGGCCGCCGTTAAGTGTTCTGTAAATTGAATCGCTGAAGGCCTTTAAATTCACATTGGCTGCATCAATCACTTTGCAGAGTTCCAGAAGGGGCTTTTCATTAATATAGCCGTTGGATATCCAGAGATTGCTGATATTATTCTCTTTGGCAAGGGCGGCGGTGTCCATCATATATTCGTAATAGGTAATGGCTTCGGAATAGGTATAGGCAATGGCAGGTATATCATGGTCCTCAGCCTTTTTGACGACTTTAGCGGGAAAAAGGTCATAGTTGTTCAGATCTTCAGGTCTGGCCTGGGAAATCTGCCAGTTCTGGCAGTTCAGACACCTGAAATTGCACCCGGCAGCTGCAATGGAAAGGGTTTTAATACCGGGTTTAAAATGAAAAAGAGGTTTTTTTTCAACAGGATCAATATTAACCGCACAGGGATTACCATAGGCCAGGGTGTAAAGCTCACCGTCCATATTCACCTTTGAACGGCAGAAACTTCTGTCTCCCGGCGAAAGAACACATCGGTTGGGACAGACCCCGCAGATCACTTTGCTGTTATCCAGCTTTTTATAAACAGCGCCTTTGCGCGACCATTTCCACAATTTATCCGGTGCATCATTTTTAAATATTTTTCTGCTGGAAGCAGAAAGGACTGTTTCCGTATCCTGCAGATCTGTCTGGGATGCCAGGGCAGAAAAGGAACAACAGGGCACAGCTGCTGCTAAAAGGGCTGCCCTGCCCAATAAAAGAAAATCTCTTCTGGACACCTTTTCCATATCTATTCCTTTTTTAAGGGATCTTCCAAAAAATAATCCACGCATCATGCTTGTCTTTTTGCCCGTCTCCTGCGTTGCGCCAATGGGACATATTTTTAACGGCGCAGCATTAAGGTTGAAACAGACAAACTCAACAATTTTATACAGATAAGCCCGGCTGCCGTCCATACCAGCCCGAAAAACGGAAGCAGAACAACGCTGGTTACAAGTATTCCGAATGCCGCCCCCATTAAGTCGGCTGAAAAGGCCTGCACAGCTGCTGATCCTGTTTTTCCCTTAAGGTAAAGGGCTGCTGGAAACTGAATACCGCAGAGCAGGGATACCATGAATCCAAATGCGAGATACGCCCCCGCAGGCAGTTTACTGCCAAACCATACCACACCAAAAATAAAGGCTGCAAGGAGAAATATAAGACCAAGATCACTGGCCGCCATAACAGATCTGCTCTTTGAGGTGTATTTTTCGCCAAAAACAGCGCCTGGAAGAAGCCCTGCCAGAAAAAGGGTAACAATCCCGCCAATGGCAGTGTAGATATACCCGAAAAAAATCTGAAAGGCAAAAATCACAAGGATTTCGCTGCCCATGGTCATAAATCCTGTAGTAAAAAGGATAAAGGATTCCTTTGTAATAATCATGAGATAAACATATAAAATCAGGGCAGCCACTAAGAGAAAAAACATGGGAGAAGATGAAAATTTTGCAAACCACTGGGAAAACATGATGCAGATCATTTTGGGAGAATAGTCCAGGTTCAGTGGAACATCAAGGGTTATGCCGGTGTTGAGGCGCTCTATTCTTTCCTGTGTAAGGCTGCCGTAAAAATAATGGGCCACATAGTCTGTATTTATATTTTTCCGGACCAGGGATGCGGGAATATCCTTATCCAGCACAGTATTGCTGCATAAAAAAAACACCCGCTGGCCGGGCAGCAGAAGAATATGCTTAAAATGGACTGCTGCTGTGGCGTAAAGCACATCAATCTTCAATTTCTGGGCCGGGGAAAGATAATTGTCAAACCCGTTTACAGAAAAACTTAAAATACCGCTGGCAGATAAATGCTTTTTCACCAGGTCAAAGAACTCCGAAGTATAAAACCGGTTCAGCTGAAAGGTCTCAGGTTCGGGAAGATTGATAATAACGGCATCGTATTTTTTTGTAATTGTTTTTATATATGCCCTGGCATCCTGATGAATCACATTAAGGTTTTTGATATTTTTAATCAAATTGAATTTCAGTGCCGCCTGGGTGACCAGGGGATCAATCTCAACATAATCAATTGACTCAGGATGGTACTTTTCAATTTCCTCCATGATTCCCCCTTCCGCAGAAACCACAAGGATATGCCTTAATTCAGACACCTGCGACAGGGGATAGTGGATTCTTTCTTCAGCCAAAATCTGGTTCTGATCTGAAAACTGGTGGACACCGTCCTTGAAAAGGGAAAGCTGATCTTTGTCCTGGTGTATTTCTATTCTGCCGTACCGGGATTCAGCATAATAGTGCAGACGGCCCTGTCTGGGTGAAAGGGTTTTTTCCTCAAAAAACGGCGCTGAAAAAATAAAAACAACTACAATGAGCACAGACAGCATCACCAGTTTTTTATAACGCACCCTTTTTGGAAAAAGAACAAAGGCTGCTGCTGCAAGGGGAAGATTGGCAGCCAGAAGCGCCTGAAACGGGGTGCATACATAGACCAGTACAAAGGAAAAAAGGGCACCGCCGGCTATGTCTCCGATATTGTCTATGATATAGATTTTCGTACCCGGGTAATCCGGGTGAAAACGTCTTGCCGTAAAAAGGGTGTAGGGCAGTACAAACCCAAGAAGAAGCGTATAGGGAGAAATGATAAAAAAGGTGTACAAAAAGGTCTGGTAAAACCCGACAGAACTGCCGTGGATAAAAAAAACATCCCTCAAAATTCTCACTGCCCCGATCTGAAGCAGGGACAGCACGGCCAGTAAAAGGGAAAAAAAAGCCAGCCTGGAGGGTTCCGGGGAAAAGTTCTTCTGATCAAGAAACCCGGCCGCCAGTGTGCCGAAAGCTGAAATCAGCAGCCAGCTGAAAAGAATCATGGCAATGACAAATTCATTCCCGCAGAACTGAACCAGGCATTCACGGATAACAAGCAGCTGGGTGACAACCGAAGAAATACCGGTTGCCACAACCACCAAAATAATACGGCTGTCTCTTTTTCCCTCCATGTTACCCCGAGGTGTAAAAAATTCATTCTTCTTTAAAATACTGAACCTGGTAGGTCAGGATTTCAAGATCCGACGACTGCCAGGCACTGGCATCAAGTCCTGCTTTTGTGCATAGATGGGCCAGAAACCTTTTTTTATCAGGCAGCTGTTCCCATACCTGGGGAAGAAAAGTAGCAGACCGTCTCCCCTTTCGCAGAATAACGCCGTCAATTTCCGGTCTGAGTTTTTCCAGAAGGTCCTTTGAATCTGAAAATTCAAGGGATTCTGGTTCTGTTAACAGACTGATCTCTATATCCATTTTTTTAAATTCATTTTTTGAAAGGGGCGGAAACCGTGGATCGTGAAAAGCCGCATTGACAGCATTGTGTTTTACCCCCTGAACAATGGATTCATCAGCAGACAGACTGCCGATACAGCCCCTCAGCCGGGTGTTAATGGTTAATGTAACAAAGGTACCCCTTTTTGCCTTAAACATATCTTCTTCAAGAATTGAATTCATTTCTTCAGGGATGGAAAAGTCAAGGCCAAGTTTTTCTGCAATTTTTTTTCGGGCAAGCAGGATCAATGCCCTGCCTTTTTCCGGGCTTATTTTTTTTGTTAAGGGATCTGAATGGGTCATGAACAACTCTCCATAAAAGGCAATTGCTGTGTATCCGACAACGCTTTTTTTGTCGCCGGCAGTATCTCCGCTGTTTGAATAGTGTAAAAGAACAGGCTGCCACTGGTTTCTCTGTGCAATATCAAGAAGAACAGCCACAGGAAGATATCCGCACAATCTGTTAGAGCTCGATGCCACCTGGCCTGAATCAAGTTTTAAGATCATCTCTATGGTCTGTCTGTCTCTTTTGACAGCCTCGGCCCAGGGGAAATAATGGGACATATCAGAACTTGCAACAACAAGTGTGTCATTGTCAATCAGCTTCTCAATAATCCCGGCACAGATCTTGAGATCTTTTCTGC
>JAWOEJ010000056.1:0-6024 GCA_046482845.1 Desulfobacteraceae bacterium | reverse complement strand
TATACTGGATACCGTTCGGCCGGTTTCAGCTTTATGATGGAATAATTTTTTTCTGGTGCTTTCATACAGCATAAAATTTACTCTCACTTTTTTATCTTTCTTTTCACCCGCCTTTTTCTTTTTTTTAGATTTTTCGGTGTTGTCTCCGTTTTCCTGGTGTTCTTTTTCTCCGCCGGAAATAAAATCATCATTAAGATCTATTGATTTTGGTTTAGCCATTTTAATTGGCAGGCATATCAGGGTTTTTATATTAAACCGGGGGCAGATATCAGGTATGACGTGTTTTTACATCTGATCTGCTCTCTGGTTTGTCATTGACGGTGGTGGCAGTTTGGAGCAGAGTTCTTCTGAAAAAGCAGTTTTCTTTTTTTTTCTATTTCTGTTTTTTATATCCGTGATCTTTGCAGTAAGGCTGATAGTCCCTTTTTTTGCCACAATCGTGATGGGGTTTCTCTGTACAGGTATTTTTTCCCCGTTTTACAAACTTCTGTCAAAGAAGATCGGGGCAAAAACAGCATCGGCAGTGACCTGTCTGATCATTTTTTTTGTTGTGTTTGTTCCGATTTTCTTTTTTGTGGGAATTCTTTCCAAGGAAGCCTATGACCTTTACCTGATGGGCAAGAACGCGGTTTTAAGCAATCAGCTCAAAGAACTGCTGGAAAACACAGAGACACTTGACCGTATAAACAATATGTTTTCTGCCCTGGGCGTAAAAACAGTTCTTACCTGGGAAGAACTGATCCGGCCGGTATCGGAAATCGGCAAAATAGTGGGCTTGTCTCTATTTCAGCAGGCCAGTTTTATTGCCTCAAATGTGTTTAAATTTGTTTTTTATTTCTGTCTGATGCTCATTATTGTATTTTACATGCTTCTGGACGGAAAACGATTTATTAACTATATTTACGATCTTTCCCCTCTGCCCCGTCAGTACAATATCAAATTGTTTGAAAAATTCAGGGACATGGCTGGTGCAGTACTGGTGGGTAACGGCCTTGGTGGTTTAATTCAAGGGGTTCTGGGCGGTATTGTCTTTTACATCTTTGGACTTCAGGCCCCTTTTTTATGGGGAGTTATCATGGGCTTTCTTGCCTTTCTTCCCATTGTGGGCGTAGGTCTGGTTTTATTGCCTGCCGGGGTTGTTCTGATGCTCAAGCACAGAATTGCAGCAGGGATTTTTGTTGCGGTTTTCTATGTGATTCTTTCCTGGACGGTGGAGTATATTGTTAAACCGAAAATTGTAGGAGACAAGGTAAAACTTCATCCTCTGATTGTGTTTTTTGCCATTCTGGGCGGTCTGAAACTTTACGGTATTCTTGGTATTATCTACGGTCCATTGATCACCACTTTTTTTCTGACCCTGGCAGATATTTATTTTATGAATTATCAATTGATGGTTGAACCTGAAAAAAATAATTCAAAGAACCGGCTCATGGGTCCTGAAGACTTGTGAACTGTTTTGACAGGGCCTGAGGAATGGGCCCAGCGCATTTATATGAAAATGCAGCCTCAAATTATCGACAGCAGATCCCATGGCCCGTTGGCTGCGGCATAATGCCATTTTCATGCTTCGTTGTGTCCGTCAGGACATGGCGGTTATATTAAAAAAGGATTCTGATGATAAAAGAGAGTAATGTAACCAGCATTGAGAAGGAGATGAAACAATCCTATCTCGAATATGCCATGAGTGTTATCATAGGGCGGGCGCTTCCCGATGTAAGGGACGGCCTTAAACCGGTTCACAGGCGTGTGCTCTTTGCCATGCGTCAGCTTCGGAATGACTGGAATAAACCCTATAAAAAATCAGCCAGGATAGTGGGTGACGTCATCGGTAAATACCATCCCCACGGTGATTCGGCTGTTTATGACACGATAGTCCGCATGGCACAAAATTTTTCCCTGAGGTATCCCCTTGTGGACGGCCAGGGCAATTTCGGATCTGTAGACGGTGATTCCCCGGCAGCCATGCGTTATACAGAGATAAGGATGCAGAAGCTGGCTCACCAGATGCTGGTGGATCTTGAAAAGGAAACCGTTGATTTTAATCTGAATTACGACGAGACCATGGATGAGCCGTCTGTTCTTCCCACAAAATTTCCTGCCCTTCTTGTCAACGGGTCATCAGGCATTGCTGTTGGGATGACAACCAATGTCCCCCCCCATAATCTGGGGGAGGTGGTTGATGGATTGATTGCTCTACTTGACTATCCTGACATGGAAATAAAAGATTTAATGTCCCATATTCCCGGTCCTGATTTTCCCACCTCCGGGATCATCAACGGCAGAAAGGGGATTTATGATGCATATACCACAGGCCGCGGCATTATTACCCTCCGCGCCCAGGTGGATGTAGAGGAAAATTCCAAAACCAAAACAGAGACCATTGTTGTAAGTGAGCTGCCCTATCAGGTAAACAAGGCCAAACTGGTTGAAAAGATTGCCCATCTTGTCAGGGACCGGGAAGTGGAGGGCGTTTCCTATGTCAGGGACGAATCAGACCGTCACGGAATGCGTATTGCCATTGGTCTGAAACGGGATCAGTTTTCTGATGTGGTTATGAATCAGCTTTACAAGCATACCAACCTGCAGACGAGCTTTGGCATTATTTTTCTGGCTGTGGTGAACAACCGCCCAAAGCTTCTGAATCTCAAGGAAATCCTTGAGTATTTTATTGAACATCGACGGGACGTGATAAAGAGAAGGACCCTGTTTGATCTTAGAAAGGCTGAAGAACGCGCCCATATTCTGGAAGGGCTGAAAATTGCCCTTGAGCATCTTGATGATGTGGTTGCGCTTATCCGCAGGTCAAAATCTCCTGATGAGGCAAAGCAGGGCCTGATCAGCAGATATGAGCTGACAGCCATCCAGGCCCAGGCGATTCTTGATATGAGACTGCAGCGGCTTACAGGGCTTGAACAGGATAAAATTATCCAGGAGTATGATGAACTGCTCAAGGCCATTGCCTGGTACAGGAAAATTCTTGCAAGCGACGATGAGGTCAAAAAAATCATTAAAGAGGAACTCGCCCGGTTAAAGGAAGATTTTAATGATAAAAGAAGGACCCTGCTTGCCGATGATGCCAGTGAGATCAATGTCGAGGATCTTATTGCAGAAGAGGATATGGTGGTGACCATAACCCGCAGCGGTTATATCAAGCGCAATCCTGTAACCCTTTACACCAGCCAGCACAGGGGAGGGAAAGGCAAGACAGCCATGGCCACCAAAGCGGATGATTTTGTTGAGCATCTTTTTGTTGCCTCCACCCATCATACCTTTCTCTTTATCACCAGTTTCGGCAAGGTGTATCAAACAAAGGTGTATGAACTTCCCATGGCAGGGCGCTCAAGTCTTGGCAAGGCCCTGGTTAATCTGCTCAACCTTGCTGAAAAGGAAAAGGTGGCGACCATCCTGACCGTTCCTGAATTTGCCGCAAACCAGTATGTGGTCATGGCCACCAAAAAGGGACGGGTAAAGAAAACAGATCTTATGGCCTATTCCAGGCCCAGATCCGGCGGACTCATAGGTATAAAACTGGCCGAGGACGATGAGCTCATTGCCGCCCGGATCACTGACAATGATATGAATATTTTTCTGGGATCAGACCAGGGCAAGGTGATCCGGTTCCATGAGCAGGATATCAGAGAAACAGCCAGGGGGTCCATGGGGGTCAGGGGCATGAGAATAGACGACGGGGCCTCTGTTGTGGCCATGGAATTACTGAATCACGGTAATACCCTGTTGACAGTGACGGAAAACGGATACGGCAAACGCTCATATATTGAAGACTACAGGACCCAGGCAAGGGGGGGCAAGGGTGTTTTTTCCATCAAGACATCGGAACGTAACGGTGTTATGGTGTCCCTGCTGCTTGTGGATAACAGCGACGAGCTCATGCTGGTCACAGACCGGGGGAAACTCATAAGGATCTCCATGGAGGATGTTTCAGTTATCAGTCGTAATACCCAGGGGGTTAAACTGATCAATCTTGCTGAAACGGAAAAACTCATCGCCATTGCAAGGTTGCCCGAAGGTGAAGCAGCTGAAGGTGAAGCAATTGAAAGTGAAGAACTCCAGGGTGATGATTCCCAGGATCAGGAAACCCAGGGTCAAGACCCCGAAGGTGAAGAATAGGAGGCGGAGAAAACCCCTTAAAATAGTTTGAATTCAGGCTTTGATTTAAAATGAGGGGTCAGGCCTGCGTTATTGTCATTATCTACGGCGTTTTTGGGATTATACTGGGTAGGGAAGATAATGACAATAACGCAGGCCTGACCCCATTTTCGAAAACAGGTAAATGTTAGCATAAAAAAACCTGATCATCGAGTTTCATGTGTTTTGAATGCAAGGGTCAATGGAGGCCGGCATGGCAGAAAAGATGCCCGGACAAGACATCAGGGGACACAGAAAAAGACTGAGAAAGAAGTTCATGGAGGGCGGTCTTGAGGGATTTCATGATTACGAGGTTCTTGAGCTTCTGCTTACCCTGAATACCCCGAGAAAAGACTGCAAGGCCAGTGCCAAGGACCTTTTAAAACGGTTTAAAACCCTGCCCAATGTGTTTGAAGCCAGCACTTCAGAGCTTGAGCAAACTTACGGAATAGGACCGGCCAATGTGTTCGGGGTAAAGCTTATAAAGGCGGTGGCCGACCGATATCTTGAACAGCGTCTCATTGCAAGGGATGTGGTAAAAAACTCCAAAGATCTGCGGGCGTATCTTTCCCATGCCCTGGGAAGCAAGCCAAGGGAGCTTTTTGCAGGGGTTTTTCTTGATGCCAAGAACAGGGTGATTTCCTGTGAGATTCTTTTCCAGGGGACGCTGACCTCAAGTGCGGTTTATCCCCGGGAGGTTATTGCCACTGCCATTGAAAAAAGGGCGGCTGCAGTTATTTTTGCCCATAATCATCCCTCCGGAGATGCATCTCCCTCTGCTGAAGATATTGCCATAACCCGGCGATTGATTTTTGCCCTCCGTCATGTGGGCATCACTGTTCACGAACATTTGATAACGGCAAGTGAAGGATTCTACAGTTTTGCCGACCATGGCAGGATTGCGGAGTTTAACCGGGAGTTTGAACAGAAAAATGGATGATAAAACAGAACAGAAACCCCCATGTTTTGGTGATCTTGAAACAGTTTTTCCCATGACGGATAAAGGATTGAGGGAGACCCCGGACGACTGCATGTACCTTTGTCCCTGGAAAACCGCTTGTCTCAGGGCAGCCATGGCAGGAAACAAAGGGAAAAAGGTCAAGGAAGAGCTTGTGCCTGCACGATGGGCGGCGGCTCCTCCTTCGCCGCCGCGCGGGCGGACTCTTCGTAGGCTTGGTCGAGTTCAGCCTCCATCCGGGCGAACTCAGCATCGTCCTCCCGCTTTTTCGCCTCCTTCGCGAATGCCTCGGACGGTGAATAGTCGGCGAGGTCGACCGGTTCTTCCGGCTTCTCGAAACGGACGACACCGATCCGTGGGAAACGATAGATCCAGTCGGCGCCCAGAGACCGCAGCCGCCGGAAGACCATCTCATAGACCGGCCCGTAATCGGTGCGCCCCGAAATAAAGGCCAGGCCGCAGTAAAACCTCATGTGGTCGCCCCGGTCCCAAACGTCCATCCAGTCCCCCGAACTCGAATCTGCGGCCTCATCGCGATCAAATGCGTCGAGCGTGCTACTGGCTCCGCGAAAGCTGCCCAGATCGACCTCGCGCCCGTCGTCGGCGATCACCGAGTGGTTGTCCGAGAAAACCTCCCAGAGCACACAGCCCACGATGTCCCGACACTCCTCCTCCGGCCTGACGGGCGTTTCTTTATATTCGGCGCGGAACTCTTCCAGGGTGGGCGGTTGCTTCAGCGGCACGTCTTCCTCCTCCGCCGGTTTGCCTCGTCGCTTCCGACCCAGCCCCCTGAGTCGCTCTAGGTTCTCGTGCATCGCCACAGCTTCCGCATGCGCTTGCTCCACGCCCGGATGATACGCCCACACGCAGCAGGGCGGTCGCGAGGAAGACCAGGTGCTCCGCATGGTGGAGGCTCGGGT
>JAWOEJ010000055.1:0-3086 GCA_046482845.1 Desulfobacteraceae bacterium | reverse complement strand
CACCGTTCCAGAGTCTGTTCGTTGATCCGGTAGTGGACAAAGTATCCTCTTTTTTCGGCAATCACCACATTGGCATCCCGCAGGATTCGAAGGTGCTGAGACACCGCCGCCGGTGATATGTTCAACGCCCGGGCCAGGGCATTGACACACAGGGACCGCTGCCTGAGCAGGTCGATCATCCTGACCCGGGTTTCCACTGACAGGATTTTGAACACCCTTGCCGCTTCCTCAACAGGAACCTCTTCCAAAACCAGTTTCTCCTCCATCTAATTAAGTGAATGCGTATATAATTTATTGAAATCCGGATAGGCTGTCAAGTGTAAATTAAATATCTATTAAAAAAACTTTTGTAATATTTTTAAAAAGTAAGAATCTTATCGGATTCCATGGATATCTCGTATAAATCGTCCATCCATCCTATAGGGCAGCTGCTTGATCCCACCAGACCGTGGGATTTCATACAGACCCCTCAGACATAAAAATCACCCTCGAACTGATTGATCTGACCCATGACATCGAACTGCTCACTGCCGGCCTGTTCAAAAAGGACGCCTTTGCCGAGCATAAACACGCTGACATCATCTCCTTTTTTGACACCGACATTTGCAAGGCGCATGACATTAAAAATGGTTTCCCCGTCTTCGGTGGAGATGATAAATAAAACTTTCATTTTTACCTCCTGTTACAGATATTGATCCAAAAACGCCTCCATCTTAATTGTCTCGATGGCGATGTTGAGGGTAGGTAACCCCCTTCTTTATCCACCAGTCTCTGGCACATCTGCGTTGGGTCGACACCTTCGCCCATGCACTCTGCCAGTCACAAATGCACCATGCCTGAAATCTTGTCACCTTGAGATTGCCCGATGAGAGACATCAAAAACCGTTCGCGTGCCTCATGATCCAGGTCCTGCAAGAGCAGCTTTTACCTTGACGGCCAGATCAGATACAAAAAAAGGCTTTTGAATAAAGTGAACGCCTTTGTTCAGAATTCCCTGGCTGGCGATCACCTGGCCTGTGTAACCGGACATGAACATTGACTTCATTTCGGGATACAGCTTTCTCAATTCCCTGGCCAGGTCTTTTCCGTTCATTTCAGGCATGATCACATCAGTCAAAAGCAGGTGCACCGGCCCGTCATGGATTTGGATGGAAGCCCCCTTTTACGGGTCTGATGTCTTGAAACCAGGGTCACAGGAATTAAGCCAGTTGTAAATGCAGACGGCAGGCTTTTCCCAGCCCGGTCCGTCCAGCATCCAGTGGTCATATCCCTCAAGCTCCAGAAACGCGGCACTGGGCTTGTATCTGGCGGCAATTTTTCGCCCGACTTTTCCTGCAGTGATGTGATCCTCACTGCCTGACACCACCAGAACCGGGCAGGTCAGACTGGCTGCATCCACCTGAGCCCCTCGGACCCCAAGCATCCACAGACAGATTTCAGCGGCCGCCCGTCCCGACTCCCATACCATTTTGCTGTAAACATATTTTCTGTCCGCTGCAGGCAACCGGTTGAGAACTGCATATTCTGCTGTTTTAAAGGAAATCCTGTGGGGTCTTTTCCAGAACTTCCATGTCAGCAGAATTTCTGAAAAACTTTTGACCATGGACCAGGTAACGGCCACAACCCCGGCGGGTGGAGCCGGTGTAATCAATACAGCAGCCTCTGCAAGGCCTCTGCCGGCCAGGATCTGGGCCAGCAGACCGCCCATGGAATGGCCGAACACAACGGGTTTTTCATCCAGTTTTTGGATGATCTGCTCAAGGTCCTCTGCATAATCCAGCAGACTGGTGGTACCCAGTCCAGGCGGCGGCGGGTCTTTTGGGGTAATATCGTGATGTCTTAAATCCGGTGCAATGCATGTATACCCCCTGTTTTCAAAATACCCTTTGAATCTGTCCCAGCACCAGCTGCCGCCCCACATCCCGTGGATCATTAAAATGGTTTTAGACATATTTTCCTCCGCTTTATTTTACCGGATATTTTTGAGCTCTCCCGGTTTTAAGTTCTCCCAGGAAAAATAAACCTTTATCAAATCCCTCACACAATTCTAACTTAAAAAATATAAGTCTAAAGATTACATAAAAAGGAAGCATCTGCAAGATTAAGATAAAAAAAGACAGAAATGACAGTTTCTCTGTTTAAACTCAATAAATAAAAACAAAAGGATTGATAATGACTCCTTTACAAGATGAAACCTGGCTGCTTCGACTGAATGCTTTAGACCATGCGTTTCAGCCTGTTGTGAATATCCATACCGGGGTCTGCTTTGGGTGCGAAGCCCTTTTACGCAATCATGAAGCAGCTGGATTCTCATCCATAGAAGATGTGTTCAATAGCGCCTACAAAGACAATGTCCTGCATCAGGTAGATCTGATACTCAGGGAAAAGGCCATAGAAAAATTCTCGACTTTCCGGTATAAAAACGAATGCAAGCTGTTTTACAATCTTGACAACCGTCTGATCAATTCTAAGGATTATAAAACAGGAAACACCAGTGACATTTTGAAAAAGCACAATTATACCAAGGATGCGCTCTGCTTTGAAATTTCAGAAAAACACGAAATCAACTTCAACAACAACACAACAGGGCTGTTTCAAAATTATACCTCCCAGGGGTTCAATATTGCCATAGATGACTGCGGCACGGGTTTTTCAGGATTCCAGCTCTTATACTATGCAGAACCGGACTACATAAAAATCGACCGTTTTTTTATCAAGGATATTGAAAATGACCGTAAAAAAAGACTTTTTGTTTCAAGTATCGTTAAAATAGCCCATTTCATGGGAAGCCTTATTGTTGCGGAAGGGGTGGAAACCCGCCAGGAATTTTTCAGCTGCAGGGATATTGGATGTGATCTGGTCCAGGGGTATTTTATCCAACACCCCTGCCAGAATATGAATTATCTCAGGGCAAAATATGATACCGTGGAAATTCTCAGCAAAACAGACCAGAGAGGCAAAAATCCCGACGACAGACTCCTTGTAAAATCGGAAATGAGACATATTGAGCCGGTTTACATTAAAGACGATATTATCACAATATTTGAAAAATTCCGGACAAGAAAGCAAAACAGTTTTTTCCCGAT
>JAWOEJ010000005.1:0-3997 GCA_046482845.1 Desulfobacteraceae bacterium | reverse complement strand
TTCAAATGCACGAAAAGACAGACACAACAAATTATTGGCTAAGCTTAGAGATAAACAAGATCCTGTTAGACAAATACCAAAACGTGGCAGTATAAAGTTTCATAATCCCGACAAGTTCCTTTAAATCACCAATGGACAATCCCAGGGATGCCTGCCTGAAATCCCACAGGGTGTGTTTCTCCTGATACTGGGGATGCTGCAGGATTTCTCCCATCAATGATATCAACTCGGGTTTAACAATCAGTCCGGATATCATTACCTTTATGTATTCAGGATGAGAAAGGTCCAGCTCAGTTTCCATTTATCCTTCTGCTCCGCATAAAATTAAAAGTCAGTATACTCTTGCATATCCAATCCTCACGTATTATCACAATTCAAATTATCTTTATTGCAGACAGAACTTTATTTGTCAACAAGATCATCCAGCAGTTTCCATTCTGTATTTGTGATTCGATGATCAAGTTTTTATATCTGATTTCTCGAAAATGGGGCCAGGACTGCGTGGAGGGGATAAACGGCCGTATCTGCGTAACATGGTGGACAATTCCCAGAGAAACAGGAGATCCTGTTTTTTTCAATCTGCCGGGGAACAGCTCCCGGCAGATTTTATGAAAAAATAATACTAAAAGTTGGAGAAGTCATCCCCGTCGTCGTCCACGGGAATGACATCATTCGGTGCTACCTGTTTTTTATGCGTAATCCCCCAGCGTGGATTTTTAGCTGATTGTTTTGCCGTACCGGCACCGATTTGTTTTTGGCCTGCTTTTCTCTTTTTCCCCACACCGTAAACAGCTCTGGTTTTCCGGGAATCCTCTTTTGATGCACCGACAACCGCCATCAGATCCTTAACCATTTTCTTCATCTCCTCGGCCTGGGAGTTCATTTCTTCGGCTGCACTGGCCGCTTCCTCAGCATTGGCAGCGTTCTGCTGGGTCACCTTGTCCATGTCTGCCACAGCTGTGTTGATCTGCTCGATACCCTGGGTCTGTTCGCCGGAAGCCGCATTGATTTCACTTACCAGTTCCCCGACTTTTCTGGAACTTTTTTCCACCTTTATAAAACTTTCTCTGGCCGATGTTGTCATTTTGGCGCCTTCATCGATTTTTTTAACTGTACCATCGATAAGTTCAGCCGTATTCTTTGCCGCCTCAGCCGCCCGCATGGCAAGATTCCGGACTTCGTCCGCCACCACAGCAAAACCGGCACCGGCCTCTCCTGCCCGGGCCGCTTCAACAGCTGCGTTAAGCGCCAGAAGATTGGTCTGAAAAGCGATTTCATCGATATCTTTGATGATTTTAGATATCTCTGAACTGGCATTGGAGATTTCTTCCATGGAAGAACTCAGGCTTTCCATGGAGTGATTGGCCTCGGCAATAACCTTTCCAGTTTCTTTCATCATGGTATCGCCCTGGGTGGCATTCTGGGCATTTTGTTTGGTCATGGATGCCATTTCTTCAAGGGAGGAAGACGTCTCTTCAAGGGAGGATGCCTGCTCAGACGCCCCTTCAGCCAGGGTCTGGCTGGAGGCGGAAACCTGACCTGATGCCGCTGCCACCTGATCTGCTCCGCTGTTCAGTCCATCAATGATCAGATTCACCGGCCGGGTAATGGAACGTGTGATAAGCAGAGCAACGATAATAATACCGGCCAGACTGATGACGGCTATCACGCCGACTACCCACTGCAGGGTGGAAATTGCTGCAAACGCCTCGGACTCGTCAATTTCCGAGAGTATGGCCCAGGAGAGATCAGCACTGACTTTGACCGGTGCATATGCGGATAAAACGGGATTCCCGTTATAGTCGGTTATCACTTTGGATTCTTCCTTACCTTTTATGGCTTTTTGTGCGGCTTCCGTGTCCACGCCGTTGGCTTTTACCGTGCCGGCAAAGGAGGCTTCCACGGAATGGCCCTGGGGATCAAGAAAAGAATCCGAGCGCATGAGTTTATCCGGTCCCACAAGATAGGTTTCTCCTGATTCGCCAAGACCGGTCCTCTCCTGCATGATACCATTAATGGCCCCAAGGGAAATCTGCATGGCCACAACAGTCTCAACCCGTCCTTTATGAATAAGGGGGCCTGCAATAAAGGAGGCGGGCCTGTTGCCGCTGGGTTCATAGGGCGCGAAATCTGCAATTTCCGTCTCTTTGGTTGTCATGACCTTTTGAACCAGTTTGCCAAGCCCGGAATCTGCATATCTTCCGTTCACCATATTGGTATGATAATCCGCTTCTTTAGATGCGGAATAGTACACATACCCGGTTTCATTGATCAAAAAGAAATCATAATATTCGTAGGCATCAATGTATTTTTGAAAAAAATCCTTTTTCCCATTGCCCACATTACCGATTAATGCTTCTTCAAGATTCTGTTTGGTAATCAAGGCCCAGGAGAGATCTTCAGTTATCTCAAGGGGATCTCCCCCCACTGCAACGGGATTGCCATTGCTGTCCACGAAAACATCAATCACTTCGTTTCCCTTCAGCACCTTTTTGAGATATTCCGGTGCAACAGACGTCAGATCATACCCAATGGTGTACCTTCCATCCCCCATGGTCTGAAGATCGCTTCTGAATTCAATACGGCCATCCTGGTTCACTCCAAGATATGTTTCCCCGGTTTTCCCGAGACCCTGCCGTTTCTGGACGATATTATTAACAGGGCCTTCAGGCACCTGCAGCGCCACCACACCAACGATTTTGCCGGTTTCATCATGAACCGGTCCGCCGATGAACATGGCCTGATCCCCATGGCTGGGCGCATAGGATTCAAAATCCTCCACCACGATATCGTCTTTTTGCACTGTTTTTTGCCAGAGAGATGCAAGGGCCGAGTCCTTGTATTTTCCGGTGCCAAGGTTGGCCCCGAGGTCTTTTTCCCTTGCATAGGAATACATGACATGGCCGTGGGGCCTGCATATCACAAATATGTCGTGATACCCGAATGTTTTAACATAGTTGCCCAGAGAATTTTCAAATTCTCTCCAGATGGCTTTGTAATCGGCCGTATCCACATCAAAGGGATCATTGTGCTCAAATCCCATGAAATCATGGTACGCCTTGAGTTTTTCATAGGCATTTTTCACATCATCGCTTTTACAAAGCAGACTGACGTCCTTTTTGACTTTGTCGAAATACTGTTCGAGCTGACTGAGTTTCAGCTCCTGTATGCTTTCGATTTTGTGAAAAGCTTCGCCCTGTATCTTTCCAATATTCCCGATCATGGCGCCCATGTCGGCCCGTTTCTGGTCAAAAAAGTTTTCAATCTGATTTTTCTTGATTTCCCGGATGGCTTCCAGCTTTTCAAAGGATTGCCTGGAAAGAGCTCCGCTCGATTTGACAAGGGATACTGTTCCGATCACTGCAAACGGCAAAAGGCCGATGAGCAGAAAAGACAATAAAAGTTTCGTTCCCAGTTTCATCTTAAAATCCTCCTTATTACTCGGTTATCAAGTTTTTATTGAAGGGCCTATCGCCGCCCCCAGCGGTATTCAAAAAACTTGATGATCGAGTATTACGTATTGATATATCTGTATGCCACACATCATAGAACGCTTTCCACTTTACTCATTTCGCTGCTGTCCAGGACACGGTCAATGTCCAGAAGAATTTTAACGCCTCCATCCAGCTTGGCCATTCCCAGAATATACCGGGTATCCAGCTGGGTTCCAAATGACGGCGTATCCTCGATGTCTTCACCTTTAATGGCAAGGACTTCAGATACCGAATCCACCACCAGGCCCATAATAATCTGGGAATTGTCTTTGTTCACCTCCACTACGATGATGCAGGTCCTGTCAGTGGTTTCTGCAGATGTCATCCCAAACCGGGTCCTGAGATCCACGATGGGGATCACCCTGCCCCGAAGATTGATCACACCCCTGATAAAATCCGGGCATCTGGGAACCGTGGTAATCGTCATCATCCCGATAATTTCCCTGACTTTGTTGATACTGATGCCGTAATCCTCGTTATCCAGTATAAAGGTCAGATATTTT
>JAWOEJ010000403.1:0-8784 GCA_046482845.1 Desulfobacteraceae bacterium | reverse complement strand
ATTAAAGGTGGCGATCAATGACCTGGCGCTGCCAATTAAGGTAAACACGTGAAGATCAGCCTGGCGCTCACAATTGCGCATGAAAAAACCAAACACAAATCTGAAATAAACAATAAATAACAGGATCAGGATGAAACTGAACATAATGGGCTGGGCAAAATCCGGGCTGATATGAAGAAATGAAAAAAAATTCAAAAACAGGGCAGAGTAAAAAACAAGAAATGCCAGGGGTTCAAACAATGCGTAAACAGATACAATATAGCCTGCAAAAAAGAAAAGATAAAAAAACATGTGTTTTTTCTGAACATGGCCGAGTTCATGGGCAATGACCGCATCAATCTCGTCAAGGGAGAGCATGCGGAGCAGGGCCGGCGTAACCAGGATATACCGAAATTTCGCTACAATGCCCATGACCCCGGCCGTAATCATGGTTCCGCCGAAAAGCTCCCATTTTACGATATCTGCATATTTCACCCCGGCCCTGGAACACATTTCCTCTATCCGGTTCCGCGCTGTTCCCCGTTCAAGGGAGGTACACCGCCATAATTTCTGGATCAGAAACGGGCCGAAAACGGCAACTGCAAAAAGAAAGAGCAGCACATAACATATCTCTCCTCCGGGGGATGCCATAAATTCCTTTAGGCGAGCAAAGGGAAGAATCTGTATCATATCCGCTGTAAGGGAAAGGGCAAACCATGGCAGAAGCGCCGGAAGAGAAAAGGAGATATTGGATACCACAAAGGTTTTTTTAGAGGAAATGTTCAAAAAAAACTTTTTCTGCACTTCCCACGCATAATTCCAGACAATAACAAGGTAGCCCACAAATATGGCAAGAAAAAAAAGCGCTTCAAAGGTGGGAAAGATCTGAAACAGAGCAAAATCAGAAAAAAACAATTTTAATCTCAGCCCATAAAGGCTCAAGGCAAAGATTAAAAGAGATAGAATTGAAAGTCTTAAAATGGCTTTTTCAACCTGCTGCTCAAGCCTGAAAATGCTGATTTTTGCAGATTGTCTGCGAACCTGCTGAAAAACAAATCTGCACACACCAACAAAAAAAAGCAGCATCAGAAAAAAAAGCAGCAGAGAATAATCCGCCGGCTTTGCACTGTCCTCGGGGAACTGGCAGGTGGTATAGAGAAGAAGGGCAACAATAAAGTATAGGAAATTTGCAAACATTCAGATAATTCCATGGGCTGCATAGCTGGACAGGATAATCCAGGATTTTACATCAAACTTGATTTCCGGGTTTTTGAGAAGCTGGTCAGCATCTTTCCTGGAAAAAAACAACACCTCAATATCTTCTGACTCTTCATTTCCTTTTAAAGAAAAATCACCGGTACATTCCACAAACAAAAGGGATACAGATTCATCTGTCATCCCGGATGAGGAATACACAGGAGGACTTTTTTTCAACACTTTGACCAGCTCAAGTCCTGTTTCTTCTTTTAATTCCCTTTTACCTGCGGCTTCAACACTTTCCTTCGAATCCACAAGGCCGGCTGGAAACCCGTATTGATAACCGCCAAGGGGCACCCTGAATTCCCTGATGACCACCAGTCTTTTTTTTTCCCTGTGCCACGGCACCACAACCACGGCATCCGCACATGGCGGTTTCCCGCCTGCTCTATCCTCAGAGGACTTGTTCTGACGGGAGGCAAAAACCCATGATTTTTTGTTTCCCACCCTATCCCTGTACTGAATGGAGAACAGGTTTAAATGTTTAAAATTGGTTTCTTTTTGTATGTTAAGGATGTCCATGTAAATGTTCCATCTCCTTTTATATGAAAGCCTTCAGCCGTCAGCCATCAGTACTCAGCTAAAAGCTTTCATGCTTTGTTGTGCCTGTCAAGGCATGGCCGTTAGTGATGTTTCAGATGATGCCGCCCGGTGTATGCTGCCAAGGAACACGGCATGACTGGATGAAAAAAACGGGGGATTATTTCTTAAAATCCGCGCAATCAAAGGGGTTTTCTTAAACCGCTTGTCAACAAATTGTCTGACTCTTTTTCTGTCCCAGTTGTCAGGATGCTTAAATGCGGTATAAAGAGAAAGATCACCTTTGTAAAACAGACGGGTATGCAGCTCCTGAGCTTCCCGGCTGAACCGTGGGAGATTGAAAATCGCTGTATTGAGAAAATCTATTCTGTCGCTGTGTGCCGCCACATAGGAAAGGGTTTTTTCAGCTGAAGCCTCATTTTCAAAGGTGGTCCCGAAAAGAATATAGACATAGGCTGAAATACCGGCATTGTTTAAACTGGTAAGCACCCTGGATGCCGTTTCAAGATCTGTTCCCTTGTTCATTCTGTCAAGCACCTTTTGATCCCCTGACTCCAGTCCCAGTTTCAGCATCCGGCATCCGGATTTATATAATTGCCTGCAAAAGTTCTGATCTGCCAGTTCTCTGGAAAATTTAACAAACCCATACCATAAAAAAGGCACCTTTTTTTCCAGGGTCAGGGCTTTTAAAAAAGAGGGGGACAGGGCATTGTCAAGAAAATGAACATAATTGATCCGGTATTTCTGGCAGAGAAAATGCAGCTGATCCATTATCTCCCTGTTATTCCCTTTTCTGAATCTGCTGTTTTCAGCTTTTTCCGGACAGAACCTGCATTTCCCCCAGTAGCAGCCAATGGACGTCCGATAGGGAAGCACCCTGCCCGGAGAAAGATAGCGATCCCATCTGCAGAAATCAAAATCTGGCAGATACCCTGCACTGCTCCATGCCGGGCAATGCGCGGGCCGGTGATGAACATCAGAGTTATGAACAACCGGGACAGGAACGGCCGGGCAATCAACGGACCGGTTATGAACGGATGGGCCAGGACCATCCGTGCGGTCAAAGGCTGGGACAGGAACATCTGGAAAAGGAACACTGACTGGGCTGCTGGTATCTGTATTCAAACCACCATCTTTGTTTCTGATGAAGGCGTCTGCCAGGGAGACAAGAATTTCTTCACCGGCCCCTTTTACCATCCTATGGACAAGGGAATGAAAAGGATTTTTCCATTGCGGACTGCTCATCCATGAGGTGATCAGCCCCCCTCCCATTATAATTTTCTTTTGGGGAAACCGTGACCTGATCCACCCGGCCAGGGCAAAGCCGGTAAGCGCCTGGCTTAGAAAACAAAGAGAAAGTCCCACCCAGGGAAATTCTGAATTTTCAATCCTCTGTAAAAGAACGGTTTCAAAATAGGGGTAAAAGGGGTTTTCCCTGAAATTTTCAGCAGAGATGAACAGATCCCGGCTTTTAACGGGAAAAAGCTGATTATCCCTGTAATCAGAGAGCGTTACCCTGAATCTTTCAGGCAGAGCTGTGGTTATAACCCGGTTGACATCCATCATCCTCTGGGTATACCGGCCGTGATTCTGGTAAACACCGTCTTCCTTTAAATCCAAAATATTTTTTTCAAAATGGGCCACAGCCCTTTGTGTCCAGGCATCCCCGGAATGGGAGGAAGATCTGGCCAGCCACAGCAGGCCTTCAATATTGGCATCCACAATTTCTGATTGAAACCCGTGGGCTTTGAGTGCTCCAGATAAAAGCGCTACCCCGCCCGGGGGCTCACAGCACTTTGTGACAGGCGGATAAATCAGAATCATATCTTAACTTTTTCAGGGAGGTGTATAATGAATTCAGCCCTGCCCAGTCTTGATGATTCCACAGCCATACTGCCTTTATAATTTTTTACAATTATAAAACAGGAAACAGAAAGCCCAAGCCCCGTGCCCACACCAAGGGTTTTACTAAAAATCAAATTTCTTGTTATGGCCACTTCTCTTTTTTTTATCAAAATAAAATCACCTGGTTAAACCACAAAAAGTAAATTTGTAAAAAATCAATCGAACGTACCCAGACCAAGGTCAGGCTCGGGTTGACAGCATTATCTTTGGCGTTTCAGGTTCACAACGGTTGTTGCAGTTAATATTGATAACACAATCCTGATCCCGTTTTCCAGAAACCCGACATAAACACCTGATCAGCTGGTAAGGGGGCTTCCAAAAAATAATCCACGCATCTTGCCTGTCTTTTTGCCCGTCTCCTGCGTTGCGCCAATGGGACATAAAAGAAGTATCAATATTTTCATTGTTACACAGGGTTTGTCAAGAAGAAAAGCCCGGCCTGTTCTCCATAAACCAGGCAAAAAACTTGATCATCAAATAAAACGCGATCATCAAGTTTTTTGAATACCGCTGGGGGCTCTTAATCGGCTCTTCCATAAAAACTTGATAACCGAGTAAAAGGGAGTTGCCTGCGGTTTGTTTCTATGAAAAGAAACAAATTCCTTGACATATACAAAATCACTCTATATTCTGTTTTTAATTCAAACATTTGGGAGCAATAACAATGAAAAACAAAATACCTGGAAACACCTTGTGGCGGTGGTGCACTGCCTTTACACGTCTGCCTGCAGTCCAGTGAACTTTGACAGACAAAAGCTGGGGGCAGCCATTTCATCCTCAGTCTTTTTAACACTATATTCAAAAAAAGGCTGCGGATTCCCGCAAGCCTTTTTTTGTTTCAGGTGTCCTGGAAATATACAGTCCGGTAACCCACATGTCCTGGCGGACACAACGAAGCATGAAAGCTGTTAGCTGTTAGCTGTTAGCTGTTAGCTGAGTACTGATGGCTGACGGCTGAAGGCTAAAAAGGAAAATGATGATTTTAAAAAAATTCCCTGACAAAGCAAAATTTATGGAGCTGTGCCGCACCTGTAATGTGGTTCCTGTGTGCCGCACAATTCTGGCTGACACAAAAACCCCGGTTTCCATTCTTGAGAAATTTTACCGCAGAAACGATCCCATTTTTCTTCTGGAAAGTGTTGAAGGTGGAGAGCGCTGGGCAAGGTACAGCTTTCTGGGTGTTTCTGCCCAGGCCCACATCCAGGTATTTAATGATCATATAGAAATCACCACCCAGGGAGAAAAAAAAATCCTGGCCCACCACAATGACCCTTTAACGGTACTGCAATCCATAACTGAACCGTATCATCCCTGTGAAATAAACGGACTCCCCCGGTTCTGGTGCGGACTGACCGGGTATATCACCTATGAGATGGTATCTTTTTTTGAAAACATACCGGTTTTTCTTCCCAAAGATAAGCCCTATGCCCATTTTATCATTCCCGATGAAATGATCATTTTTGACAATATCAAGCAGAACATGACACTTGTCAGAATCTGTTATCTCAACGGCCAAAGTGATTCAGACCAGACCTATGAAACCGCCTGCAAAGACCTTGACCGCCTGATGGCAGAAATTGATGAAAATCTGCCGGGCAAAAAAACACGCAGATCTTCCAGTGCCAGACCGGAGCGGTTACAGGCGGAAACAGAACCTGAGGTGTATAAAAAAGGGGTTGAGACCATAAAAAATCATATTGTAGAAGGAGATATTATCCAGGCTGTCTATTCCCAGACCTTTTCCTGCCGGGCCCCCCAGGACCCTGTCATGCTCTACCGGGCCCAGAGATATATAAATCCGTCACCCTATATGTTTTTCATGAACTTCAAGGAAATTACCATTGCAGGGTCCTCTCCGGAAACCATGGTAAGGCTGGAAAACAACAAGGCCACCCTGCGCCCCATTGCCGGCACCAGAAAAAGGGGGAAAAGTGAACAGGAAGACCGGATTCTGGCGGATGAACTTCTCAATGATGAAAAAGAGCGTGCCGAGCATCTCATGCTGGTGGATCTGGGACGAAACGACCTGGGACGGGTGGCAGAAATCGGCAGTGTACAGGTCACTGACATGATGTTTGTTGAACGCTACTCCCATGTCATGCATCTGGTCTCGAATATCACATGCGACATGAACCCCGGACTGAGCGCATGGGATCTGCTCAAGGCCACCTTTCCTGCGGGCACCCTTTCCGGAGCGCCTAAAATCAGGGCCATGGAAATCATTTCAGAGCTTGAAAAGGAGCCCAGGGGCATATACGGCGGTGCTGCCGGATATATCTCCTTTTCCGGAAATATGGATCTTGCCATAACCATCAGAACCGCTTCCATTGAATCCGGCAGAATAAAAGTCCAGGCAGGCGCCGGTATTGTTGCCGATTCTGATCCTGAAAAGGAACTTATGGAATGTATGAACAAGGCAAAAAGTGTGGAAACCGCACTGCAGCTTGCCATGACCAGTGAAAACGGAGGTGACGCGTGCTCATAGCAATCATTGACAACTACGACTCGTTCACCTTTAATCTGTACCATTATATCTGCCATGCCGGCCCAAAGGCAGAAGTGCTGCGCAATGATCAGGTAAGTGTCGAACAAATCAGCCGCCTGGCCCCGGATGCCCTTGTCATATCCCCAGGTCCTGGAAGACCTGCGGATGCAGGGATATCAATGGAAGCGGTCCGCTTTTTCTCAGGCAGAATACCCATTCTCGGGGTCTGTCTCGGCCATCAGACCATAGCAGAGAGCTTTGGGGGAAAGGTAATCCATGCAAAAACAATCATGCACGGCAAAACATCCCTGGTAACCGGTAACGGCAGAGATATCTTCCAGGGAATAAACAGGCCCTTCCCAGCCATGAGATACCATTCCCTGGCCGTATCTGAAAAAGATCTGCCCGCCTGCCTTGAGGTGACAGCCAGAACCGATGACAATGAAATCATGGGCATATGCCACAGACAACACCCCACCCAGGGGGTTCAATTTCATCCGGAATCCATAATGACCACCATTGGCAAAAGACTGATTCGAAATTTTATAAAAGGGATATAAAAATGACATTTACAGACAATCTCAATAAAATTATCAAAAAAATCGACCTTGACCAGGAGAGCATGGCTTCCATGATCTCTGAAATTTTTTCCGGTTCCATTACAGAAGCCCAGATCGGCGCATTTATGGCGGCCCTGGCCGTTAAAGGGGAAACCTTTGAAGAACTTGCCGGCGCAGCCCTGGCCATGCGCAGGAAAGCCGGCAGAATTCAAACCCTGTCCCGGAATGTGGTGGATACCTGCGGAACAGGCGGGGATATGTCAAACACCTTTAATATATCCACCACCACTGCCTTTGTTGTGGCAGGATGCGGGGTAACCGTAGCCAAACACGGCAACAGAAGTGTTTCAAGTCAGTGCGGCAGTGCGGATCTCCTTGAATATCTCGGGGTAAGCCTGGATGTTGACCCTGAAATTGTTGAAGAAGCTGTTAATGAAATAGGCATCGGCTTTTTGTTTGCGCCCAAATTTCACGGTGCCATGAAATATGCGGCCAAAGCCCGCAAAGAAGTGGGCATTAGAAGTATTTTCAATATGCTGGGCCCCCTTACAAATCCAGCTGCTGCCAGCTGCCAGCTTCTGGGGGTATTTGCTCCTACCCTGACTGAAATGTTTGCCAGGGCCTTAAACCTTCTTGGTGCAAAACGGGCCTTTGTGGTCCACGGCCATAACGGCATGGATGAAATAACCCTTTGCGCCCCCACCCGGGTATCCGAACTCAAAGACGGCCTGGTCAAATCCTATGACCTTGATCCTCTGGCATATTTTGATGGATATGCCTCAAAAAAGGATCTTGCCGGCGGGGATGTCAAAACAAATGCCGAAATCACCACAGGGATATTAAAAGGGGAAAAAGGGGCAAAAAGAGATATTGTACTTTTGAACGCTGCAGCCGCTCTTACTGCCTGCGAAACAGCAGATTCCATTTCCCAGGGCATACACATGGCAGCTGAGGCCATTGATTCCGGCAGTGCGGCCAGAAAACTCAAAGACCTTGTCACCTTTACCCGGGAGAACAACTAATATGTCTGTATCAGGGTTTATAAAAGAGGTTGTTAGTCAAAAAAAAAAGGACCTGGCTGAATTAAAGACTGAAACACCCATGGCCGCCCTTAGAGCCCGGGCAGAAAAACAAAAACTGACCTCAGCCGGATTTTTAAAGGCTCTTGCAGAATCATCACCTGGGAATGCAGGTATTATTGCAGAAATTAAAAAAGCCTCTCCCTCAAAGGGAATAATTAAAGCCGGTCTTGATCCCTCGCTTTATGCGGAAAAATACACCAAAGGCGGCGCCTGCGCCATATCCGTGCTCACAGAACCCCATTATTTCAAGGGCAGCCTGGAAGATCTGAAAATGGTCAGAAAATCAACATCCCTTCCTGTTTTAAGAAAAGACTTTACCATTTCAGACTATCAGATTTATGAAGCAAGGGCATCAGGGGCGGATGCCGTTCTCCTCATTGCCGCTCTGCTGTCCAGGGATCAGCTGAAAGATTATATTTCTCTGGCTCGGGAGATCCATATGGAACCATTGGTGGAAATCCATTCAGAATGGGAAATTGAAAAAACAATTTTTGCAAATGCTCAGGTACTAGGGGTTAACAACAGAAACCTGGAAACCCTGGAGACCGACCTAGGGGTTTCAGCGCGCATTGCCCCTTATTTTGAAAAAAACCACATCCCGGTTGAGGCCAGCGGCATATCTTTGCCCGAGGATATTGAAAAAGGCATGCAATCGGGGTTTTTTAATTTTCTTGTGGGAGAAAGTATTGTGCGCGCAGAAGATACAGAAACATTCATAAAAAGTCTTGTCAGGGCAGCCCCTTTAGAAGCCGGGGCATCCACACCATCTGAACCAAAAACCGCACCTTCTGAAGAGGAAACCACACCCCCTGAAGAGGAAATAAAATGATAAAAAACAACAAATCACCTGCGGTTAAAATATGCGGTCTGACAGACCCGGAAGAAGCAGAGCACTGTGCTGAACTCGGGGCCGATGCCCTAGGGCTTGTTTTTTACCCCAAAAGCCCAAGGGCCGTTTCCATAAAAACAGCCCAAG
>JAWOEJ010000380.1:0-2706 GCA_046482845.1 Desulfobacteraceae bacterium | reverse complement strand
CGGCATGTTTATCCATGAAAAAGGTGAAAAACCGGAAAAAATGCGCAAGGGCGGATTTCATGCCTTTCTTGGCGTACTGCCCTGGTACCACAGTTTTGGCATTACCGTTGCCATGCTTTCAGCAGCAGGCTCAGGCAGCAGACTGATCTGTATCCCCGATCCAAGGGCGGGAAAACCACCGTTCACAGAAGTACTCAAAGCCGTCCAGAAATTCAGACCCACCATTATGCCGGCTGTACCGACTATTTTTGTGGCCTTTACCAATCATGCAAAAATAAATGATTATGACCTGACATCCCTTATGGGCTGTTTCTCCGGCGGTGCCCCCCTGCCCCCGGATGTATGCCGGCAGTTTGAGGAAAAGACAGGGGCTGTCATATTTGAAGGATACGGACTCACAGAAACCACCCCTGTGGTCAGTGCCAACCCAACAAACAGGGAACAGCGAAGAATCGGGTCCATTGGGTTCCCCATGCCCGGCACCCATGTAAAAATTGTGGATATGGACGCCGGCACCAGAGAACTTCCCCAGGGTGAAGACGGCGAAGTTGCCGTGTGCGGGCCCCAGGTCATGAAGGGCTATTGGAAAAGACCTGATGCCAATGAGGAAGTGTTCAGGGAAATCGACGGCAACCGGTATTTTCTCACCGGAGACATTGGTAATGTGGACAAGGATGGCTATCTGACCATAACAGACAGAAAAAAGGATATGGTTATTGTGGGGGGCTTTAATGTGTACCCGCGGGATGTTGAGGATATCATCTATACCCATCCCAGTGTGGAACTGGTGGCTGTTGTGGGGATCCCGGATGAAAAAAGCGGAGAAAAAGTAAAAGCCTTTATCAAACTAAAACCCGGTTCCACTGTAACTGAAGAAGACATGAAACAATTCTGCAAGGAAAACATGGCAGGATACAAAAGACCGCGGGTCATTGAATTCCGGGATGAAATCCCCATCTCCAACGTGGGCAAGGTGTTGAGAAAAGTGTTGCGGGACGAGGAAAACGCTGCCTGATCGTGGTCTGTATGTCACGCGGCACTCTACTGTTTCATTCTTTGTTGTGGCCGGGTCAGTGATCCATGATCCGGCCATACCGGTTATAAAAAACCACCAGGATGCCATGCCTCACAACAAACCATAAAATTTGAATTGTACCCCATCTTGTATCCTGTCTTTTGTTTCAAATTTCTGGCATCCTTCATAATGCTTCTAAAGTCGCTTACATTTTTTGTGTTTGACGTTTATATTTTTCGTGCCTTTTGTGTGTTTCGTGGTTAAAAAAAATAAGTAAAGAGTCCCCATATTCAGATGATCGAGTTAAAAAATAAGTAAAGTGTCCCTATATTTACAAACCTGCCCCCTCACACAGTGAAGATTCAAATATGAATTTTTCTGGCAGCCCCGACTGTTAGTTCATACAGATTATCTTTGAACCCGAATTGAAAGGTATTTTCCGGGCTGCACAAAAGGGTGATTTTGCACATATCCTGGGTTGTTTCAAATGCAAGAGTGCTGCCCCTGTGCCGCACCTGCATTTCAAGTTTCTCAAGTACTTCAGGCAGCTCCGGATTGATCCACAGTATATTGTTTCTGGTTTTTATGCCCATATAGGCTTCCTGGAGAATATTTACGGAACCGGCCATGGCCCCCAGATGAATCCCCTCCTGGGTGGTTCCCCCCTGGATATCATCAATATCGCTTTGCAGGGCTTTTAAGAAAAACTTCCAGGAGCGTTTCCTGTCGGAACGTGCCAGCACCCAGGAATGGACCACCCAGCTCAAAGAAGATCCATAGGAGGTGCGCTGGACATAATACTCTATGTTTTTTGGAATCGTTTCGTATTCAAAAGGATAGCCCAGCTGCCTGAAAAGTGTTCTGAGTTCAGGTGCGGAAAACAGGTAAAACAGCATGAGCACATCGGCCTGTTTTGTTATCTTGTAATTGTTGGCACTGTCCCCTTCGGCTTCCAGTATGCGGTCCATGCGCTGGATATTGGAGTATTTTTCCCGGTATTTTTCCCAGTCAAGCTCCTTGAGCTGATCATAATGCTCAAACTGGCTGATGATGTTGTCATCATGAAAAATGATCCGCATTTTACGGCTGATATCCCACCACAGGTCTGTTTCTGATTTTGTGATTCCCAGGGTCTCACACAGCTCATCAACCCGGTCTCTCGGCAGAATATCCAGGGCATTCAGGGCCTGGGTCAACACCCATGTTGCCATGACATTGGTATAGGCGTTGTTGTCCAGCCCGGGTTCATCTGCTTCCGGGTATGCATCATGGTATTCATCAGGACCCATCACCTTGAGGATCTCGTACCGGTCAAGATCTTTGTTAAACGTGGCAATGCTTGCCCAGAACCTGGCAATTTCAAGCAGAACCTCAGCACCGTATTCACCCATGAACTGGATATCTCCGGTGGATTCGAAATATTTCCAGATATTGAATGCAATGGCGGCATTCACATGTCTCTGGAAATGGGAATTATCCGGAAGCCACCGTCCAGATTTTGGGTTTAAATGCATTGTCTGGGTTTCTTCCCTTCCGCTGCTGCCACTCTGCCATGGGAACATGGCGCCTTTGAATCCGGCTTTTTTCGCAGCAGCCCGGGCCGTATCCAGCCTGCGGTACCGGTACAAAAGAAGAGAGCGGTTGATTTCCGGATACTGCAGGGTGATAAACGAGTAAATATAGAGTTCATC
>JAWOEJ010000271.1:0-5259 GCA_046482845.1 Desulfobacteraceae bacterium | reverse complement strand
AGATATTCCAGCATCATGCTGCCGGTTTTTGCTGCCCGGCCAGCTGCACGCATGGCTTGATGGAGATTGTGTCTGAATTCTGAATATTCAGGGAGATCCGTAAGCACCAGATCAAGGTTCCCCATGATGATGGAAAGCAGATTGTTGTAGTGGTGGGCCACAGCCCCGGCCATGCGGCCAAGACTTTCCGATTTTTTAAGATAATTAATTTTTGCCTCAGCCTGTTTACGTTCGGTAATATCCCGGCAGATGGATACGGCTGCATTTTTTCCTTTATAGAGAAACCGGGTGATATTGCTTTCCACAGGAATTCTTTGGCCGTATTTTGTGATATGGCAGGTTTCAAGCAGAATGTTTTTCTGGAATTTGAGCTGGTTTCGATATCTGGCAATTTTTATAAATTCCTCAGGGCTGGTGATCTCCCTGGGGGTCATGGCAAGGAGTTCCTCCCTGGTATATGCCAGCCGGTCACAGGCGGCATCATTGACATGGAGAAACAGGCCGGGGTCTCCATTTTTATCTATTTCATGAACCATGACCGCATCATTGATCCCTTCAAAAAGCGTCTGAAAGGCAGCTGAGCTTTCGTTTAACTCCCGGGTTCTTTTTTCCAGCAGATCTTTTACCCTGAGCAGGGAGCGTTCTCTCTCCGTTCTGAAGCAGACTTCCAGCAGATAATCCGGTTTAAAAGGCTTGCGCAGGTAGGCGGCAGCCCCTTTCTGCATCCATTGAAGGGCCAGTTCAGGGCTGGGATCTGTTGTCATCATGATACAGATGGTCTCCGGCCGGGTGGTTCTGATTTTTTCAAGAAGTGCATCTCCAAGCCCGTCCGGCAAATGATAGTCCATTACTGCCAGATCAAAACAATGGTTGGAGATCCACTGTTTTGCTGATCCCAGGGTGTTTTCAATATTTACCCTGTATCCCTTGTTTTCAAAGGATTTTTTCAGCAGATCTGCCTGGGATTGATTGTCTTCCACCAATAAAATGCATTGTTTATGAACGGGCTGTTTGCCGGTTATCAGGGAATGGACCGTGTCAATAAATATTTTCCCGTTTACAGGTGAGGGAAGAAAGGCATTGGCCCCCAGGTCTGCGGTAATGCGTAAGGCTTCATCTCCAGCAAAAGTGGCCGATACAATCAGAATCGGTATTGAATTAAATGCGTTGTATTCATCAGAACGGAGCAGCCGGCAGAACCGCCAGCCGTCGATCACAGGCATGTAAAGATCCGTTACAATCAAATCCGGCACAATTTGGTCCTTCATTTCTGAAAGGGCCTTTTGGGCGGTTTCATAGGAACGGACATGTATCCCTCTGTTTTTCAGCAGTCCGGCCAGAATTTTTAACTGGATCGGGTCATCATTGACCACGACCACCTTTAAATCTCTTTTGTCGTTTAAGTTATCCAATCTATTTTTTCCCTCCTGCATCATCCAGGATCTTACGGACCAGGTCGGCAATGTCATGCATGACAACGGGTTTCATCAAAAAGCCTTTTATGCCCAGAGCTTTGGCTTTTTCATTGCCCATTTCTTCACTGAATCCCGTACACATGATAATGGGTACATCTCTTGTTATTTCAGAGATTTTTTCGGAAAGCTGTTTTCCATTTAAATCCGGCATGGACATATCTGTAATAATCAGATCATAAATAAGAGGGTCTGCTTTAAAGGCATCCAGGGCCTTAACACTGCTGGTAAAGGCGGTTATCTTGTACCCGAGGCGCTCCAGTATCTGTTTTTCCAGCTGAACAATGGGGTTTTCATCATCCACCAGAAGGATGTGCTCATCTCCCGAGGGCAGGGGCAGCTGTTGGGTTTCAGGTTCTAAATGGTCACTGTCTGCCATTAACGGCAGATAGATATTGAATCTGGCACCCTGGCCCGGTTCACTGTAAACCTTGATGTCTCCGCCATGTCCTTTAACAATCCCGTAGACGGTTGCCAGGCCGAGCCCGGTTCCCTTGCCCTTTTTTTTGGTGGTAAAATAGGGATCAAAAATTTTGTTGATAACCAAAGGGTCAATACCGCTTCCATTATCAGATACATTTAACAGGGCGTAATCGCCTGGAGGAATCTGAAAGGACGGCATGTCCTCCCTGTTCACTGTAACTTCACTGAGCTGCAGAGATATGCAGCCGCTGGTGCTTTCCACGGCATGATAGGCATTGGTGATAAGGTTCATGGCGATCTGATGGATCTGGGTGGGGTCGGCCATCACCTGTCTGCAGTCCTGTTTGATCTCATGGGTAATATCAATGTCTTTGGGAATGGACGAGCGGCAGAGTTTTATGACTTCCTTTAAAATATTTTGAATCCTCACAGGAATGGGCCTGGATTCTGACTGCCGGCTGAAGGAGAGGATCTGTTTGATGAGCTCACTGCCCCTTTGGCCGGCTGTGTAGATCTGGCAGGCATTTTTATGCTCCTGGTTGTGTTCAGGAAAGTCATCCATCATCATTTCAGACAATCCCATAATGGGAAAAAGGATATTGTTGAAGTCATGGGCAATGCCGCTGGCAAGGGAGCCGATGGATTCCATTTTCTGGGCCTGCTGCAGCCGGCTTTCCAATTGTTTTCTTTCCTTTTCTTCTTGTCTGCGGTCACTGATGTCCCGGATAATGGCATTTATGCCCCCTGCCTGGCCCTGGCTGTCATGGGTCAGACTTAAAGAGATTTCCACGGGCACGCGCTGGCCTGACGTGTTTTGTATTGCGGTTTCATATGCGGTTACAGCACCTTCGTCATTGACATACCGGAGCATTTTATCCAGGGTCTCCAGTTTATCTTTGGGACAGAATCTTTTAACCGGTGTGCCTTTGGCCTCTTTTTTATCACATTGAAAGAGTTTTTCAGCACCCGGGTTGAACACTGTTATCAAATATTCCATGTCAAAGGCAACTACAGCATCTTTTGTGGAATTGAGTATGGCCATGTGTTCATATTCAATTTTTTCCAGCTGCTGGCCAATGGCAATGGTGTAAAGAGCGCGGGAGATCTCATTGGCCACTTCAGTGAGCAGAAAAATTTCACTGGGTTTGTCAATAAAGTGCCTGGGCAGGGATATGCATATCCAGCCGAAAATTTTGTCGTCTTCTGCCAGGCGTGCGGCAAGTCCGGCCCTGTCTTTGTAATTACAGGACAGGGGGCAGTCAGGGCACTGGGTCACAGGATTGCCGGCAAAGTAAATGTCACCGGTTTTCAGTGCATGCTCGGCACACCAGGGAATTTTTCCGTTATCAAGGGCCCTGGCCATGGGTTGAAAATCTGCATTTATGCCATGGTGAAAAAAGGGCTTAACGGGCCGGTCCTTATCCAGAAGAACAATCCAGGCATTGAAATATCCCTGGGTGGAAACAAGAAGCCGGCAGGTCTGGTCCAAAAGATTATTCTGGTTCTTTTCATGCTTGATCAATTTGTTGATGCTGCGTATGGCTTTGAGTATCCGGTTCTGGTGACTCAGCTGCTGGCTCATAAGCGCCTTGTTTTGATTGAGACGGGCAAATACCATGGCGCCGAGAAAACACATAAGAACATACGAAGTCTTCATAAAGGCTTCATGACCTTCAGGTTTCAGGATCAGAATATCCATAAATGGTCTGCTGCCTGGATTAAAGGCGAAAAATTCAACAGCTGAGACACTGGTCCATACAGCCAGCCCTGTTAATAAGGCCCCTGTAAGAATGGCATTGGTGTCCTTCTGGGCAGGGCGGGGGATGAGGTGGAAAAATTTTCGTACACAGCCGATATGTAAAACGGTGTAGGCGCAGCTTAATAGAATATAACCGGTGATCACATGTTTTATGGCAATGGTGTGAATCCAGGAAGGGGAAACAGTCTGCCATGTAATGCCAGTATCCCAGGGGGGCGGGTTGTTTGAAACCAGCAGCGGAAAAACAAGGAAAAAGCCCAGTTCCATTACCATGCGGAAGGGAATTTCAACGGTAAAGGCGGATTTATACCATGGATCAGTTTCCCTGCGGTGGTCTGCCCACCAGCCGTGCCATACAATCCACAGGGTAAATACAGGGACAGAATAAAATACACCCCAGCCGTCACTGTACCACAGCCACCACATGGTCTGGCATCCACCGGTCAATGCGGATAAAAGGCCGTACCGCCATCCCCATGCCAGGGCAATGGTCAGTGGGAAAAAAAGCCCCGGCAGAATGGAAATTTTAAACTCTGGACTGTTAAAAATTTCAATATCTAAAAAATTGAAACCAAATCCAGTTACTCCAAACAGAACAGCGATCAGGGTCCGGTACATACCATTGCTTAGTATAGTCAATTTGTCCCCCTGTTTTCAGAGCAGATCCGTTATGATAAAAATTATGTTGCACGACTGGTGATTAGTGCTGTTTATATGAAAGCCATCAGCCGTCAGCCATCAGTACTCAGTTAACAGCTAACAGCTAAAAGCTAACTGACCCCCAGGGTGGCCGATGTTATGATCAAGGCCTAATTATTGACTATTAACCAATATCATAGTCAGAGAAAGAATGTCAACCAGATGCGGTGATTTCTGGCATCTGGTTGACCTTTACTTTCCTGTTTTATAAAAGATTAGAATTTTTTAATTTTAAAAGTTCAATGGGGTTTAAAAAAAGTTAAGGTTACGGATTAAAAATTGGAGAAATTATCGTTGTCATCCATGGGGATAATTTCATTGGGATTGACTTCATTTTTCTGGGACAGGCTTAAGGGCTTTTTGGCTCCTGACCCGACTTGTCTGGTTTTTGTAAATCCCTTTTTGGATGATCCAGACCTTTGTGTGGATTGTCTGTACCCGCCCTGATCTTTTCTTGAAGCCCCCACCATGGCCACGAGTTCTTCAACCACCTGTTTCATCTCTTCGGCCTGGGCACTCATTTCTTCGGAAGCACTGGCTGCTTCTTCTGCATTGGCAGCATTCTGCTGGGTGACCTGGTCCATATCGGCAACCGCCTGGTTGATCTGGTCAATGCCCTGGGTCTGTTCGCTGGATGCGGCATTGATCTCTCCCACCAGTTCACCCACCTTGCTGGAACTTTCTTCAACCTTGATAAAGCTCTCCCTGGCTGAAGTGGTCATTTTTGCCCCTTCATTAATTTTGGTAACTGTTCCTTCTATGAGCTCGGCTGTATTTTTGGCTGCTTCCGCCGCACGCATGGCAAGGTTTCTTACCTCGTCGGCCACAACAGCAAACCCGGCCCCGGCCTCGCCGGCCCGGGCAGCTTCTACTGCAGCGTTCAGCGCCAGCAGGTTGGTCTGAAAG
>JAWOEJ010000246.1:0-2710 GCA_046482845.1 Desulfobacteraceae bacterium | reverse complement strand
GAGATAAGACTTTTTCCCTGCCAGGCGTTAAAAAAATCAAGCTGTTTGAGGACCGCAGGCCGCAGTTCTTGATTTTTAGCCTGGCAGGGAAAAAGTCCTCCGTCGTTCTCGTTCCTGACAGGCAACCGCTGAGGGCGGCGCTATTCAAAAAACTTGATGATCGAGTATCAGGTCATATGACCTGAACTATAAACGCTCCCCCTGTTTTTTTGAAACATCAGATAAACTGCCCTGAATTGGCCGGTTCAGTTTAAATGCCGGATGTTTTGAGCAGAATTGTAAACAATTAAAGGATGAAACAGGTGATATGGTTCGGCCGGTAATCAGCAGAAAAGTGGGATACAAGCCCGAGGTAAGCTATTTCAAGCCCAGGGGGATACCCATGACAAAACTTCATGAGGTCCTGTTGACGGTTGATCAGCGGGAAGCCATTCGACTGGCCGATCTTGAGGGGATGACCCATGACGACGGCGGACAATACATGGGCGTGTCAAGATCCACCTTTGGAAGAATCCTGAGAATGGCCAGAAAAATACTGGCGGATGCGGTCATCAATGGTAAAGCCATTAATGTCCAGGGCGGGCAGTATGAGATGGTGGCATCAGAGGATAATCAGATGAGATGTTTAAACTGCCGCCATAAATGGAAGGACGGATCAGGCGGGAACGGCAAAAAAAACTGCCCCATGTGTCACAGCAGCCATCTTTTAAAAGAAGAACAGGCAGTGGACCCGTCACAGGATCAACACCCGGGGAATTCCAGCAGGGAGGAGATATGAAAATAGGTGTTGTGCAGATGGATTGTCAGACTGGTGATTCAGCGCTCAATATGGACAGGGTTGCTTTATATGCGGCACAGGCAAAAGCTGAAAACTGCGATATTGTTGTTTTTCCCGAAATGGTGGATACCGGGTATAACATGGACGTGATTCAGAAAAAAGCTGCCACATGGGAGGAGAGACCCTATCGTCTTATACAGGAAACCGCCGTAAAAAATAAGATTTATATGATATGCAATATTTCTGAAAGAACAGATGCAGATCAGATATTCAATACCACCCTGGTCATGGACCCTCAGGGCTGTATGATCGGAAAATACCGGAAAAATCACCTGGCAGACTATCCCCCGTTAAATGAAGGCGCATGTATTACCCCGGGAAATGCCATGGAAATTGTTCAGATAAAAAATATATCCTTTGGTATGACCATCTGCTATGATCTGAGATTCTGTGAAATGAACAGAAGTCTGGTGCTCAGGGGGGCAGATGTTCTGATTTTGTCGTCTGCATGGCCCCTTTCAAGGCTTCGTCACTGGAACACCCTTATCCGGGCCCGGGCCATTGAAAATCAGGTTTACCTGGCTGCAGCAAACCGTGTTGGCGTGGACAAAGGTGTCACCTTTGGCGGGTCAAGCTGTATTATTGATCCCTATGGGGTTACCCTGTCTTCGGCTGCTGAAGAAGGCGAGACCATGATAACCGGGGAAATTGATCCCGAGAGAATCAGACAGATCCGGGATAAAATGCCGGTTTTCAAGCACAGAACCGGGCTTGATAAACTGTCTGACAAACCCTGAACGCAGCGGGTGCCTGACCTTAACTTTTTTTGTCTATAGGTCTTTATGGGTAAAGGTTGTTACCCTGTCAATGGACAGGGAATTGGTAAACACCATGACCAAACGGTCAATGCCAAGGGCGATGCCTGCGGTTTCCGGCATTTTTTCAAGGGATTTCAGGAATTTTTCCGGCATGGGCGTGTTTTTTTTCCCGGCTTTTTTTCGTATATCCATTTCCCTTTCAAACCGGTGTCTCTGCTCTTGTGCATGGGTCAGTTCAGAAAATCCATTGGCCAGTTCAATGCCTGCGATATACAGTTCAAAGCGTTCGCAAAGATGGGGGCGGTTTTTTTTCAGCCGGGCCAGAGCAGCTCTTGATGCAGGATAATCATAGAGAAAGCAGGGTTTTTGGGTGCCAAGCCGGGGTTCAATGTCAAAGGCCATGATTTCATCAAATTTATCCAGCTTAAGGGCCTGGTCCATTGACATGCTGCTGTATGCGTTAAACGCCTCTTTTACGCTTATTCTTTCCCAGGGAGACCCAAGATCCACCCTGTGGCTGCCGTATTCAAGACAATGGCTGAGGTCTGAAGCGGCAGCTGTAAATTGTATCATATCACAGCACTGGTCCATGAGGTCCAGGTAGGTGTGTCCCTTTGTATACCATTCCAGCAGGGTGAGTTCTGTGAGATGCAGATCCCCGGTTTCTTCTTTTCTGAAGCATTTGCAGATCTGAAAGATCTTGTCATACCCCTGGGCCACAAGCTGTTTCATGCACAGTTCAGGGGAGGACTGAAGATACCAGCCTTCGGTCTCAAAGATGCTGATATGGGCTTCAGGTGCCGGAGCCGGTATTCTAACCGGGGTATCCACTTCAAGGTATCCGTTCTGGTAAAAATACCGGCGGATGCATCTTAGGATGTCGGCTCTTTTTTTTAAATGCTTCAAAGATTCGTTCCAGGCATTATTATTTAAGGGATCTTCCAAAAAATAATCCACGCATCTTGCTTGTCTTTTTGCCCGTCTCCTGCGTTGCGCCAATGGGACATATTTCAATATGCCCCCATTACCGCGCCTTGAAGACGTACAAAAATCCTGCGCAATATACGTATATTATTTTCTTACAGATCCCTTATGGTGAACATATTCCGGGGTC
>JAWOEJ010000343.1:0-9777 GCA_046482845.1 Desulfobacteraceae bacterium | reverse complement strand
GCCCTTTCCTGGCACGATCTTCTGTATCTTGATGACAATTATCAGAGGTGGTCTGTTTATTTCATGATCATGACACACAAATGCACCCTAAAGGTAGCAGAAGAAATCTGTTGCCGGCTTAAATTTTCCCCCACCCAGGAAAAGATAACCCTCAGACAGAGGCTGAAGGCTGAAGAAAGACTTGATTTGCTTGAAAAGGCCCTTCCTTTAAAGAACAGCATGCTTTACTCCATGCTGTCTGTCTTTGGTACTGAACATATTCTCTATATGATGGCCTCAGCCAGAAAGGAAAAAACCAAAAAAGCCATTTCCCATTTCTACACCCAGCTCAAGGACGTTCAGATCCAGATAAGGGGGCGTGACCTGGTTGCCATGGGACTTAAACCAGGCCCGAAATTTAAATCCATAATGGAGGAGATTCTCAATGCCAGGCTTGACGGAAAAGTTGAAACCCGGGAGGAAGAACTGGCCTTTGCAGAAAAACATATAAAGCGCAACAAAAATATTGATTAACGAACCGGTTATATGATACTTCCTGATTTTTTAAAAACCATCATGAGCTTTGAGCTCACAGCCAAAAATAGGGGCAAAGACGCGGAACTACCAACAATCCCAGGCGGTGCCCTGTCCCAAACAAGACCATTGGAGAGAACAACATGAAAAGTGCAGATATTTTAACTGGAATCACAACAACTGGAACCCCCCACCTTGGCAATTACGTGGGCGCCATTCGTCCTGCCATTGATTCAAGCCGGGAACCGGACACAGCCACATACTATTTTCTGGCAGACTACCATGCCATTATCAAATGTCAGGACCCTGAAAGAATGCGCAGATCCTCCCTTGAAGTGGCAGCCACCTGGATTGCCATGGGCCTTGATACGGACAAATCAATTTTTTACAGGCAGACAGATATACCGGAAATTCCCCAGCTCACCTGGATTCTCAATTGTATGACCGCCAAAGGGCTGATGAACAGAGCCCATGCCTACAAGGCCTGCCTGGCCGAAAATGAGGCAAAGGGAAGAAAAGATCCTGACAAGGATATTTCCATGGGGCTTTTCAGTTATCCTGTGCTCATGGCAGCAGACATACTGATGTTCAACGCCAGAAAAGTGCCGGTGGGACGAGACCAGATCCAGCACATTGAAATGACACGGGACATTGCAGGACGGTTTAACCATCACTATGGAGAGCATTTCACCCTGCCCGAAGCGGTTGTGGATGAAAACACAGCTGTGCTTGCCGGTCTGGACGGCAGAAAAATGAGCAAGAGCTACAACAACACCATTCCCCTGTTTGAGTCAGAAAAAAGGTTAAGAAAGCTTATCATGAAAATAAAAACCAACTCCCTTGCCCCGGAAGAGCCCAAAGATCCCGCCACATGCACCTTGTTTGCCATATACCGGGCCTTTGCCCGTCCAGACGAGGTCAAAGACATGGAAAAAAGATATAAAGAGGGAATTGCCTGGGGCATGGTAAAACAGGAATTGTTTGAATACCTCAATGAAATTCTCACTGAACCCAGAAAAAAATACAGCGAACTGCTCAAGGCCCCGGGGGATATTGAAACCGTTCTTAAAAAAGGGGCTGTAAAGGCCAGGGAATATTCAGTACCGTTTCTGGAAAAGATCAGAAAATCCATCGGCATAGATGCCCTGTAAACCAAATCAGAGCTGCCCTGATAACAGGACTTCCCTTATAAAATCTGCTGCTCTTTTTCTGGCTGTCTTAAATACCTGACGTCTAAACCCGGGCGCCCAGGTTGAAGCGGACACCTCATCGGAAACCACCAGAAGGGCAGCAATGTGCTTTTGCCTGTAACGGGCCACGGAAAAAAGGGCAGCGCACTCCATTTCAACGGCAATGGCCCCTTTTTTCCTGAAAAAATCAATTTTTTTTTCGGTTTCCCGGTAAATGGCATCCGTAGTCCAGATCCTTCCCTTGTGAAAAGACAGATTGTGTTTGCCGAGATTTTCTTCCAGCCTGCAGGTTGCTTCAGGACAGGGACATACAACAGGAAAATCATCCGCTGATGCCATGTAGTGTCGTGAGGTTCCCTCATCAGACAGGGCAGATTCAACCACAATGATATCACCGGTTTTGACATCCTCTGATATGGCCCCGCACCAGCCCAGGACCAGAACAGTATCACTTCCTCTGGCAAACAGGGATTCCAGAAGCACTGCCCCGTAAGGAGACCCCATATACGGCCCGACAATTGAAACAGAACTTTCTCTGCCGGGCAGGGTAAACAATGTGCTCAAAAAAAAGGGAACAGATGTTCCATAGGGGGCAGCGCCTGTGATATATCTGAAATCCGGCTCAGTACTGATCATTGCCGCAGCCGGGCTCACGGTCCCGTCCGTCCGCCTTGCCCCAAAGGGGGAGATCAAAGAGGGGCTATTCAGGTCCGACAAGGTCGGATAACTCATCTTTAACCTCATCAATAATATCGTAAAACCAGGCAAGGTCCTCAATGGACAACCTGCCCGCCTTGGACGGGGCACGGTCTGTTCCATCTTTTTTCTTTAAAATCCTCGGCCCGATCTGTACCTTGGGCTCCCCTTCATTGTACTGGTGAATGGACACCATAAGTCCTGTCTCTTCACACTTCCACTCTTTGATCAATTTATCCTTTTCAGGATCATATCCTGCCATTATATGTTACCTCCATTACCTGTCTTACTTATTTTCAAACCGCATTAAATCTAATGTCCGGGCTGATACCGGGCATCACCTGATAAATGTGCTGTTACATGATCATATCATTGAAAAATCTGCAATATTTCCAAACAGGGCCGCCACCTGAGACAGCAATGCTGTTCTATTATTTTTTAATGCCTCGTTATCCACCATAACCATGACATCATCAAAAAAACGGTCCACATGGGGACGAAGGGATGCAATTTCCCTTAAGGCGCTGTCATATTCCCCCTCTTTTGTATATCCGGCCACCTTTGATCCGGTTTCCATGCATGCCTTATACAGAGCAGTTTCGGCATCTGCTTCAAACAAAGCAGGATCAGGTTCCTTTATATCATCAAACCCTTCTTTTTTAAGAATATTAACCACCCGCTTAAACGCCGTTGCAAGGGATTCAAAATCCAAAAGCTGTCGAAACGTCTCCAGAGCCTTTACCCTTAACAGGGTGTCTGGAATATTATCAAAAGAAACACTTACCGCTGAATGAACCGCATTTCTCGAGTGTCCGTGGTCAACCAGCATATTCACCATTCTGTCCCTGATAAACCCCAGTATTTTTTGAACAATGTCCGCTGACCGGTCATTGTCCGATGTATAAAGAGACACCCCTTTTTCCACCAGACCTTTTAAAGAAAAATCATAGCTGCCCGCTTCCATGATCTGGATAACACCAAGGGCCTGGCGGCGCAGGGCATAGGGGTCTGACGCACCTGTGGGGATCAGATCAATGGAAAAACAACCGCAGATGGTATCTATCTTGTCGGCAATCGCAAGAAGCTGTCCGGATTTATCCCGGGGCAGGTCTCCACCTGAAGATACCGGCATATAGTGCTGTTCAACGGCCCTGGCAACAGCAGGGTTCTCCCCTGCCTTTTCTGCGTAAAACCGTCCGATAACCCCTTGAAGTTTTGTAAATTCAATGACCATCTGGCTGACAAGATCTGCCTTGCATATTCTGGCCGCCCGTACCAGGTCGGATGTCAGCTCCCCCTGTCCGGCAGGTTCAAAAAAGGCTGCCAGGTAAGTGGACAGATCAGCAAGACGGCAGCTCTTTTCATGCATGGATCCAAGGGAGGCCTGAAAGGTGACCCGTTTCAACTTTTCTGCAAAATCATCCATGGTGGATTCCAGATCCACATGGAAAAAGAAGCGGGCATCGGCCAGACGGGCCCGGATCACTTTTTCATGGCCCCTGGCAACAAGGTCCATATCCTTTGCCTTTGTATTGTTCACAGCAATAAAATATGGGGTCAGCGTCCCTGTTTTGTCAGCCAGAGCAAAATACTTCTGGTGTTCTCTCATGGCCGTGATCAGCACCTCATCCGGCAGCTCAAGGAATTCATGGTCAAACTTTCCAACTACAGGATAGGGATACTCCACAAGGTGGGTGACAATATCGACCAGCGCCTCATCCTCTATGATAAAGCTCTGGCATGCCTCTGCCTGTTTTGACAATTCTTTTTTCAACAGGGCTCTTCGTTTTTCAATATCCACGATAACACCGGCAGATGCCATGACCTTTTCATATTCTTCTGCACAGATAATTTTTTTCCTGCCGGGAAACATGAACTGGTGGCCGAACACCCAGGGCTGTGAGGATATATTCCCAATTGTAAAATTCAAAGGCCTGTCCCCGAGAACTGCTGTGATTGATATGACAGGACGGGCAAAACTGATATCAAGATCCCCCCAGCGCATGCTTTTTGGAAAGGGCAGTCCCAGAATAAGATCTGGAAAAATGTTTTCCAGGATAAGTGCAGTGGATTCACATGTTTCCGATTTGACCGCACTTAAATAGCGGCCTTTCTTACTCTCGGCAATAAAGATATCTTCTACAGGGACCCCTGCTTTTTCAGCAAATTTTTCTGCGGCAATGGTGGGCCTGCCTGTTTCATCAAACCCGACTTTTTCCGGCGGCCCTGTAACGGTTATAGTCTCTGCCGCCTGTGCATCGGCAACAGATTCCACCATAAGGGCGAGCCGTCTGGGGGTTCCCATGTACCTGATCGCCCCGTGTTCAATACGCGCTTTTTTTAAAACACCTCCCAGATCATCCTTAAACGCTTTAAGGGCAGGTTCAATATACCCTGCCGGAATTTCTTCCGCACCGACTTCAACCAAAAGATTATTCATTTTTTCACCTGCTCTGATTTTTCATTCTCAGTCCCGCCAATAAAAGGATGACCCATTTCTTCCCGTTGTTCAATATAGGCCTTTGCACAGGCCCTGGCAATATTTCTGATACGTCCGATATATCCCGTACGTTCCGTGACACTGATGGCTCCCCTGGCATCGAGAAGGTTAAAGGTATGGGAGCACTTCAGACAAAATTCATAGGCCGGCAGCACCAGTTTCCGGTCCACAATCCGCAGGGCTTCACCCTCGTATTTCATAAAAAGATCAAAGAGCATTTCCGTATCTGCGGTTTCATAATTGTAGGTGGACTGCTCCACCTCCTGCTGATGGTAAATATCGCCGTAGGAGCGGGTATCATTCCATTTCAGGTCAAACACATTGTCCACCCCCTGAAGATACATGCAGATCCGCTCAAGACCATAGGTCAGCTCCACGGAAACCGGTTTCAGCTCAACACTTCCCGCCATCTGAAAATAGGTGAACTGGGTCACTTCCATACCGTCCAGCCAGACCTCCCAGCCCAGTCCCGAAGCCCCCAGTGTGGGGGATTCCCAGTCATCCTCTACAAAACGGATATCATGCTCGTCCGGGTTGATTCCCAGGGCATGGAGACTGTCAAGATACTGCTGCTGCACATCAGCCGGAGAGGGTTTTAAAATCACCTGGTACTGGTAATAGTGCTGAAGCCGGTTGGGATTTTCTCCATACCTGCCGTCGGTTGGACGGCGGGAGGGCTGGACATAGGCAGTATTCCAGGGTTCAGGGCCCAGAACCCTGAGAAGGGTTGCCGGGTGAAAGGTTCCTGCTCCCACCTCCATATCATAGGATTGGGTAAGCACACATCCCTTTTCCGCCCAGAAATTCTGTAAATTTAAAATAACATCCTGAAAATTCATTTTTTTTTCTCTCTTTTTTTTACAAAAGTATAGTCTGCATAACACCATTTTTTTTCAGCCGTCTATTGAAGAAAGAGCCGACTGTTTCTTACGTTCTCGTTCCTGCCGGGACAATCGCTGGCGGTGCACTGTTCTATAAAACTTGATCATGGAGCATTAAGGGATCTGACGGCTGTCTGAAGCCCACGGGCTTTATAAAAGAATCTCAATGCCCCTGGGGTCCACCCCGGCATCAAGAAGCCCGGCCTGTTTTTCTTCAGCCAGGAGCGCCTGCCAGGCCGGTTTCAATTTTTCAATATCTGTACTGTTTCCCACTGCCCATACACATCCCCCGCCGCCGGCACCTGTAAACCGCGCCCCGCAGCCCAGTTGTTCTGCCCTGGCATAAAGGGCTTTTCCTGTTTTATCAAGGACATCCGGGGTCATGGACAATCTTAAAGATGTTTCCTGATTCATGAGTTTGCCTGCCAGGGCAAACTCCTTTAACTTGACGGCCTCGGAAAAGGCCCGGGTCAGTCTGACGATTTCCTCCCATGTATCCCGATGCCTGCCGGAAAGAAACGCCTTGACCCATCTGCTGTTTACGTCCCTTGAAACATGGGGAATACCGCAGTATGCCACCAGAATATGCCTGTTGAGAATATCACCATCATTATCTGAGGCAAAAAGGCTTTTCTGTTTAAAATAAGGCCCTTTTTCACCCATGAGCCAGTACCAGACATTGACCCCGCCAAAGGCAGCGGCCAGCTGATCCTGAAACCCGCAGGGAACCCCTGCCACACTGGATTCAATATAATGGGCAATGACAGCCGCCTCACAGGGATTGACCTTTTTTCCTGTACAGCTAAGAAAAGCCGCTGCAATGGCAACGGCAGCTGAGGATGACCCCCCAAGGGCACTCTTTGGCGGAGATGAAGAATCAATCTCAATATGAATTCCGTCTGCGTTAAAATACCGGGCAACGGCAAACATAAGGCCCATGGGGTGATCAAAGGGCGCTTTCAGAGAATTGAACTCAGCGCTGTCAAAGCCTTTTGAGCTGATCTTTATCCTGCCTTTTTCCCAACTGCCCAGAGAAACCATTGTCCTCATATCAAGGGCTATATTAAAAGTACAGGGGTTTAAATGGTGCAGAGCAAGGGAAAAGGTATAGATGTCAAGGGTCCCTCCCACATCTATCCGGCAGGGAACTGACACGGCCACTTTTTTTTTTTTAAGATATGTTCTGACATCCATGGGTAACTTCCCTGGTTAACATCCTTTTTGGAACTGCCTGCGTATCCGTTTTAAGAATATAAGACTTTTCATCTCTCTGCCGATATGACAGGGGATAAACGACTCAAGCAGATGCTCGCCCTCTTTGACGGCAAAACCTGGAAACTTTATAACGTCTGTTCTTTTAATGTCTCTGGTGTTTACCCAGGCCAGCTGCTTTAAGGTCCCCTTGGACACACTGACCCTGTATACCGGCCCTCTGGGATTCACCCCGTTTTTTCTGGTGCTGCAGCATTTGTCACACATAATAACGCCTTCTGCAAAGTCAAACACAATGCGGTTCTGACAAATTTCATCCACTGGTGCTGAGCATATGCCGCAGCTGGTAATATTGGGAGTAAAGCCGGAAAAACTCATAAACCGGATCTGAAACAAAAGGCTTAACACTTCCTTTTCAACCCCGCCTGAATTCAACGCATCAAGGACATAGCCGAGAAGATAAAAAATCTCAGGCTGGGCCTTTCCCTGCTCCATCCAGGAGTTTATCAGCTCAAGCCAGTAACTGGCATACCCGGTTTTTGCAGTATCCATCCTGATTTTTGCAAAGGGATTGATCATTTCCACATAGTCAAGAACGGGCAGTCCTTTTCGTTTTTTAGGCAGTGTGCAGTAAATATGCATCAAGGAAAAGGGATCCAGTGCCCCTGCAAACCGCTTTACACTTTTTTTGGCATTTTTGGCCACCACAGACACCCTGCCCATGGATTGGGTAAAATAGGTGACAATCAAGTCGTAATCCCCGTACTCTATCCGCCTTAACAGAATCCCCTGGGTTGAAAATTCTGACATATTCATATTCCCAGGAGCAGAGTGGCAATGAAAAAATAGAAATACACACTGACAATATCCACTGAGGTTGTCACAAAAGGACCGGTGGCCACGGCAGGGTCTATTTTGATCTTTTCAAACAGCATGGGCACAAGGGATCCCACCAGGGCGGCAACGGACATGGATGAAATCACGGCAAGACAGACAGCAAGGGCAAGCTCCAGGGCCAGCGGATCTGAATGGAATCTGATCCTGGCCACAACACCGATAAACAGCCCGTAAACAACCCCGAGGATCAAACCAATGGCAAGCTCCTTTGCCACAACCGAGACCAGATCCCTGGTATTGATCCGGCCGGTGGCAATACCCCGGACAACAATGGTGGAGGACTGGGTTCCGATATTGCCGCCCATCCCCATGATCACCGGAATAAATGCGGCAAGATAGGCATATTTTTCAAGACTTTCCTCAAATCCGCCTATAATAAAGAAAGCAGCCACCCCGCCCATAAAACTGGCAAAAAGCCAGGGAAGCCGTATTCTGGTACCGCGCAGCACGGTTTCGGTTTCAATGTAATCATGGCCGACACCGGCCATTTTCAGCATATCCTCAGTGGCTGCATCCCGCAGTACGTCAATGACGTCATCAACCGTAACAATTCCCACCAGGCGGTTGTCATCATCCACCACTGGAACGGCCAGGTAATCATATTTTGAAACGATCCGGGCCACTTCCTCCCGGTCTGTGTAGGTGTTGACGGAAACAATATCCTTTGCCATGAACTCCTTTAATTTTTTTTCAGGAGGTTCCACCACAAGCTGCCGCAGGGAACTGACCCCCACCAGCTTGCCGTATTCGTCAACCACATACACATAAAACGGCATTTCCACGTCAAGATATTCATTCTGCAGCGAAGCAATGACCTCTCTGGCTGAAGTATCCTGCTTCAGGGCGATAAAATCAGGCACCATAATGCTGCCGGCAGTATCCTCACCATAGCTCATGAGATGCTCGACTTCCATGGAGTCTTCCTTTTTCATCTTCTCCAGAATGGCATCGGCAAGGTCTTCATCCAGCCGGCCAAGAAGCTCAGCTGCGTCATCTGCGGGCATGGCTTCAAACACCTCGACCAGGTCCTTTAACTCCAGGGCCTGGACAAATTCAAGGAAAACACTTTCTTCCAGCTCGGAAAAAAAAACAACCCTTTTTTCCGGGTCATCCATGAGTTGAAACAATTTGTACCGGTTATCCGGTGAAAACTCCCGGAAAATCAAGGAAAGATCTGCGGCATGGGTCTTTTTTATAATATTGACAAGCTGCTTGGTTGCACCTCTTCTTAAAAGCCTTGTAATATTTTTTATCAATACATCACTTTTTTCCGTATGCATGGGAGCTCCTTTGCAGTTGTCAGTAATCAGCTAAAAAAGGGGGAGCTGATTATTGCAGACTGACGGCTTTAAAGCATTTTTTTTATATGGGAATTCTCCCTTAAAGAATCAAGCCATGAATTAAACTTTTTTTCCACAATTTCATCGTACAGTGTTTTTGCTATTTCTTCCTTAACATCCTCGAATTTTTTAACACCTTCCGACTGAATATCCTCAACATAAAAAAGCTGAAACCCCTGTTCGGTTTCTATGACATCGGAGTACTCTTTTTCTTTGAGTTTTGAAATTTTCTGTTTCAGGGCTTCAGACAGATAGTCAGCCTCTAAAATCCCGAGGTCCCCACCCTCAGATGCATTGGGCGCCTGGGAATATGTTTCTGCCAGTTCCTTGAAAGAATCACCCCTAAGCGCGACTCGAGGTTGATCAGCGGACGCGAAGTCCGTTCGCTCTCGGCCATGGTGCGTCGAGTCATGGCCCGATCACGGGCATCGCAATAATCGTCTGCCGGAGAAAATTTTGATGGAAAATCGAAAAAAGATATTCGTATTAAAGACGGAGAGATTGCAGAAATAGCAGAGGGAATTTCGGCGGCAGACGGTGAAGATCTA
>JAWOEJ010000120.1:0-23316 GCA_046482845.1 Desulfobacteraceae bacterium | reverse complement strand
AAAATATAAGCCTCAGCCAGGCGACTGTAACAGGAATTCTTGAAAGACTGCACAAACGCGGTCTAATTTATAGAAACAGGAGTGTGATTGACAGAAGAAGGGTTTTAATAGAACCGACTGAGGCATGCGAAGAGATCCTTGACAAGGCCCCTCCCCTGATGCAGGAAATTTTTCAAAAAAGGTTCGCAGATCTTGAAAAATGGGAACAATTGATGATTCTAAGTTCCCTTGAACGGGTTGTTTCTCTTATGAATGCATCGCCGTCCGTTGCATCAGCGCCTTTTCTTGCAACAGGAGATCTTGGGGAACCTCCCAGTATTTAGAAGGCTTTCATATAACCCCCATGATGCGCAGCATCACAACAAACCATGAAACTTGAATTTTGCCGCGTCTTGTATCTTGTATCTTGTATCTTGTTTCAAGTTTCTTGTAAACCCACATGTCCTGGCGGACACAACCAAGAATGAAACAGGAGAGGGCCGCCCCCAGCGGTTGCCTGTCAGGACAGCGACCGACGGAGGTCTCGTTCCCTGCCAGGCTAAAAATCGGCGACCTGCGGCCACTGGTCCTCAAACAGCTTGATTGTCGCAATGCCTGGCAGGGAAAAAGTCTGATCTCCTTTGGTTCTCAATGTTCCTGACAGGGCAACCGCTGGGGGCTCTTAATTGGTCCTTCCATAAAAACTTGATAACCAAGTGTTAGCTTTTAGCTGAGTACTGATGGCTGAAGGCTTTCATAACAGATCAGTCAGATTCAGGACAATGATCAGTACCTGTAGTTCTTGGATTTATATGGCCCTTCTATGGGATATCCAATGTAGTCTGCCTGTTTCTGGGTCATGGTTGTGAGCTTGACTCCCAGTATTTCAAGGTGATGCCTGGCAACCTCTTCATCAAGCTCCTTTGGAAGGGTATAGACCTTTTTTTCAAGGTCTTCAGTGGCAAGCTTTATCTGGGCCAGGGTCTGGTTGGAAAAGCTGTTGCTCATGACAAAGCTTGGATGACCTGTGGCGCAGCCAAGATTGACCAGCCTTCCTTCGGCAAGAACAATCAGTGATTTTCCGGACTCCAGGGTCCATTTGTCAACCTGGGGCCGTATCGAAGTTTTTACCGCTGTTGGATTGTTGTCCAGATACGCCATTTCAATTTCATTGTCAAAATGACCTATATTGCATATGATGGCCTCGTTGCGCATCTCTTCCATATGAACGCCTTTGATCACATGGTAGTTGCCCGAGGCAGTTACAAAAATATCCCCTATGGGAGCTGCCTCTTCCATGGTCATGACCTGGAAGCCCTCCATTGCGGCCTGAAGTGCACATATGGGATCAATCTCAGTGATAATTACCCGGGCGCCGTAGCTTTTCATTGAATCTGCGCAGCCTTTTCCCACGTCGCCGTATCCGATAATGACAACTACCTTGCCGGCAATCATCACGTCGGTTGCTCTTTTGATCCCGTCGGCAAGGGATTCTCTGCAGCCGTAAAGGTTGTCAAATTTGGACTTGGTGACGGAATCATTTACGTTAATGGCAGGGAATAGCAGTTCCTTGTCAGCGGCAAGATGGTACAGCCGGTGGACACCTGTTGTGGTCTCCTCGGAAACGCCCCGGATTTTTTCAGCAATATCTGTCCATCTTGTGGGATTTTTTTCATAACTTTTTCTAAGCCTTTCCAGAAGGAATTTTTCATCACCACTTCCCGGTTCTCTGTCGAGTTCTGCTGGATTTTCTTCAACTTTGGCTCCCTGGTGAACAAAAAGGGTGGCATCTCCTCCGTCGTCAACGATAAGGTCGGGGCCGCTTCCGTCAGGCCAGGTCAGGGCCATTTCAGTGCACCACCAGAATTCCTGGAGGGTTTCCCCTTTCCAGGCAAAGACAGCAGCAGTTTTTTTATCGGCAATGGCAGCTGCTGCATGGTCCTGGGTTGAAAAAATATTGCAGGTGGCCCATCTGATATCAGCGCCGAGTTCATAAAGTGTGTCTATGAGCATGGCTGTCTGAATGGTCATATGAAGGCTTCCTGTGACTTTAAGTCCCTTGAGGGGTTTTTCCTTACTGTATTTTTTCCGTATGGCCATGAGGCCCGGCATCTCTTTTTCTGAAAGCTGCATGTCCTTGTGCCCTTCAGGGGCCAGGGATATGTCCTTGACCTTGTGCTCAAGGCTAAGGTCAAGATCCATGAAAAGAGAATCTGAATTTGTGTATGTCATTTTTTACTCCTTAATTTTATAATCCTGCTTTATCTCTGATTTCTTCTGCCTTGTCAGTATGTTCCCAGGTAAAATCCGGGTCTTTTCTTCCAAAATGCCCGTAGGCAGAGGTTTTCCTGTAAATTGGGCGTAAGAGATCCAGGGTTTCAATGATGGCGGCCGGTCTTAGATCAAAAACATCCCTTACGATTTTAACAGCCTTATGTTCCGGGATTTTTCCGGTTCCAAGAAAATCAACATGCAGGGATACCGGTTCGGCAACACCGATGGCATAGGCAACCTGTACCTCGCATTTTTTGGTTATGCCTGAAGCGACAATGTTTTTGGCAATATATCTGCCCATGTAGGAGGCGCTTCTGTCCACTTTTGAGGGATCTTTTCCTGAAAAGCATCCGCCGCCGTGGCTGCCCTGACCGCCGTAGGTGTCAACAATTATCTTTCTTCCGGTCATTCCACAGTCGCCCATGGGGCCGCCAATGACAAATTTGCCGGTGGGGTTGATGAAAAACTTGGTGTCTCCGTCCATCATTTCACCTGGAATTACTTTTTTTATTACCTCTTTTATAATCTGTTCCTTAAGTTCTTCATAGCTGACATCAGGTTTGTGCTGGCTTGAAACAACAATGGCATCAACCCGTCTGGGCTGCCCTTCCACATACTCTATGGTGACCTGGGATTTTCCGTCAGGCCTTAAAAAGTCAAGGGCGCCGTTTTTTCTTACCTTGGCAAGACGCTGGGTCAATTTGTGGGCATACATGACAGGCATGGGCATGAGTTCCGGGGTTTCATCAGAAGCAAACCCAAACATCAGCCCCTGGTCGCCTGCGCCCTGTTCCTTGAAAAGGCCTGACCCCTCATTGACACCCTGGGCAATGTCCAAAGACTGCTGGTCAATACTTGTAACAACAGAGCATGTCTGCCAGTCAAATCCCATCTGGGATGAATTGTAACCAATATCCCTGATGGTCTGTCTTACAACTTCAGGGATGTCCACATAACAGTCTGTTGTGATTTCACCGGCTACCATGGCAAGCCCGGTGGTTACAAGGGTTTCGCAGGCAACCCTGCATTTTTTATCCTCAGCCATGATCGCATCAAGAATACTGTCTGATATGGCATCTGCTACCTTGTCAGGATGTCCTTCTGTAACAGATTCAGATGTAAAAAATATGGATGAATTTTCTGTCATGATTTCTCCTTTTATTTTAAAGTATTTAGGCTGTGTTTTTTCTCTGGAATGTTTAAAAACTCAGGGTTGTTATTTAATATGTTAATTGTTTAATATAGCATGAATCAAATGATTATAAAAAGATAAACTATAACAATAATTATGATTTGTCAACAAAAAAGTATTGCGCACAAAGCAATTATTTTCTGGATTAGGCGTTTGAAGGGATATAAACAGGGTAAAACAGATAAAAATCTTGACATGGCGGCAATGCTTGCTTTAAGCTAATATGTTATGCTAATTTCAGCAAATTTTAATGAAGACTATTTGAGTATGACCTGTGTGCGTTTATTCTGGAGGCATTGAGTTGAAATGAAACCTGATCTGTGGATTTTAAAATCAAAAATGTTCAGAACGATATTGTTTTGCATTGAAATTAATAGTGTTGAATTCAACAATTGGAGGTTAAATTGAAAAAAAACAGCAGTACAAGAATTACAGGAATAGGGTCTGCCCTTGTAGATCTGTTGATAAATGAAAGTGATGAGTTTCTCGAACGTCTGGGGAAAAAAAAGGGGGGGATGACCCTGCATGACGACTTTGAGATTGAGGAGATTTTACAGATGACCTCACAGAAACCCGTTGTTGTCCCGGGCGGGGCAGCCTGCAACACAATTGTGGGCGTCGGCATGCTGGGGGGTCAGGCAAGATTTATAGGGAAAAGGGGAGAAGACCTGTATGGCGGATTGTACGAGGATCAGTTGAAAAACTGTAATGTAACGCCTTTGTTTGATCTTTCACAAACCCCGACTGGAAAGGTTTTGTCTGTTATCACCCCGGATGCCCAGAGGTCTATGTTTACCTGTCTGGGCGCCTCTACAGAGCTTGAACCGGAAAAAATTACCCCTGACAGGTTTCAGGATACAGCCATTGCAGTTATAGAAGGGTATCTTCTGTTTAATCCGGAACTGATGACCGCTGCCCTGAAAAGTGCTAAAAAGGCCAATGCCCTGATTGCTCTTGATATTGCAAGCTTTGAGGTTGTTGAAGCCACCAGGAATATTCTGGGAGATATTGTAAAGAACTATGTGGATATTCTTATTGCCAATGAAGATGAGGCTGAGGCCTATACCGGTTTTTCCGATGAATCCCAGGCCATCAGGGCCCTTTCCCATAATGTTGAAATTGCTGTGCTCAAGGTGGGAAAACGGGGCAGCTATATAGCCAGTCGCGGCAATTTTATCAGGATTGAACCCAGAATCGGAGATGAAGCCGTGGATACCACCGGTGCAGGAGATCTCTGGGCCGCCGGATTTCTGTATGGTCTGGCCCACGGCTTTTCTCTGGAAAAAAGTGGAGAAATCGGCTCTGCCTGCGGTTATGAGGTCTGTCAGGTCATTGGAGCGCATATCCCTGAACAGGGATGGGAAAAGATCAGAGCTATGCTATAGGTTTGAATATTTTGACTTTTGTTTTTTTTGCCGTTATACTCCTTTGAATCTGTAAACCGTGACGCTGCACCGGAAAAATCAGCTTTGCCGCTGCAGGAACAGGCCTGAATCAATGGGGTGCGGTCATAAACAGGGGGAGAAAATGAGAATCGGGTCTGGATATGATGTACACAGACTTGTGCCGGGGAGGCCGCTGATCCTGGGCGGGGTTGTGATTCCTTTTGAAAAGGGACTGAAAGGTCATTCAGATGCAGATGTGCTGGTGCACTCTGTGTGTGATGCAGTCTTTGGTGCAGCCGGGCTTGGAGATATTGGTGAGCATTTTCCAGACAACAATTCTGAGTTCAAAGGGATATCCAGTCTGATTCTTCTTGAACGCTGCTGTAAAGCACTTCAGAACAAAGGATTTTTTATTGTTAACTGTGACAGCACCATTTTTGCCCAGGCACCCCGACTGATGCCGTTTAAAAGGGAAATGGAACGTAATATATCCTCGGTTTTAAAAATTGATGTGAATTGTGTCAATGTAAAGGCAACCACAACTGAAGGTCTTGGGTTTGCAGGAAGGGGTGAGGGGATTGGTGCCCACACCGTTGTTTTAATCCATAAATGATCAGGAAAAAAAATAATGAGTTTAAGTGTCTACAATACACTGTCCGGAAGGAAAGAGCCCTTTGAGCCCATTGAAAAAGACAGGGTGGGCATGTATGTGTGCGGGCCCACCGTCTATGATACCAGTCATATTGGTCATGCCAGGGCCGTTGTGGTGTTTGATGTTGTTTTCAGATGGCTGAGGATGTCTGGTTATGATGTGTGCTATGTCCGCAATTTTACGGATGTGGATGACAAGATCATAAAAAAGGCCAATGAAACCGGCATGACCTGCACGGAAATATCAGAAAAATACATTGATGAATTTCACAATGAAATGGATGCCCTCAATGTGCTCAGGCCGACCATTGAACCCCGGGCCACTGACCATATTCAGGACATTGTCGGTTTTATAGACCTTTTGATTAAAAAGGAAAAAGCCTATTATACTGAAGAGGGCGAGGTCTTTTTTTCTCTGGACAGTTTTAAGGAATACGGAAAGCTCTCAGGGAGAAATCCCGAGGATATGCAGGCCGGTGCCAGGATAGCCATTGATGAAAAAAAGAGAAATCCCCTGGATTTTACCCTGTGGAAGCCTGCAAAACCGGGTGAACCTGCCTGGGACAGCCCCTGGGGCATGGGCAGACCGGGGTGGCATATTGAATGTTCTGCCATGAGTTACAAATATCTTGGTACATATTTTGACATTCACGGCGGTGGAAAGGATTTGATTTTTCCCCACCATGAAAACGAAATTGCCCAGTCTGCGTCAGCCTTTGACACCCCCTTTGTCAAGTACTGGATACATAACGGGTTTGTGGATATTGACAATGAAAAAATGTCAAAATCCCTTGGCAATTTCACCATGATCAAAGATGTTCTTAAAAATTATCATCCAGAGGTAATACGTCTTTTTCTGCTTTCCAAACATTATAGAAGCCCTATTGACTATAATGAAAACTCCATGAATGAAGTCACTTCCAGCCTTGACAAGATATATGCCTTTCTGGAAAGAGCAGAAAAAAGCGGCTGTGACAGCCCATATTCAGAGAGCGGTCCTGAATGGGAAGGATTTGCCCGGGCCATGGATGATGATTTTAATACAGCCCGGGGTATTGCTGCTGTTTTTGACACCATTAAAAAGGGAAACCGGCTGCTGGATAAAGCCGGGGAAGATATTTCTGATGCTGCCCGCAGAGAGATCTCCATCCTGCACAGTGATTTAAAAAAAATGGGTGAGATTTTCGGAGTCATGACCCAGGTGCCTGACGTGTATTTTCAAGAAAAAAAATCAGCCGGCCTGGCAGGTCAGTCCCTGTCTTCCGAGGAAATCGACAGCCTTGTCAAAGAGAGGATTGATGCCAGAGATTCAAAAGATTTTGCCAGGGCTGATGAGATCAGAAATATGCTGGCCCAAAAGAATATTGTATTAAAGGACGGTCCCACGGGAACATCCTGGGAGATCAAATAGACATAATCAGGGTAGACATAATCAGGAAAAACAGGCTTTAAACCAGGATACACTTTCTGTTTTAAATATATGCTGATCCTTGACACAGGACATCTGGTGGTCCCCGTTTTTCAGGATGATCAGTTTTTTCGGCTCTTTTGCATTCCTGTATATGGCATATCCGTTTTCAACGGGCACTGTCCTGTCCCTGTCTCCATGAAAGATCAGAATATGGTCAATGGATTCTGTTCTGCTGCGGATGTCAAAGAAAAGGTTTTTTTGGAAAAAGCTCATGGGCAGGGCAGGGCGGTTTTCATTTCCTGCCGTCGGGATTTTTTCAATGGTTGTACTCTGCACCAGTGCAGCACATATCACCATGCCCCAAGGTTTTGTTTTTCTGCATAAAAGCCGGTGCCAGGTTTCAATACATGTTGATCCGCCAAGGCTGCTGCCGAAAAGGGCAAAACGGTCATCTGTCAGTGAAAGAGACAGGGCGTGATCCACAGCATTGATCATGTCCTCTGCTCTTTTGTCAAGGGAGGTGTCTGTTTGAAAATCACCTTGGCTTTTTCCACATCCCCTGTGATCAAATCTGAAAAAGGCCATGCCTGCATTGGGAAGCATTTCTGCAAGGGCTTTTTGCTTTGCCGACTCCATGGAGCCTTCAAGTCCGTGGGACCCAACCACCAGAGGGGGGGTCTTGCATGGGGGAAGGGATAATATGCCTGAGAGGGTTTTCCCTCCAGACTTAAAATCAGTATGGATGTGATTTTTTTTCATGCTTGTGATTATGACATAAAAAATATAGGATGCCAAGATTTTAACCTGAAATATGTCCCATTGGCACAACGCAGAAGACCGGCAAAAAGGCAAGCAAGATGCGTGGATTGTTTTTGGGAAGATCCCTTAAATTTGAAGAGACTTATGACTATTAAGAAGAGAAAAACCTACGAGCTTGAGATATCTGATCTTGCCTTTGGCGGAAAAGGACTTGCAAAGATAAACGGCTTTCCTGTTTTTGTGGACAGAACTTTGCCCGGCGATACAGCTTTGGTAAAAATTGTAAAAAAGAAGAAAAGTTTTGCCGAAGGCAGACTTATACACCTGGTTCAGCCTTCACCCCTCAGGCAGAATGCTGCCTGTTCCCATGCTGGTTACTGCGGCGGGTGCCGCTGGCAGCAGCTTCCCTATGAGACCCAGCTTGCGTACAAGAAAAAGCATGTAGAAGATTCCCTGGCCCACATTGGGCTGTTAAAGGATGTTAAGGTAAATGATGTTATTGCCTCTGAAAACATTTTTCAATTCAGGAATAAAATGGAGTTTACCTGCAGTGACCGGCGGTGGCTTACCCCTGAAGAACTTGAAAATCCTGAAATAAAAAAAGATATGGGGATCGGGCTTCATGTGCCCGGGACCTTTGACAAGGTGATTGATATTAAAGCCTGTCATATCCAGCCCCTTCTGGGCAATAAAATACTGGATGATGTCAGATCCTTTATAAAGGAATCCGGCCTTCCAGCCTATGGGTTGACATCCCATGAAGGCTTCTGGCGGTTTTTAATGCTTCGGCATTCAGTGGCCTTTGACAACTGGATGGTGAATATTGTCACGAAAACTGAAAATGATCAAATCCTTGTTCCCCTGGCAGAGATGCTCATGGAAAAATATCCTCAAATCACCTCAGTGGTAAACAATGTGACCGCAAAAAAATCAGGTGTGGCTGTGGGTGAGTATGAAAAGCTGCTGAAAGGAGATTCCTTTATAAAGGAAAAACTGGGTGAGTTTGTCTTTGAAATATCTGCCAACTCTTTTTTCCAGACCAATACCAGGGGGGCTGAAACCCTTTATTCCATTGTTTCAGCCTATGCAGATCTGTCCGGGACGGAAACAATCATGGACCTTTACTCGGGCACAGGGACCATTCCGGTCTGGCTTTCAGGGTCTGCTGCCGAGGTTGTGGGAATTGAAATTGTTGAGGATGCGGTTTTGGATGCGGTTAAGAATGCAGCCCTGAATCATATTGACAACTGCACCTTTTATACCGGAGATATAAAAGAGATCCTTCCGAAAATTGACAAAAAAATCGATGTCATGGTGATTGACCCCCCAAGAGTGGGGATGCACAAGGATGTTGTCGCCCAGGTGCTTTCCATAGGGCCTGAAAAAATCGTTTACGTGTCATGTAATCCAGCCACCCTTGCCAGGGATCTGAGTATGCTTAAATCAAATTACAGGGTAGTTGAGGTGCAGCCCGTTGACATGTTCCCCCATACTTTTCATATTGAGTCTGCAGCCCTGCTCACACGCCATGATCAAGTTTTTTAAAGTTGTCATTTACCTGTGAAAGATCAGGCCGGACCCCCATTTTCATAATCTCATATAAAAAATCTGCTCACCGGGCTGCCCCTGTTTAATTCGGCAGTACATGGTGAGTTCAGCTCTGTTTTGGATTTTTCAGGGTGTTTTATCTGTTTTTTCAGATGAGGCTGTTTCAGATTTTTCCGGTAAGACTGTTCCCAAAGGCTCTGAAAAAAGGCAGTTCAGGATCAGCAGATCATCCTCATATTCTGAGTTGACCTTATAGGGGAGTTTTTTAAAGAGACGAATCATTCCCTTGTTTTGAGGGGAAGTATAGGCAATCAGACCCTTGATCCCGTTCTGCTTTGCTGCTTCTGCCAGTTTGTTCTGTAAAAGACATGCGAGTCCTTCTCCCTGCCATTCCTTGGAAACTGAAAAGGCAATTTCCGCCATATTGACAACAGGATTGCGCAGGTACTCTCCCACTGCAATGATTTTTTCAAATCCAAGCTCTCCCACAACAGCAACAATGGTGAAATCGTTTACATAGTCAATTTCAAAGGTTGAATCGATCTGGTCATGGGCAAATATGGTTTTTTCATGGAAGAATCTGGAAATAATATCTTTGCGGTTCATGGTGTAGTAGTGTTCCTGGATCCCTCTTTCATCAACCGGCTTTGCAGGACGCAGGGTGATGGTTTGTCCTTTGATGTTTACAGTTTCTTCAAGCTTTAAGGGGTAAACGCTTTTGATGGCATCCTTGAGTTTGCGGTTGATGTCAATAAAGTTAAGTTCTTTTCCCTTTGAAAAAAGTTCATCCCGGAAATCCGGATGGGCAATACTGATCAGGGCAAGGGCCCGTTCCTGAATATTTTTACCAAAGAGATTGACAATTCCGTATTCAGTGACCACATACTGAACATCTCCCCTGGGGACAACAACAGCGGTATGATCGAGAAAAGGGACGATTCTGCTTGTTTTTCCCTGGTCCGCAGTGGATGTGAGCATAATGATGGATTTTCCGTTTTTTGACATAAATGCGCCCTTGATAAAATCCATCATGCCGTTGACGCCGGAAAAATTGTTCTGCATCAGGGCATCTGCGGCCACCTGACCGGTAAGGTCAATGGCCATGGCTGTGTTCATTGAAACCATGGCATTGTGTCTGGCTATGATGGCGGGATCGTTTATATAGTCAGACGGATGAAATTCTATGGAAGGGTTGTCATTGATGAATTCATAGAGCAATGAGGACCCTACCGCGCAGCTGGCCACAAGTTTATCATCATTAAACCCCTTTTTTCTGTTGGTGACCACCCCCATGGACACCAGGCGCATAACCCCGTCGGTCAGATAGTGGGTATGGATGCCCAGATCGTTTTTTTCTGACAGGCATAAAAGGGTGGCGTTTGTGGTTGACCCCAGGCTGGTCTGCAGGGTGGAACCGTCAGTGATCATTTTTGATATGTGCCTGGCAATGAGGTTGGCGCTTTCCATGTCAGGCATTTCTTTTTTGGTTAAAATTTCTTCTTCGTACTCCACAATATAGTCTATATCATTGACATGGATAAAGCTGCGGCCAAGAACCCTTGGCATACAGGGGTTGACCTGGGCAATGACCAGATCTGCCGTTTCTGCGGCGGATTTGGTGATATCCACGGAAACACCAAGACTCATCCATCCAAAATCATCTGGCGGCGTCACCTGAATCAGGGCTACATTAATGGGAAGCCGTTTGGTTTTAAAGAGTTTTGGAATCTGGGAGAGGTTGATCGGGGTTAGAAATCTTATGTTTTTTTTTAACTGCTTAGGCTCGCCAGATCCCAGATAAAAAGATCTGATATTGAACTGCCTGGAATGAGATTTGTTTGCAATTAATGTTAAAGGGGTGCTTTCCAGGCTTAAAAGACGGACAATTTCAAGGTCTGTGAATTTAGAGGAAAGTTTGGAAAGCTCCTTAACCAGATGCTGGGGCTCCCCGCAGGAAGAACTTATAAATACCCGCTGTCCCGGCTTTATTTTTTTTATGGCGTCAGTGGCAGAGCAGCGTTTTTCGACATAATTGTCTGCCCAGTAATTTGTTTTCGGCATTTTGTCCTCCTTGATTTTAGTTGAAATATACAATAAAAATCCATAAGATAAAAGAAAAAAGTATTGAACGGCCCAAAGCTTACAGTAAAAATTGAAAAACAATTTTTCGAGAAATCAGATATAAAAATTTGATCATCGAGTAAAAGCCTTGTGGGGAAATTTAAAAAATATTATAATCTGAATTCGGTTTAATACCTTGTTCATCATAGGCCTGACCCAGAATTTAGATCATAGAGTTAAAGAGAGGTTGCTAAAAGAGGAGGATTTATGCGTATTTTGATATGCGGCGGAAACGGGCAGCTGGGCAGAGACTGCCACAGGGTTTTTCAAAAAAATAACCATGTAAGCTGCCTTGATCTTCCTCATTTGGATATAACAGATTCAAAATCTCTTAATTCCGCTATAACAGCTTGTTCTCCTGATATTGTTATAAACTGCGCTGCGTTCACCAATGTAGATAAATGTGAGACAGAAAAGGCCCTTGCCTTTAAAGTCAATGCAGACGGGCCGGCCAATCTTGCCAGGGCCTGCTCGCACATCAATGCCCGGTTGATCCATGTATCCACGGATTATGTGTTTGACGGAAAAAAAGACCTGCCTGAATCATACAGTGAAACAGATGTCCCGGCTCCCCTGTCTGTTTACGGACAGTCAAAACTCGAAGGTGAAAATCATGTAAAACAGAATACAGACAAATATATTATTATCAGAACCGCATGGCTGTATGGGTCAGGGGGGGGCAATTTTTTAAAGACCATGCTGGGCCTTGCTTTATCTGATCCTCAAAGGGAAATCAAGGTGGTGAACGATCAGTTTGGTTCGCCTACCTGGTCTCTTCGCCTGGCCCTTCAGATTGAAAAACTGATCAAAGTGAACGGGCAAGGCCTTTATCATGCAAGCTCCCAGGGGTATTGCTCGTGGTATGAACTGGCTGCCTATTTTTTAAAAAAAATGGAAGTGCAGCACAGAATAGTCCCCTGTACCACAGAGGAATTCCCCACGCCGGCGATGAGACCTGAGAACTCAATTCTTGGAAACCATAGACTTAAACGGGAGAATATCAATATCATGACCGGCTGGCGCCATTGTGTTCAGCAGTTTGTTTCCAGATACCGCCGGGAACTTTTTGAAGAAATCAGGTGGAATATGAATTTATAATTTGCCCTGCCAGGCGTTAAAAAAATCAAATAGTTTGAGGACCAGTGGCCGCAGGTTGCCGATTTTTAGCCTGGCAGGGAAAAAGTCCTCCGTTGTTTTCGTTCCTGACAGGTAACCGTTGGGGGCGCACTCTCCTGTTTCATGCTTCATTGTATCCGCCAGGACATGTGGGTTAAATCACTCGACATGTAGATTATATCACTCGATGATCAGGTTTTTTTAATGCTGACATTTACCTGTGAGGGGTCAGATATAAAAACTTGATCATCGAATATCAGATTTTACTTGCGATTTTTTTTGTTTAGATGTATTTACTGAACCAGTTGTTGTTAAAAATTAAATGGCAAATATTAAATAAATAGTGTTTAATTGGTTTGAGGTGCAAAATGGGTATCCAGGAACGTAAACAGAGAGAAAAAGAGCAGAGACGCAGAGAGATTATGGATGCGGCCAAAAAAATTTTTTCGGCAAAGGGGTTTAACCGCTCAACCATGGAAGAGATAGCAAGTGAAGCTGAATTGAGCCCTGGCACACTTTATCTGTACTTTAAAAACAAAGAGGAGCTGCATACTTCTCTATCCATTGATATCCTTCAGTACCTGACAGATAAAATCAAGGAGTTTGTCTACAGCAAAGATATGGATGCAGGGGAAAAGCTCACAGCCTTGAAAGATGTATTTATTGATGCGTATGAATATGAGCCTATGGTCCTGATCAATCTGTTTCACCTTCAGGCCGGCGAAACCCTGAAAAATCTTTCAGGAGATCTTCTTGAACTTCTAAAGACCACGTCTGCAGATGCCCTGGGTGCCATAACCCTTGTTACGGAAGAGGGGATAGAACAGGGTCTTTTCGTTAAAAAACATCCTGTTGCACTGGCAGATATAATATGGGCGACATATTCAGGTGTAGTCTTATGGGTTGACAGTAAAAGACTTCTCAACGATGAAAAAGATTTTGTAAAACAGACCCTTGATACGGCCTTTGAAATAATGGCAGATGGGTTGGCTGCAAAATAAAGGGGTACAGACTTTAAAGAAAAAATTTTATTTGCATAATCTGTGAATTGTCTGGGCATGCCATTCACCCCTTCCTGAGAATGTTGGTATGCCCTGTTCTTTTAGAAACAGGGCAATCTCAGCAAAGGTGGCACGGTTTTTTCGCATGTTTTTAATGGTGGCGATAACTTCTTCCTTGGACTGGCGGGCATTAGATTTGTAGCCGTCTGACAAGGCTGTCCCCGTGGGAGAGGCTGTCTGTTCTTCCTCAAAAAGAGGGAGGAATTTCTCTGTCAATACGGTATTGAGGTTTTGAAAAAGTGTTTCAACTGCTTTGTTTTTTTCTATTTCCGCGTGAACCCGTTTTTCATGGGATTCCGTGAGTCTTTCAGCACAGGCAGCTATCTGTGACAGGTTTTCTGAGATAAAGGGCAGGGTGTCATTGATATTGTCAGTTGCTTTATACTGATTCTGTGTCTGCCGGGGTGATCTTCTGTCTGTCAGTTTCCGTCTTTCCGTACTGGTTTGAAAACTTGTGCCGATATTTTTTCTGCCAGGCCCTGATTGTCTTTGTTTCTGATCCTTTTGACTGCTTCTCAGATTTTTTAAAAAATCATTCATAAATCCCTCCTGGAACAAGATTGAAGAATAACCTGTTAAGCTTTTTTTGATGAATCGAGTAAGTGAATAATAGAAGATGTACTGACGCGCATTTAGAAATTATCAGTAATTTAATTTTTATGCAACATTTAGTATATTATAGTAATGTTTTCATATGTCAAGCCAAAATAAAAAAAAGAAAGAAAGATATCCCTGAAGCTCGATGATCAATTTTTTTAATGTTGACTTTTACCTGTGAAGGGCCAGGCCTGACACCGTTTTCGAGAAATCAGATATAAAAACTTGATCATCGAGTGAAAAGAATCGCTTTTGTTTTTTATCCCATGCTAAGGTTGACATAAGCGCTGTATCATATTAAACAGTGTTTATTTACTGTTGATTTTACCCTTGAATCAATATGAACTTTATTCTGACAGAAACGCATGATATATTTCTGGTTCAGCAGGGTGACAACTAAATTATGTCAGTATGCTGTCTTTTTTTCAACAGGAGGGGAAATGACACTGTTCTACCGCCCGGTAAAGCCGGAAACAAAGAAAATCAAACGGTTTTTGGTCAGGCTTATTTTTATTGTACTTGGCAGGGCATTTCAGTCTGCATCACGCCATGATGCCGACATCAAAACTGAAGTGGATTCCTGGGATGAAGGATTTACCATAATTATGAGGGTGCATCCGTCAGGGCCTCTGATGGGGCTTGAAAAAAAAGATCACAGGCTGGTTTTCAGATGGGGGGATCTGATAAGCGGCAACCTAGAAATTATTTTTAGAAATCTGGAGTCTGCATTTATGGTGTTAACCCCCCAGATGGGGGCTGCCCAGGCGTTTGCTGAAAGGAGAATATCTGTTAAAGGAGATCTGGGTATTTCCATGTCATTTACAAGGGCTTTGAACGCGCTTCTGGCAGTTCTCTATCCCCGGTTTATCGTAAAACGGCTTTTAAAGCGGGTTCCTGTATTGAACAAAAAAAAAATCTATCTCAGAATCTGGCTGTACACCCTTGGTATTGTGACGGGCCGATAAACAATTATTTTTTAAGGAGTTAAGAATGCTGCCATCCTATTACGAGTATTATAATCCAGTAAAGATTCTTTCGGGTAAAAAAGCCCTTGAGAACCTGCCCTCTGAACTGGCTTTTTTCGGGGTTTGCCGTCCCCTGATTATTACTGACCAGGGCGTGACAAAGGCAGGTCTTGTAAAACTGGTAAAAAAAAGTGTTGCTGATTCCGGTATGACAATCGGCGCAATTTTCAATGAGGTGCCTGAAGATTCATCCAGCAGAATTGTAAATAAAATAGCAGGGATATTCAGAAAAAACAAGTGTGACTGCCTGGTTGCCGTTGGCGGCGGTTCAGTGATTGATACCGCCAAAGGGGTGAACATCCTGGTTACGGAGGAGTCAGATGACTTAATGGCCTTTGCCGGTGCGGAAATGCTCACAACCCCTATGAAACCCCTTGCCGTTATACCTACCACATCGGGCACAGGATCTGAAGTGACCGGGGTTGCCGTTATATCAGATCCGGACAGGAATGTTAAGATGGCGTTTACTTCAAATCATCTTCTGCCGAAACTCGCCCTTCTGGACCCCAGGATGACCCTGACCCTGCCTCCTGCCATAACAGCGGCAACCGGTATGGATGCCCTGTCCCATGCTGTAGAAGCCTGTCTTTCCCTTCAGAAAAATCCCATGAGCAGTGCCTGTGCCTTTGCAGCCATTGAGCTGATCCGGGGAAACCTTGTTGAGGCGGTAAAAGACGGAAAAGATCCAGAGACACGGCTTGCCATGGCCAATGCAGCTGTCATGGCCGGTGTTGCCTTTTCCAATTCCATGGTTGGCGTGGTTCATGCGCTTGGCCATGCAGCTGGCGCAATAGCGCATATCCCCCATGGTGTAGCCATGAATATTTTTCTTCCCCTGGGACTTGAATACAATTTCACTAAATGTGAAATGGATATTGCTCGGCTTCTGCTTCCTGTTGCCGGGCCTGAAATCTATACCAGAACCCCGGAGAGCAGACGGGCAAGGAAGACCATTGCACAGATAAGAGGCATGCAGAAGTCATTGCGCGATCTCTGCGATCTTCCCATGTCGCTTCAGCTTGCCGGGGTGTCACAAGAGCAGCTGCCCATGATAGCTGATCTTGCCATCAATGATCCGGCCCTGATCATGAATCCCAGGGAAATGGAAAAAAAGGATGCAGTTAAATTACTCAATCAGGCATTTTAACAAGGAGAAATTACCGGGATGGAAGAGATAAAAGGGATGGTAAACAAAATACTTGTGATAGACCTGACATCAAAGACCAGCTCGGCTTTTGACGTGACCCGGGCGGAAAGGCAGCTTTATCTCGGGGGAAAGGGGCTGGGACTGAAGCTTTTGTTTGACCGGCTGAAACCTGGTATTGATCCCTTTGACCCGGACAGTATCTTTGTCATTATGACCGGAGTCCTGTCCGGCACAGGGGCTGTCTGTTCCGGCCGGTTTGAGGCGGTGTTCAAGTCGCCTTTGACCCGGATCATGGCAGGATCTTCCTGCGGCGGGCCTTTGGGTGTTCAGCTCAAAAGTGCCGGATACGGCGGTATACTGATAAAAGGAAAATCTCAAAATCCGTGCCTGGTTTATATTGACAGTGAACGCGTTGAGTTTCGTTCTGCACAGGAGCTGTGGGGGCTTGATACACAGAGGGCCCAGGAGCGCATTCTTTCCGGAAAAAAAACGGCTGCCCTGGTTATTGGACCGGCCGGTGAAAACAGGGTAAGCTTTGCCAATGCTGCGTCAGGCGACCGGTTTTTAGGCAGGGCAGGCCTGGGTGCTGTGATGGGGGCCAAAAACCTCAAGGGAATCGCAGTACAGGGCGGGGCATTTAAAATTATGCCTCTTCTGCCCCAGACCTTTAAACGCTTAAAGGAAAAGGGGAATACCTATATAAATAGAAATAAAATGTCGCTGTCCCTGCGCAGGTATGGCACTGCTGTAAATGTAACCCCTGTGAACAATGCCCATATGCTGCCTGTATGGAATTTTTCCATGGGAAGTCATAAGCTTGCCATCCAGATAACAGGAGAGATAATTAAACGAAAAAACAGAACAAAATTTCATACCTGCCGTCCCTGTTCCATAATGTGCGGCCACAAGGGCCGGTTTCCCAGAAGGGAAACCCTTGTCCCTGAATATGAGACCCTGGCGCTGTTAGGAGCCAATCTGGGTATTTTTGACCGGAACAGAATTGCTGAATTCAATGACCTGTGCAATCTTATGGGGCTGGATACCATTTCTGCCGGGGGAACCCTTGCCTGGGTAATGGAGGCAGGTGAAAAAGGGTATATACACACCCCCTTGAAATTCGGTTCCTGTGAAGGCATTACAGATGCCTTAAAGGACATTGCAGCAGTCAGAGGTTTTGGTAAAGAGATGGGGCTCGGGTCAAAAGCCCTTTCGGAAAAATACGGGGGAGAATCTTTTGCCATACAGGTAAAGGGCCTTGAAATGGCAGGATATGATCCCAGGGGGTGTTATGGCCAGGGGCTTTCCTATGCCGTGGCCAACCGGGGCGCCTGCCATCTTTCCGCCTCCATGATGGCTTTTGAGGTTTTTCTCGGGCTTCTCAGGCCTGACAGTATTAAAGCCAAGCCGGAGTTTGTTCATTTTGCAGAAAATCTCATTGCCGGTATCAATTCCCTTCAAGCCTGCCATTTTACCCTGTATGCCTATACTCTGGAGCCGTTTTTATCAAAGTATACGCCGCGTTTTGTTCTGGCCTTTTTAATGCAGAATTTTCCGTCCATTGCCCTGAAGCTTATGGATTTTTCCCTTTACCCGGCACTTTTTACAGCTGTTACCGGTATAAAGATGTCGTCCAGACAATTTATCCGGGCAGGCCAGCGGATCCATGTCCTTGAACGGTATATGAATACCAGGGAGGGGATTGGAAGAAAGGATGACACCCTGCCTGACAGGATGCTGTATGAGGTTATTCCAGGGGACAAGGAAAAGAGGCTGGTTCCCCTGGATAAAATGATTGATCGTTATTACAGGATCAGGGGGTATGATATAAATGGGGTACCCAAACCGTCATGCCTGAAAAAACTTAAAATAAAGGTATAAGTCACAATTATTCTTTTCCTTTCAGCAGCTTTGCGGTTTCCTTCTGAATGCAGAAGTAGATATCGTCATCCCCTCCGAAAATGTCCACCACATCCCTGTGGTTCACCAGCTTTTCAACGATAAAGGCAGTCAGGTAAAGACTGACGATGTTTGGACTGGATACAAGGGTTCTATAAGGAGCAATCTGGTAGTCAATCTCAAACTCTTCAGCTTTGCATAGTGTTTCAAGGGTTTTTTTTATCTGCTCCTGGATGGAATTTTTGCTGATGGTTTCAATAAGGCCGCTTTCAATAAGTTTCTGGGCCACTTTGCTGCTGTAATTTTCAATATTTTCCCGTACTGCAGTTATGGTGAGTTTTTTTTCTCTTTCCTTGGAGGACTCGATCTTTGAGAGAAGTTTTGCTTCTCTGCTGCCAACATGAAATGTTTTTGCCATAATACTGTCCTTTATGTTTTATATGAAACCCATCAGCCATCAGCCATCAGTACTCAGCTAAAAGCTAACAGCTAAAAGCTTTCATGATTTGTTGTGGGGCGACCCGGGATCAAAACACGGGGCTGCCCCATGGTGGTTATATGAAACCCATGTACTCCAGGCGGCCCTGAATTTCTGTCTTTGTTGTTAGCATAAGGCTCATGGCTCCCTTATATGCTATAGTCACTTTGTTTTTCAAGTTAAAAATTTTTCTGTTCAATAATGATCTGGTGAACGGCCTGGTTCTTAAACCGGTTTATTTTTATTTTAAATGCAATGGTTTTGAAAAATTTGGGCGTAATGTCTGGATCATCTATGTTGAATTCAATGGCTTCAATTTTTCTTTCCCCCTGCTCAAGAATCATTTTTCTGTGTTTTGCCCCGATTATATATGATGAGACAACATTCACACGGCTGCTTTTAAAAACAGGTTCAGGATTATCCATGCCAAAGGGTTTTAATTTTTCAATTTCATTGAAAAGGGTGTCTGTTATGTCTTTAAGGTCCAGGGGGCAGTCCAGAAAAATTTTATTTTTAAAATCTGGTTCACAAGTGTCATCATTGAGTCTGTTTTCCAATGCGCTGGAAAATGAGACCAGATTTTTTTCTTTTATGGAAAGCCCTGCCGCCATAAAATGGCCGCCGAATTTTTCAAGAAAACCGGAACATTGACACAGAGCATCATGGATATTGATTGTTCCTGTACTTCTGCAGGACCCCGACGCAGGATGAACGGCCGTTGATATGAGGACAGCCGGGCGAGCATATTTTTTTGAAATTTTTGAGGCTGCAATGCCTAAAACGCCGGGGTGCCATTTTTTATCCCAGAGGATCACAACCGCTTTTTTCAGAATATCAGGCATGGATGAGATCTTTTTTTCAATGTCGTCAAGTATGCCAATTTCAATCTGCTGTCTTTTTCTATTGTGCCGGTCCAGAATATCAGCGGTTTGCTCAGCGCCGGTTTTTTCTTTGGAAGTAAGCAGGGAAACACAGATTCTGGCATGGGAGATCCGGCCGGCAGCGTTGATTTTCGGTGCTATTTTAAAGGCAATGTCTTCTGCGTCTATATACCTGCAATCAATTCTGCCAAGATCCGTCAATGCCCTGAGACCGGGTCTCAGACCCTCTTTAATAATATTGATACCTGCCCGGGTGAGTATCCGGTTTTCATTTTTTAAAGGGACCATGTCCGCTATGGTGCCCACGGCCACCAGATCACAGTACTGAAGCAGGTTGGGCTCCTTTGTTTCCTTCCAGAATCCTTTTTTCCTCAGCATCTGTCTTAAGGCAATCACCAGGTAAAAGGCCACGCCGACACCGGCAAGATAGGTTAACTGTGAGGGGCAGTCTTTTCGTTTCGGGTTAACCACAGCTGCTGCCAGAGGCAGGTCTTTTGGTGTTTCATGGTGATCCGTCACAATGACATCAATATCTTCACCAGCTGCTGCCAGAACAGCCTCATAACTGTCAGAGCCGCAGTCAACGGTTATGATGAGATCAATGTCCTGTTCGGCTGCCATGGCAATATGGTCTTTTCCAAGGCCGTGGCCCTCTTTTGTCCGGTGGGGGATATACCATGTGATATCAGCATCTGTCAGACTCAGAAAATCATTTAAAAGGGAGGTGGCTGTCACTCCGTCCGCATCAAAATCTCCGAAGATAAGTATCTTTTCCCTGTTTTCAATGGCTGTAATTATCCTTGAGGCCGCTTTATCCATGTCTTTTATGGAGAACGGGTCTGAAAGGTGTTCAAGGGATGGGAAAAGAAAGGCGTAGGCCTTTTCAGGGGTGTTGATCCCTCTGTTGACAAGCAAAGTCGCAGTGATACGGTGACAATTGAGTATCCTTGCAATTTTTTCAATTTGCTCTCTGTCTGCCGGTTTATATGTCCAGATGTCTTCCATAATTTTTTTTCCGTGGGAAAAAACGTTTATATCGGTAATTTTTCAAAATGTCAAAAAGGAAAAAGTTTTCGTTGAATAAGATCATTGATAAATGATATAAAATAAGTTTGTGGTTTAACACTGTTAGCAGGATTGATATGAAAACGATTCAGAAAAAATACTTTGTTGAAAAACGCAGAATCGGCTTTTTAAAATTTATTTTTGAAGCCCATGACGGCATCGCTGTGATCACGACCCTTGACCCGGCAGCAGGTCTTGTCAGGTTTGCCGTAGCGCCGGGATGTACAAAAGAGGTTGAGGCGGTGATACAGGATTTGAAAAAGGATATAAAGATCAATGAAGCCTAGGCAGTATGCTTACATATACACCATTGGATGCCAGATGAACACCTATGATTCGGAAAAAATATCTGCTGTTCTCGGGTCAATGGGGTATGAAAAAACATATGACCTGAACCAGGCAGATCTTGTGGTGTGCAACACCTGTTCCATAAGGAAGAAAGCTCAGGAAAAGGCCTTCAGCTTTCTTGGGAAAGTAGCCGGCAGAAAAAACAATAAAAAAAATGTGATTTCTGTAATGGCAGGATGTGTGGCCCAGCAGGAAGGGGAAAATGTGTTTAAACGCATTCCAAACCTTGATATCGTCCTTGGTACCCAGGCGTTTTCACAGCTTAAATTTCATATCAACGCGGTCAGATCCGGGAAAAAAAGGATTTCGGACATTGGTGAGCATGAACAGATATTTGAGTTAATGCCGGATTTTTCAACCCTGGAAAAGGGCAGGGCATCAAGATTTGTGACCATTATGCAGGGGTGTGACAATTATTGCACATATTGTGTGGTTCCCTATGTCAGGGGCAGGGAAAGAAGCAGAAGACCTGAAAATATCATCAGAGAGATTGAGATCCTTGGTGACAACGGGGTAAAGGAAGTGACCCTCCTGGGTCAGAATGTGAACTCCTATGGACAGAAGGAGAAACTCTGTTCCTTTCCAGAGCTGCTTGAAAAAATATGCAGAATTGATACCATAAAACGGATACGTTTTGCCACGTCCCATCCAAAGGATTTTTCCGATGATCTTATTTATGCCATCAGGGACAATGAAAAGATCTGCAGTCAGGTGCATCTGCCGGTTCAGTCCGGTTCCACCAGGATATTGAAAAAAATGAACCGGGGGTATACCTGTCAGGATTATATGAAACGGATTGAAAAACTGAAAAAAGAATGTCCTGATATTGCCCTTTCTTCGGATATGATTGTTGGCTTTCCTTCGGAAACAGAAACTGATTTTCAGCAGACCCTTGATCTTGTAAAAGAAATAGAATTTGACGGTTTGTTTGCGTTTTCCTATTCTCACCGCCCAAATGCCCCTGCGTCAAAGTTTTCAGGAGAAATAGATCAAAAGACAAAAATGACCCGGCTGAATCATCTCCTTGAGATGCAGGAGTCCTTTACCTGGAGAAAAAATCAGGCCTGTGTGGGCAGACAAGAATCTGTTCTTGTTGAAGGCAGGAGTTTAAAACAGAGAAAAGGAAAGGGTCAGTGTATTGATGACATGCATCAGATGACAGGCCGGACGGATTCAGGTAAAATTGTTCATTTTTGCACAAAGGATGTTACTTTGGGAGATATCCTGAAGATCAATATAGAGCAGGCCTATCCCCATTCCTTATGGGGATCGGTTTGTTATGAAACATAAATTAACCGCTTTTGTTTTCGACTTTTTGGGTATTTTGATTTTTCCATGAAAGATTCATGCAGGTTTTTGAATTCTTTCATGATCTGTTGTGCCCGCCAGGCATGGCCGTTATTAAAAACTCTGTGGGTCGGATTTCTGAAGTGAAGGATTAAAAATTATGGTAAGCCATGGTCAATGATTTACCATGATTTTCTGGAGCAGAAAAAATATGAGAAATATCAAAAAGAAAAAAATTGGCAGAAATGACATCTGCCCCTGCGGATCTGGAAAAAAATATAAAAACTGCTGCATGAACAGGAAAAATGAGCCGCTTTCCTTAAAAGAAGAATACAGGAGAAAGTATGGAATCATTATCAAGGAGACCCATCAGATAGAAGGAATACGACAGAGCGGTCAGCTCCTCCTGTCTATCATGGACAAGGTTGAAGCCATGATCCGGCCGGGTATCAGAACCGATGACATCAATACCCTGGTTCACGAAGAAACGCTAAAGGCCGGTGCAGTGTCAGCTCCGTTAAACTACCGGGGGTTTCCCAAAAGTGTCTGTGTGTCAGTGAACGAAGTCATCTGTCATGGAATTCCCGGGGAACGTATCTTAAAAGACCATGATATTGTTAATGTGGACCTGACCCCAATCCTTAACGGCTATTACGCCGATGCCAGCAAAACCTTTTTTGTCGGCAGTCCAACACCAGAGGGTAAAAAAATAGTCTCTGTAGCCAGAACATGCCTGAAACTGGCCATTGAAGCGGTAAAACCAGGGGTGCAGCTCGGTGATCTCGGCTGGATCATCCAGGATTATGCCGAACGACAGGGATGTTCTGTAGTCAGGGAGTTTGTCGGCCACGGGGTCGGTATCAATTTTCATGAGCCCCCCCAGGTCCTTCATTTCGGGAAAAAAGGCAGAGGAATAAAACTGGTGCCCGGCATGGTGTTTACCATAGAACCCATGATCAATTTCGGCAAAAAAGAACTTCATGTCCTTGATGACAACTGGACGGCAGTGACCAATGACAATTCCCTGTCCGCTCAGTTTGAGCAGACCATACGGGTAACCGAAACCGGCTATGAAAGCCTTACCCCCTTTGAGCT
>JAWOEJ010000027.1:0-15663 GCA_046482845.1 Desulfobacteraceae bacterium | reverse complement strand
AAAATATAATATTTTTATTTTTAACCACAGAAAACACAGAAAACACAGAATTTTTATTCGTTTTCTTTTCTGAGTATTCTGGGGTTTGAATTCCTTATACTCGGTTATCAACTTTTTATGGAAGGACCGATTAAGAGCCCCCAGCGGTTGCCTGTCAGGAACATTGAGAACCAAAGGAGATCAGACTTTTTCCCTGCCAGGCGTTGCGACAATCAAGCTGTTTGAGGACCAGTGGCCGCAGTTCTTGATTTTTAGCCTGGCAGGGAAAAAGTCCTCCGTCGTTCTCGTTCCTGACAGGCAACCGCTGGGGGCGGCGGTATTCAAAAAAATTGATAACCGAGTTATAAAACCAGCTGCGTACCTATACCTGAATCGGTAAATAATTCCAGAAGCAGGGCATGGGGGCGGGTGCCATTGATGATATGGGCTTTGCCCACCCTGTTTGCCAGCGCTTCCATGCAGCACTCCATTTTTGGAATCATGCCCCCTTTTATTTCATTTTCCCGGATCATGGTATTGATGGTCTGTTTGTCCACCGAAGTCATGAGCTGATTTTGGCTGTCCAGCAGGCCGTCCACATCAGTGAGCAGAATAAGGCGCTCTGCCTGAAGGGCCGAGGCTATTTTAGAAGCAACAAGGTCTGCATTGATATTATAGGTCTCATTGTTTTTCCCTGTACCCACAGGAGCAATTACCGGAATAAACCCGTTATCAACAAGGGTATGTATAATAGAGGGGTCAATTTTTGAAACAGACCCCACCATGCCGGGATCAATGATTTCCGGGGGATTTTCCCCTTGTGTTTCCTTATATATGGTCATTTTTTCAGCAAGAATCAAAGACCCGTCTTTTCCTGACAGGCCAGCTGCCCGGCCGCCGGCCCGGTTTATCTGTGCAACAATCTCCTTGTTGACCTTGCCGCCGAGAACCATCTCCACCACATCCATGATCTTGTCGTCTGTATACCGCATCCCCCTTACAAATTTCGGGACAATGCCCATGGCATCCAGGACCTTGTTGATCTGGGGACCGCCGCCGTGTACCACCACAGGGTTAATTCCCACGTATTTCAACAAGGTGATATCACTGGCAAAATCTTCTTTGAGCCGTGTGTCCACCATGGCATGTCCGCCGTATTTGACAACAATGGTCTTTCCTGAAAACTTCCGGATGTAGGGCAGAGATTCAATTAATATGTCTGCTGCATTCATCCTGTTTTCCGGTGCAGTCATCTTATTCCCTGATGCATTCATTTTATAAAATATACCTGCTTAAATCCTGATCTTTAACAATATCCATCAATTGTGCGTCAACAAATTCCGCATCAATATTGATGTCTTTTTCATCCACATCCGGTGCTGAAAACAAAATTTTTTCAAGGAGTCTCTCCATCAGGGTGTGCAGCCGTCTTGCCCCGATATTTTCCGTTGAATTATTCACATCAACGGCAATGGCGGCAATCCGTGCAACAGCATCCTGGGTAAAGGACAGATTAACACCCTCGGTTCTTAAAAGGGCAATGTACTGAAGAACAAGGGCATTTTTCGGCTCGGTGAGAATTCTTAGAAAATCATTGAGGGCAAGGGAATCCAGTTCCACACGGATGGGAAACCGGCCCTGAAGTTCAGGGATCAGATCCGAGGGCTTGGCTGTATGAAATGCACCCGAAGCAATAAAGAGAATATGATCTGTATGAACCGTTCCGTATTTGGTGGGAACACTGCTGCCCTCAACAATGGGGAGAAGATCTCTCTGCACGCCCTGCTTGGACACTTCAGGCCCGTAGCTGCTCTCCTTGCCGGCAATCTTGTCTATTTCATCCAGAAAAATGATACCGGACTGCTCCACAAGTTCAACCGCATCTGATGTCACTTTTTCCATATCCACAAGATGGGCCGCCTCTTCCTGGGTAAGCAGTTTCAGGGCCTCCTTTACCTTAACCTTGCGTCGTTTTGTATTTTTCGGCATGAGATGGCCCAGCATATCCTTCATATTGACTCCCATCTCCTCCATTCCGGCATTGGAAAAAATTTCTATCATGGGCATGGCGTTTTCAGACACATCCAGATCAACAAACCGTGAATCCAGCTTGCCCTGCTTGAGCATTTTTCTCAGCTTTTCCCGGGTAGAGGACTGGGTAGAAGAAGGGGTGACCAGCTCCAGATAGGGCTCATTGTCTCCCTGGCTCTTTCCCTCTTCCGAAGATTTGCCCGGAGATTTGCCGGATTTGGGTAGCAGAAGATCAAGAAGCCGCTCCTCGGCAATACCTGCGGCTTTTTCACGGACAGCCTCCTGCTGGCGTATCTTTAAATTGTTTACAGTCAGTTCAACAAGGTCCCGGATCATGGATTCCACATCCCTGCCCACATACCCCACTTCGGTAAATTTTGACGCCTCCACCTTAAAAAAAGGGGAATCGGCAAGTTTGGCCAGTCTTCTTGCGATTTCTGTTTTCCCCACGCCGGTTGATCCGATGAGGATTATATTCTTGGGGGCAATCTCCTCCCTTAAATCCTCGGGGACCTGACGCCGCCGCCATCGGTTTCTCAATGCAATGGCAACGGATTTCTTTGCCTTTTCCTGACCGATGATGTACCGGTCCAGTTCCTTTACTATTTCTGATGGTTTTAATTCACTCATCCTTATATCTCTTCAATGGTAATCTGGTGGTTGGTATAAATGCACAGGGAAGCTGCAATTTCCATGGCTTCCCTTACAATCTCCAGGGGTGCAAGATCTGTATGATTAATCAGGGCTGTGGCCGCGGCCTGGGCTGAGGTGCTGCCGGAACCAATGCTGATCACTTCGTGATCGGGCTCTATAATATCACCATTTCCGGAAATAAGATAGGTGTTGGTCGCATCTGCCGCGATCATCATGGCTTCAAGCCGTCTGAGGTATTTGTCGGTCCGCCACTCCCGGGCAAGTTCAACCGCACTCCGGGTCAGATTTCCATTGTATTGTTCCAGCCGCTGTTCAAGTTTTTCAGACAGATGCAGGGCATCTGCAGTTGCCCCGGCAAATCCGGTGATAATCTTGTCATTGTAGATTCTTCTTACCTTTTTAGCCTTATGTTTTGTAATGGTGCTGCCCAGGGTCACCTGGCCGTCACCGGCGACAAGGACACGTCCCTTCCAGCGAAGGGCAAGTATGGTTGTACCATGAAATATAGCGTTCATCTCAATTCCTTAAAAAATCCAGAATACAAATACAGGCCTTTTTCATATGAGGGTCAGCTTCTGGGATGGGCTGTATCATACACCTGCATGAGCCTGTCGGTTGTTAAATGAGTGTAAATCTGGGTGGTTGACAGGGTTGCATGTCCCAGAATTTCCTGTATTCCCCTTAGATCAGCGCCTGAATCCAGCATGTGAGTAGCAAAGGAGTGTCTCAGGGTGTGGGGGGAAACAGGTACGTTAAGCCCGCATTCATCCACAAGCTTTGATAATATTCTTCTCATGGATCTGTCAGACAGCCGGGTCTTATTTTTATTGAGAAACAGGGGTTTATAAAAGCTGCCCAGGGCCTGTCTGTAATTTTTTATAAGATCAGCGGCCCGTTTGCCCAGGGGCACGATTCTCTGTTTATTCCCTTTTCCTGTTACCTTTACCAGTTTTTGTTCAAAATCAATATCCTCTGCATCCAGAAACGCCATTTCAGAGACACGCAGCCCTGTGGCGTAAAAGGTTTCAAAAACAGCACAATTGCGTTTCTCAAGCAGGGTGCCGGTTTTGATGGAATCAAGGAGCCTGAACACATCATCTATGGTTAAAAACCCTGGAACAGCCCGCTTGATCTTAGGAGAGGGCACAGCATCAGCCGGATTAAAATCAATACTTCCGGATTTAACAAGAAAATCAAAAAATGATTTTACAGCTGACAATTTTCTTGAACAGGTCTTTTTCTTTAAACCGCTTTTATACAAATGAAACATATACGACCGGATCAGCGACTTTTTCTCTTTTTTTACAAGGCTTAAAAAAAAGCTGTCCAGGTCACTGTGATCTTCATGACCGGACAGGCAGTACTGCATAAACCCTGATACGTCAGCACGGTATGCTCTCAGGGTATGGTGTGAATATCCTTTTTCCGCAGACAATGTTTCAATATATTTATCAGAGAGCATTTCCTGTTATCTTCATAACCTGTTGAACATCCTCCCACACCGCTCTCTTTTTTGAAATATCCGTCAGCAGAAGAAAGGGATGGTATGTGGCCATGACCCTTATATTTTTATAATTATGGAATCTATTCCTTACCCTGGAAACACAGGCATCAGGCCCAAGCATTATCCTGGCTGAATATTCTCCAAAAGTTAATACCGCCCCTGGAGGTTTAGCAGCCTGATCAATTCTTTTTTTTACCTTTTCAGCAAGTTCTGCTGGAAATCCTGTATTCTGATGAAAAGCACCGGGGTCAATTCCCATGGTAAAAACCATGTCCTTTGCCAACCCCATGGCTTTGAGTATTTTCAGAAACAATGCACCGGCCTCCCCTTCAAAGGGATCAGCTAAAAAGCCCTGAGGCGTAACCCGGCACCCCTCTTTCAAGGGGGGGGGCGCCTTTTTCATATGGCTGACAGCTTCTGGCTGACACCTGTCTGCAGGCAGAAGCTCAGTGACAATAAAAAGGTCGGCATTCTGATCTCCATGGCAGGAGACATAAGCGCTTTTTTTTGTATTACCGGTACGACTTGTATTACCGGCAGGACTGTTATCCTTTTTAAATGAACCAATAGCTGGGGCGCTGACTGTACCAGAGGCGCTGAATTGATCTGCCAGTTGTATGATTTTGTCAATAGACGATTCTGAAATATCAAGTCCATCTGCGCCCGTGGCCTTTAGGAATTCAAAATACCCGGCTGCCCCGTTCACCACCTTTAAAAATTCTGTTTCAGCAGCATTGTGTCCAGGTCTGTGCGCCATGGATGGTTACCCCTCTCCCATGTGAGAGACAATTTCATCCCATATCCTGTGGGCCACCTCTTTTTTATCCATCAGCGGGATATCACTGACCTGCCCGTTTCTGAAGTAAAGCCTGACCTTGTTGGTATCTGTCTGAAATCCTGAATCAGAAACGCCCACAAGGTTTGCAGCAATCATATCCAGGTTCTTTTTTTTCATCTTTGAAAGGGCATTCTGTTCAAGATTATCGGTTTCTGCGGCAAAACCTGCAACAAACTGATTTTTTTTGCGTTTACCGATTTCCTTTAAAATATCCAGGGTCTGGGACAGTTCAAGGGTCAGTCCCTTTTTGTTATCCTGTTTTTTTATTTTCCGGGTTTCACTGGTCAAAGGCCTGTAATCAGCAACGGCTGCAACTTTGATAATAATATCGGCATGATCCATTTGAGCAAATATCTTTTCTGCCATTTCTTCTGCACTCTCAACTTTGACAAGATCAACACCGACAGGCGGTGTCAAAGAGACCGGTCCGGACACAAGGGTGACATGACCTCCTCTTTTTTCAGCGGCTTCAGCAATGGCATATCCCATTTTTCCGGAAGAATGGTTGGATATAAATCTGACAGGGTCAATGGCCTCTTGTGTCGGTCCTGCAGAGACAAGAATATTTTTATCTTTTAAATCCTTAGGGGTTAACAGGGATACCAGCCGGTCAAAAATAATCCAGGGTTCAGGAAGACGGCCGGCTCCGGTTGTCTTGCAGGCCAGTTCACCGGTTCCCGGCTCAAGGATGGAAAAACCGTTTTTCTCAAGTATATCCAGATTCTGCTGTACCAGCCGGTTTTCGTACATATGGGTATTCATGGAGGGGCAGACCAGAATTTTAGACTGAACGGCAAGGATCATGGTAGTCAGGGCATCGTCAGCAATTGCGCCTGCCAGTTTTCCAATGCAGTTTGCCGTTGCCGGTGCAATCACAACGGCATGGGCATTGACTGCCCAGTCAATATGCCTGACCTCCGTGTCACTGGTCTCAAACAGATCAACACACACCCTGTTTTCCGACAGCACCCTGAAGGTGGTTTCTCCTACAAATTTCCGGGCTGCTTTTGTCATGACAACGTTTACATCTGCTCCGGCCTTTTTTAAAAGCCGTAACAGTTCAACTGACTTGTAGGCAGCAATGCCGCCGGTTACGCCCAGGATAATATTTTTATTTTCAAGTTGACGGTTCACTTCAGTTAAAAATATCCTTTTCAAACTCCTCAATCGTGCCGGAAGAGGGGAATTCCTCCAGGGTCGGTGCCACGCCTGCCTCAACATAGGTATAAATATTCTGTTCTCTTATGGTGATCACTGCCCATCTGGAACTCTTTTTAAATACCATGATAATGGATACCGGCGATTTGATCTGGCTGACCATTGTCCAGTTGTCCTTTATCATATTATTGGCAAAAAAATTAAAGAGCGAAATTTTTTCCACTCGTCCCTTCAGGGTAAGAAGACCTGACGTATAGCCTGGAGTCTTTACCACCACGGTTGCATCTTCAACAATTTTCAGATCCTTTGGGATCAGAATATCTTCAAAATCATAGTAAACCGCTGTTGTTTTTCTTTCCTTGACCTTGTCTGCTTCTGTTTCCCCTTTTTTTGACCCCAGTGAACTCATGCATCCGGAAACTGAAACCATGAGCACCAGAACAACCCCGAGTCTTATCCAGGTTTTCATAAAAGAACGCATTGGTGTTGGACCTCCCTGTGAAGCGATTAATTATTCTATATCACATGCTGCCTGATTCATAACTTGATTTGTATTAAAAGTCAAACCTCTTTATATGAAAGCCGTCAGCCATCAGTAGTCAGCCCACAGCTTTCATGCTTTGTTGGACGTTTTATATGAAAGCCATCAGCCATCAGTACTCAGCTAAAAGCTAACAGCTAACAGCTAAAAAAAGCTTTCATAGTTTGTTGTGATGCTGTGCATCATGCATCAAGTAGGTTTTTATATGAAACAGCCGATTAAGAGCCCCCAGCGGTTGCCTGTAAGGAACATTGAGAACCTAAGGAGATAAGACTTTTTCCCTGCCAGGTAACCGCTCAATTCAGTTTTGCTGACAGCTTGTCATTCAAGGAAAGAAAAAGACAGACATGCATGCTGATGAAACCGCCCGAACCGCCTGTGATGTATGCTTTTTTCCTATTCAGATTCAAGTCCGGCCATGGCTGCGGCTACAATATTAACGGCAAAGGGAATGTGGAGATCAGACAGCGGGATGAGCTGATTGTTTATTTTTACGGCTGGGATTTCAAGCATGCCTGCCAGTGGAAATTTCTGGATGGATTTTTTTTCAGGCATTCCCATAAAGGCCTGCTGGGTAATGACAATCATCCTTGCATGCCGGCATCCAAATACAGCAAGGTCATCTGCTGCCAGGTCAAAATATCTTTCACTGCTGGCGTCCACCACAATGAGGTTGTCTTCTGAGGCATCATATTCAGGTCTGAGCAGGGGGAGATACCATTGTCCTTCAGCAAAAAAAGGGGTTTCCACCCTGGAGGAGAGATCATTGGTCAGTGTTTCAAGATAGGAATCAATGTTTTCTCCCCGCAGATAGATGGTTTCCCATTTTTCCACCTGGCTTTTTCCATACAGATGTATCATTGTCTTTCTGTCTTTCAGGGCAACAAATTTTGTATCAACCCGATTGTCCACAGTAACAAGCGCCCCATGGGCCCCTGACCCGAAAGGAAGATTTTTGGATATAATACGTCCGGTTTTGTCAAATTTCCGGGTAAAATTGATGCCTGTGCCGTCAGGGGGAGACAGGTAAAGCAGGGTCCGGTAAGCGGAGTTAAGGCCCATAACCCTTTTTATATCCTCTGCAAGCCCGGAATGGTTCAATATGGAAATAATGATATGCCCGCTTCTTTTAAAATATTTTTCCAGATCCACTGCTTTTTCAGGCTCACTGAACGACCAGGCTTTCAAAAGCATCAAGGTTAAAGCGGCATAAAGGGCACTTCCGCATATGCCTTCCAACTCCGGGTTCAGCATAAATTTACCCATGGAAAATTCTTTTATGTTCATCTCTTTCAAGGCCTGCTCCGGTCCAAACCAAAGCATTTCATTGTCCTGATCCTTGTTCAGACGGCTTAGAAAACCTGCCTGATGATCAAAGGAAGACACAGCAGCTATAATCACATCTCCTTTAATGGAATCAACAGATTCATTAAGCCGGAGCGCTCTCATCCTGCAGGGAAGAAGACGATACAGCTTTGCAACGGTATTTCTCACTGCCGCATCAGCTGTAATATCCAGGGGAAGAAAGAGAAGCTCAAAATCATTTTGGGAATCAAAAAGAGATAAAGACAGCTTAGTGAGCATTTTTTCATCAAAATCGACAAACTGCGGCAGAGGATTATCATTGGATATTTTCTGCGCCAGTTTCCGGTTTAAATGAAAATATTTTCTTGTACCTTCCTGAAACCCGGCATAGCTTTCCCATTTTACCGGGGTTTGGTAATCTGTATCTGTAATAAGAGAATCAAAAAGAAGCTGCTCCCTGTGCCTTACATTAAACAGCTCACCTGCCGGACTGAATTCAGGCGGGGCAATTGAGCGCGAGGTGGTAACGGACTTGGCCCGGTTTCTGGGATAATCATCTGCTTTTCTGCCCCGTGCCATTGATGAATAAAAGGCCAGCAGATAATAAAAAATCAGATCCACAAAGGGCTGAAGGCCGTGTTCAAACCTGGGCAGCAGGATCTGGTTGTTTTTGCTGAGCGCCTGGATGGTCTCGGTTCGGCTGCTTTCATAGGTCACAGCAAAAAAGGGGATATCCGCTTTATTCAGTCGGGTCATTACCTCAACGGCTTCAAGGATTCTTTCCCGGTTTGTGGCATTTACAATTAAAAAATTTCTATCTTTGTTCGAGGTGAGCATATTTAATTCAAGATCTCTGTAATCAATTGCTCTGGACTTTACCGACCAGGTCAGCTCCTCCATTTTCATGGCTGCCTCATATCCTGTACCATTATTGTAAAGGGCATCAACAACCAGAAACATATCTGCAGAAGCATTATAAAAAGCCAGCTGCTGAACCTTACTTTTAATTTTTGCATCCTGCAGCATATATCCAAGTACCCCTGGTATCTGCCCCATACTCCCTGAAACGGACAGATCAACAGGGAGATCAAGAATTTCAGTACACAGCCAGAGCATGAACAGATCAATTGCCATTAAGGAGCAGAATGTGCTTTTCACCGCAGACACTGTAACCTCTTCTCCGCTCATCACATGAATAATACCGCAGCTTTTACGGGCAATCAGAGCCATATCTCCAAAGGTTTTTTCGGTTACCGCGGCAAAGGCCACCCTCATGGCAGAAAGGTCTTTGGCTGTTTTCACCATTTCAGCTGTTGTGGCACTCCAGCTGACCAAAAGGACAAGGTCCCGTTCCGGATCAATCAAACGGGTCAGCATGTCAATTTCAACCGGTTCAAGACAGATCACCTGAAACCTGCTGACGATTGCCCTGGTAAATCCTGCTGAAAAAAGTGACACATAATTGGAGCTTCCCATACCGAACAGAAAGATACGTTCCAGGCTCTTAAGCTTTTTTCCAAATTTCCGGTACAGAAGATTTATTTTAAAGGGAAACCGGTTAAAGGATCCATCCTCCTGCATGCGGGCGCTCAGCATTTTTTCCAGAAGATCAGGAACTTCCTCCAGATGAGATTCAAAAAAGGACTTTTCCAGATCCTTGTAGACATGGGGAGGCGTTAGATTTATGGAGTCGGGTTCAATATTGTGGAGCCTTTTCCCCTTGAAATTCGTTATATGTATATCCCTGAGCAGATTTCCATTTTTAAAACAGGTAAAGATTTTTGCAAAAATTTCATCCCCTTCCAGGGTATACACGTCCACGGCAAATGGGGTCAGCACATCGTCAATCTTCTTTGCATATTCTTCTTCAACCGCCTGCATGTCCTTCTGGGGAGACCGGCTTTGCTTCAGGCTGAGTAAAAGCTCCTCCCGTTCCTTAATAAGGCCTTCATAGGCCATTGTCACATCAATAATATCAGACTGATGGAACAGGCCCATGGCCGCATTGATATCAGAGACCACCATGAAATCATTGGTATGTTTTTTTTTAACAATAAAAAGCGGTCTGTTGCAGGAAACCGCATAAAGGGTTCTCGGAGACTTAATGCTGATTCCCGCTGCTGCAATCTGCCCCCCGTTTTTGGTAAAAATTTTTGCAGCTTCAATAAATGCAGCTTCATCCAGTTCTGTGTCCGACTTGTTCTGCACCTGTCTGAAAATCTGATAATTTATGGAGTTACTGCCCACGGCATAGACTTCAAGCCCTTTTTCAATCTGATCCTTTACCTCTTGAAACCGTGCTTTTTCCTGTTTCAGTATTTTATAATAATACCCCCATAAAAGGGCAAAATATTCCGATGAGTTATCGCTTCTAAAGGAAAGGCCGGCCACACTGCTGAGAAAATCAGCCAGCTCATGCTCCATTTCGCTTGAAAACTGTCCGTTGAGCACAATCGATCGCTTTGCCTCCTCATCCATAAAGGGATGGGCGTTCTTCAATGTTACAGAAGACTGAAGGGCCCATCTGCCCTGGGCAATCACCGGCTGGATAATATAATCCAGGCACCTGTTACCTGTTACCCCGAAAACTGAAGAAATGGCACTGGAGGTTCCTGCATATACACTGGAGGAAAGCTCTTTTAACAATTCTTTTTTCTGAAGCCATTCCAGTACTGCAGACGCTGCCCTGCCGTATACGTTAAGGCCCTTTTCTGCCAGATAAAGGGATTTCCAGGACATTGACAGGCTTACATCTGAACTGGCAAGGGCCTCATCAAGCAGTCCCTGAAGCTCAGATTCAATGACAGGATAATGGGGGATTCTGGAAACAAGTGCCGCATCAAGCAGTCTGAACAGACAGGAGACAGCATCACAGTCAAAATCCTCGGGAATTGTGATGTCCATTTTTTTGAGCAGATACCAGAGATATTTCCGGGCATGGGGGTTTAAGGCAATTCTCTTATAGCTCTGCCTTACCGGCTGGCGGTATCTGAATTCCTCAAAGATCTTCTGGAACAGATAGTCAAACACATTAAACACATCTGCAGCATCTGCTTTGACAAGAAGTTCTTCCCCGTATTTTTTGAGATTATCCTCCAGCAGGTTTCTGAAAATAGATTTTATGGCCACAAAGGAAAGGTTGTATTCACAGGCCATGGTTTTAACCACTGACCTGAGGTCATTTCTTGACGTAACCTTGAAATACGGCATGGGACCGCTGCGCCCGGGATACCCCGGTGAAAGAGAGACAAAGCAGCTTGAATCCCCTGAAAACAATTCGGAAATCAAAGGATAGGGCAGTGATCCTGACCGGCACTTGGCATGGATTTCCGTAGACAATCCTTCAAATTCAATAAGCTGTTTTTGCATATCAGAACCGCTCATCAAAGGGCCCTGCCAGAGCTGATAAAGGGCTTTGTCCGGATTTTCATTAAAGGGAGCTGTCTTGATGACTTCAAGAAATCCAGCCACAGACCCCAGGTTTTTTCTCTGGAGAATGGGATTTGACATATTCCCGAACATGCCCATGCCTGTGCTGTCCGGCGCACGGTAAATAATAGCTGACATGCCGGTAACCATTCTGGCCACACTGTCCGGCGCACTTCCAAAATAAGCAACGATCCCGCACATTCTAACCTGCTCCCTGCCTTAAACACCTCAGTATCTCAGTTCCCTGACTTAATAAACGCCTCAGCCTCTCAGTTCCAGTCTTAAACAGCACCGATTTATACGTCAATACCGCTGGGTCAGGTTTCAGCACCCCTGCGCCATATGTCATCAGCACTGGGTCAGGCTTCAATAACACCGCTGCGGACCCCTTTGAGAAAATTCATGCAGAAATTGTCATTTCCAACAAGCATGTCAGCTGTTTTTATGGATGCCATAATGGCCTTGTCAAGGGGATCAATAATGGCGGAATCCATACCTGTCCCCATCATAAGGGTCAGAAAGGTTCTGTTGATAATCTTTCTTTTGGGCAGGCCATAGGAAATATTGGACAGCCCGCCTGTGATATGAACATCAGGAAATTTTTCCTTGATCGCTTTTACCGCGTTCAGCACCATGACTCCCTTTGTGGTATCCGTGCTGATGGGCTGAACCAAAGGATCAATATAGATAAATTCCTGTTTAAATCCGATCTTACCCAGTTCCTCGATCAGAACACCCGCCCTGGAGACAATATCCTCTGAAGATGCGGGCATGCCGGTATCATCCATGCAGAGGGCGATAATTCTGCATTCCCTGTCTTTTAAAAAAGGCATCATGGTTTTGAAACGCTCATTTTCCAGACTGATGGAATTGACCATGGGCGTCTTGTCCACCATGTTGAATGCCATCTCAAGAACGGCAGGATCAGGGCTGTCAAGGCAGAGTGGTTTGTCAGCAATGGGCTGAATGGTCTCAATAAGCCATTTCATGTCTTCTGCTTCATGCCCTATCCGTGCGCCGGCATTAACATCAATATAGTCAGCACCTGCTGCCAGCTGTTTTTCCACGTCTGATCTGATATACGTGCTGTCCCTGTCTGCCACAGCATTCTGCACATTTTTTCTTGACGTGTTGATTCTCTCGCCTATGACTTCAAACATAAACAATTATCTCCTATGATAGAAATGATTTGGCTTTTTTTGCAGCGGAACCGGCATCCGCTGCAAACCCGTCCGCACCGATTTCATCGGCAAATGACTGGGTAACAGGAGCGCCGCCGACCATTATCTTGACCTGTTCTCTTAACCCGCCTTCTGTTACCGCGTCAATGGTTTTTTTCATCATGGGCATTGTTGTCGTCAAAAGTGCGGACAGGCAGAGAATAGTGGCATTCTTTTTTTTGATCTCTTCAACAAATTTTTCAGGCGCAATATCCACACCAAGGTTATGAACATCCAGACCGGCACTCTCGATCATCATGGCAACCAGATTCTTTCCGATATCATGAAGATCGCCTTTTACCGTGCCGATCACAACACTTCCTTTGGATTTGCTCTCCTCTTCCTTTAAAAGGGGTTTCAGCAGTTCAACACAGCGGCTCATGGCCTGGGCAGCCATAAGCACCTCAGGAATAAACATGTCCTCATTTTCCATTTTTTCGCCCACAATGTCCATTCCTGCGATCAGGCCTTTGTTAAGAATTTCTTCAGCAGGAACCTTTTCCTCTACGGCCTTTTCCACAAGCTCAAGCAGTTTATCACCATCACAGTTTACAAGTGTTTCCTGAATTTCATTAAAATCAGTCATTAATTTTACAATTTACAAAACCAGTTCAAAAACCGGTTTTGAAGGATGCCTTTTTTCATCCCGTTTAAATTATATGAAAGCCGTCAGCCTTCAGTACTCAGTTATCAGCACTCAGTTTCCAGTAAAGAATTACAGTTGTTTCCCTGCTGGTTACTGACAGCTGAGGGCTTTCATGATCTGTTGTGGCCGCTCAGGCCATGAATGTTTATATCTGCTTATAGAAATTAAAGCAATATGTCAAATTTTTCCCGTATTTCCCTGTCAATTTCATCGGAGAACTGGGAGGGGGCACTTTTTGCAATCAATTGAGCCGCCATTTTTTTTGCCCTTTCCCTGGTATCCAGAGATCCGTCTTTTTCCCATTTTGAACGGCTTTTTCTGTCTGCTACCCCGTTACCTGCAAAGTATTCTGTTTTCATATGGGTCATGGTATGGGGGGATGTCATAAAATTACCGCCCGGACCGACTGAATCAATCACCTCAAGGGCAAGATGTTCCGGATCCACATCAATTCCCTTGAGAACCCTGCAGCAGTTGCCAATAATTTCATCGTCAATCACATACTGCTCATGGGCAATTGTCAGCATGGATTCAAGCATGCCGGCGCTGTGGTGGATATAGTTGGAGCCTCCCATGGCAGCCAGCAGCGAAGTAAAGGCCTTTTCCCATCCCGCCTGAATATCCGGGAGTTTGGAATCTGACAGCCCGGCAGAGTTATAATTGGGCACTTTGATAAATCTTGACAATTGGTGAATGGCAGCGTTCATCATACCGCACTCAACAGCCCCGCCCGAGTATCCCATGGTCTTGAGGTTGGCAAGACCGGGAATCCCTCCGTAAATGGTAGGAGCACCCGGACGGGTAATCTGACAGATGGCAATGCCTGCCATTTGTTCGGAGTGGAGCTGAGCCAGGGTTCCCGCCATGGTCAGTGGGGATGTTGACCCTGCCATGGGTGCACTGGAAAGAGCCACGGCAATATTGTTTCTGTTGGCCTCCTGCATGATATGGGTGGACTGGGTGCAGAGCTTCAGGGGACTGATGGCAAAGGAGGTGATCACTGAAATAAAGGGCCTGGCCATAAATGCTTCTTTTCCGCCGGCAATAACAGCGGCCAGTTCTAAAACATCCTTAAACCCTTTTTCATCATTCACCCCTGACATCACATGCTTGGTTGATGCCTTGAGACAGGCATAATACATATTGATATCATAGGCAGATTCAGGAATATCCGTGGGGATGCATGGCCGTAGCAGAAAATGGATATTATCCAGCTGGTCCACCAGCCTTGACACGTTGTAAAGATCTTTAAGCGTGGTTGACCTGGCCTCTCCTGTTTCAGGATCCAGAATTTTTATGGCAGCTCCGCCGGTTCCAAGGTAAACTTTGTCCCCTGTAAGTTCCAGGTCATTTTTGGTATCACGTCCATAGAGCATCACCTTTTCAGGCGCCTTTGCCACATTTTCAACAATCAGATCCCTTGGAAACCTGATTTTCCGCTTATCCCTGTCAACATCAGCCCCGTTTTTCTCAAGCATCTCTGCAGTATCCCCGAGACCTTCTTCATAACCCACCCCGGTTGTCTCCAGGATGGTGAGGGAAGCTTCATGTATATTCTTTACCTGTTCCTGGGTAAGTGGACGATACTGTCCCCCCTTAAGACCTTTTAAATCCATTTTTCCTCCTTGTGTTTACCATGTTATTCCTGGCAGTACCTCAAAATATTCTGCAACCCTCCCTGTTAAAGCATGAGACTTTTGTATTTCTGCTGTTACTCGAAGATCAAGTTTTTTTGAATAGCACCGCCCCCAGCGGTTGCCTGTCAGGAACGTGAACAACGGAGGATTTTTTCCCTGTCAGGCTAAAAAACGGCGACCTGTGGTAGATAACGTCAGCTGCCCCCGTTCTCCAGAACCAAAAACCTGATCAACGAGTATAACCCATAATGACACAGGAAACAACAGACAATATATGACAAATGTCATCTGTTTTTAAATCATACCACTCGGTTATCAAGTTTTTTGAATACCGCCGCCCCCAGCGTTTGCCTGTCAGAACAGCGACCGACGGAGGACTTTTTCCCTGCCAGGCTAAAAATCGGCGACCTGCGGCCACGTCACTTGCCACCAGCATGGGATTCTTGCCATGCTTATCCCTGAAGAAGCGGGCCAGCTTACCGGCCATGGTCGTCTTACCGGATCCCTGAAGCCCTGCAAGCAGGATGACTGTAGGATTTCCCTCCAGGTTGAGTTCTGCAGCAGTGCCTCCCATCAGGTTAGCCAGCTCATCATTCACGATCTTCACCATCAGCTGGCCGGGCTTTACCGACTCCACTACCTTCTGGCCAAGGGCTTTCTCCTTGACTGTATTGGTAAAATCTTTGGCAATCTTATAGTTTACGTCAGCATCCAGCAGGGC
>JAWOEJ010000405.1:0-3967 GCA_046482845.1 Desulfobacteraceae bacterium | reverse complement strand
GATATTTTTATATCATGAAAATCCAGATTTTGTAAAATACTTATATTGCGGAGCCCGCTTTCCACCATGGCCTCAGCTGTAGGTCCACGTCTGTGTTCAATATCCTTTTCAAGGGAGCCGGCATTGACCCCGATACGAATGGGTATTTTCCTCTCCCTGGCACAGTCTGCAACCTGTTTAATCTTGTTTTCATCCCCTATATTTCCGGGATTGATACGAAGACCGTCCGCACCGGCCCGGCAGGATGCCAGGGCAAGCCTGTAATCAAAATGAATATCTGCGATAAGGGGAATTTCTATCTGTTTTTTTATAGGTTCAATGGCATGGGCCGCTTCCATATCAGGAACCGCAACCCTTACGATCTCACACCCTGCCCGGGTCAGTTGCTGTATCTGAGCAATGGTGGCTCTTACATCCTGGGTAAAGGTATTTGTCATGGACTGTACAGCAACAGGGGCCTGTCCGCCGATGGTTACACTGCCAACACTTATCTGACGTGTTTTTCTTCTTTTTTTGACAAACGTCATATTCTTTTTGTTTTCCTCTTGCTCGATGGTCGAGTATATATGTATGGTTTCTGGAAAACGAAGTTCAGGCTTGTAATACTGGCGTTCTCCCCCCCATTGCTGTGACCCCGGACCCTTGGAGATAATGGCGCGCACCCGGGCCGTGATTTAAAGCCGCTGACCGCACCCCCCCCGGGACAGCGCTGCTGGCGCAGGCCTGACCCGTCACAGGCAGGATATCCAAATGTGATCAAAGGGATGAGGGATGTTTTCCTTAATTCCAAGAACCAGCACGGAATAAATCACGGATTGACACTATCATATGCTTATGCATTTTCAAGATTCAGGTATGCATTGATGCGGTTTTCAATTCTTTTAAAGATAAAAATTACACCATACACCAGAACAAGATAGATAACGGCAATGGTCAGGAAAAGCTCATAAAAGGCAAAGGTTCTGGCAGATGCAACCCTGGCAACCCCTGTCAGATCCATGAGCGTAATAATGGATACCAGAGATGTTGCCTGGAGTAAAAAAACCACTTCATTGGTATACGCCGGCCAGGCAATTCGAATGGCAGATGGAAGAATAATGCGTCTGTACAGTTTAAACCCGGACATGCCGTAGGCCCTGCCCGCTTCAATTTCACCAAAGGAAACGCCCTGAATGCCCCCTCTGAAGATTTCTGCAGAATATGCTGTGGTGTTCAGGGTAAGGGTTAGCAGGGCACAGAACCAAGCCTCCCTGAAGTAGGTCCATAGACCCACATCCGTTAGAAAATCCTGAAACTGCCCGCTCCCGTAGTAGATCAAAAACAACTGCACAAGAAGGGGGGTTCCCCGGAAATAAAAGGAAAACCCATAGGCCGGCATCCAAACATAGGGTTTTTTCGACGTCCGCATGACAGCCACAACAAGGGCAAGGAAAAACCCGATGGTAACACTTATGACTGTCAATTTCATGGTAATCACTGCCCCGTCAAAAAAATCGGGCAGGTTCTGGATGATCACATCAATGTCCATAATCAGCTGGCCTCCCTTCTGACACCGCGGTCCGCTCTTCTCTCCGCCCACTGCTGAAATGCCAGGGACAGAATGGTTATGCCGAGATACAACAATGAGGCCATAAAAAAACAGGAAAAGGGTTTTCGGGTTGACCGGGCTGCCACATCAGCACTGCGCATGAGTTCCGGCAGCTGAATAATTGAAATCAGCGCGGTGGCCTTGATCAGCACCATCCAGACATTGCCCAGGCCTGGAATGGCAAACCGCCACATCTGGGGAAGGTGAATGCGCCTGAAGGTCATAAAGGGACTCATGCCGCAGGCTCTGCCGGCCTCAAGCTCCCCTTTGGGCACGGCCAGAAAAGCACCCCGGTAGACTTCTGTGGCAAAGGCTCCGTAAATAAACCCGATGGTAACGCTGCCTGCCACAAAGGGATTTAAGTCAATATACAGATTCTTTCCCCAGAGCGCTGCAATATCCTGGATCACTGTGGGGCCTCCGTAATAGACAAGAAGGATAAGGACCAGCTCAGGTATGCCCCGGATAACAGTGGTGTACACCTCGGCAAGGCCCGATAGGATTTTGTTTCTGGACAATTTGCACAGGGCAGCAGCAAGCCCGAGAAGAAGCGTGATCACCATTGAAAAGACACCAACCGCCAGGGTAAGTCTTGCCCCTTTGAGCAGCAGCATCCCGTATCCTTCAAGATCAAAAAACTCTATCAAAATATATCCCCTCTCTGGCTGGTCATACAATTACAATAACCGGAAAAACCGAAGCCTGACCCCCTTTTTAAAACAGCTTGGATAAAAAGGCACGGCACCGGTCTGAATCAGGACTGCCGAAAATGTATTCGGGCGGGCCTTCTGCCTCGGTAACCCCCTGATCCAGAAAAATAATATGGGAGGAGACCTCCCTTGCAAACCCCATTTCATGGGTAGCCATGATCATGGTACGCCCTTCCTTGACCAGATCCTTCATCACCTTGAGCACCTCACCCACAAGCTCAGGGTCCAAAGCAGATGTCGGCTCGTCAAACAAAAGCACTTCAGGTTCCATGGCCAGCGCCCTTGCAATGGCTGCCCGCTGCTGCTGTCCGCCGGACAGCTGGGAAGGGAAATGATCCGCCCTCTGGCTGATGCCGACTTTGTCAAGAAGCGCCATGGCATGTTCCTTTACCTGTTTTTTGTTCCTTTTCAGGACATGTACAGGCGCTTCCATTATGTTTTCCAGGACAGTCATGTGGGACCACAGATTGAAATGCTGAAACACCATGGACAATTTTGTTCGGATCCTGTCCACCTGCTTTCTGTCCTCGGGAAAAACCCGCCCCTTTCGGTTGGTTTTCAGCCGGATCAGCTCATCCCCAACAAAGATCTTTCCCCTGGACGGCGATTCAAGCAGGTTGATGCACCGCAGAAAGGTACTTTTTCCCGAACCGGAAGACCCGATCAGGGAAATCACATCCCCTTCACGGGCCTCAAGGGAAATGCCTTTCAACACCTCAACTTTGCCGAAATTCTTATGGATATCTTCAGCTCTGACAGCAGTCTTTTCCAATTCAGCCACAACATTCTCCCCTGCAGAAAAGAGTCCGTGTTTCTATTCAGCACCATATACATCAAAATCAAAATACTTGTTGTTGATTCTTTTGTATACCCCGTTATCCCTTATGGTTTTAATGGCTTTATTAAAAAGCGCAGCCAGCTCCTTGTCGCCTTCTCTGACTGCAATACCGATTCCCTTGCCCAGGTGTTCCTCATCGGTAAAATTGGGACCAACAAAAGCATATCCCTTTCCTTCACTGGTATCAAGGAAACCGGTCTGAAGAATCACAGAATCAGCACATGTCAAATCAAGTCTGCCCGAGGCCAAATCCATATTTGCCTCTTCCTGGGTGGCATAGGCTTTTATGGTGCATACATCGCCAAATTTGGCCCTTGCCAGATTTGCACCAACTGTTCCTCTCTGGACCCCGATTTTTTTTCCTTTTATGCCGTTGAGAAAAAAATCAAATCTATTGTCAACGCTGGCCACAAGCCTAACCGGTGTCTGATAGTATTTGTTGGTAAAATCTACTTTTTTCTCACGCTCCGCTGTAATGGACATGGAAGCAATAATGCAGTCATACTTCCTGGCAATCAGACCTGGAATGATACCGTCCCAGTCCTGAACCACGAACTCGTAATCCACACCGGCGGCTTCGCACAGTGCCCGGCCAATATCAATGTCAAACCCCTGCAGATCACCCTTGCTGTCGATATAGTTAAACGGAGGGTAGGCGCCTTCAGTGCCCAGACGAATTTTCTCACCCGCATAAAGGGACTGAATTGACAAAGCAAATACAAACAATAAAACCAGAAATACACTTTTTTTCATAAAATTCTCCTAGTACTTACCGGGTTAATTTTCCTGAAACCCATTTTTGAAAAGGAATTTCAGCCAGAATGACGACTA
>JAWOEJ010000379.1:0-52421 GCA_046482845.1 Desulfobacteraceae bacterium | reverse complement strand
AAGCTGTTTGAGGACCAGTGGCCGCAGGTCGCCGATTTTTAGGCTGGCAGGGAAAAAATCCTCCGTCGTTCTCGTTCCTGACAGGCAACCGCTGGGGGCGGCGGTATTCAAAAAACTTGATGATCGAGTTATAATAATGTGAGAAATATACCTGCGGCAATTACTGTTCCAATAACGCCGGCCACATTGGGACCCATGGCGTACATGAGCAGATAATTCTTTTTGTCTGATTCAGTGCCGACCTTGTGAACCACCCTGGCGGCCATGGGCACAGCTGAAACACCTGCAGCCCCGAGAAGGGGATTTATCTTTCGCTTTGTAAAGAGATTGAACAGTTTTGCCAGAAGTATACCTGACGCAGTACTGATCATAAAGGCGCACAGACCCAGCACAAAGATAAAAATCACCTCTGCCTGGAGAAAATTTTCCGCGTTCATGGTGGCCCCGACAGGAAGCCCCAGAAATATGGTGACGATATTCATGAGTTCGTTCTGAGCCGCATGGTTGAGTCGTTCCACCACCTTTGATTCCCTGAAAAGATTCCCCACCATGAACATGGCAATCAAGGGGGCAGAGGCCGGAATCAGAAGAATGATCAAAAGCCCTGAAACGATCGGGAAAAAGATCTTTTCCAGTTTATTGACCTTTCTTTCCTTTTTCATCCTAATTTTTCTTTCCGCCTCTGTGGTTAACAACCGCATGATCGGCGGCTGAATAATGGGAACCATGGCCATATAGGAATAGGCAGCAACAGCGCAGGCCCCAAGGAGATGGGGGGCCAGTTTGGCCGCCAGAAATATGGTGGTAGGGCCGTCCGCTCCGCCGATAATACCGACAACAGCGGATTCGGCCAGATCAAAACCAATTACGGTATGGGCAATGAAAAAGGTCAGATAAACACCGACCTGGGCACCTGCTCCAAGAAAAATCAACCTTGGATTGGCCAGCACCGGTCCGAAATCCGTTAACGCGCCAAGTCCCAGAAAAATCAGCGGCGGAATCACTTCCCATTGAATTCCATATTGATAAAAACGCCACAAAAGTCCGTGGCCCGGCTCCATAAGCCCGGCCAGGGGAAGATTTGCCAGCAGAACCCCGAACCCGATGGGCAGAAGAAGAAGGGGTTCATAGTCCTTTGCCACGGCCAGGTAGATAAATACCAGCCCAATGCCCCACATGACAATCATCCCCGGTGTCAGATGAAAAAAACCAGTTGTCTTAAACAACATTCCAATGAGATCAAACATTTATTTTTTGGCCTCCTTCTCCCTGAGCGCAAGAATTTTATCTGTCACCCGGGCCGTGAGCTTAATCGAACCATACATCAACAGCATTCCGCAGAACACACCGAAAATACCGGAAAAGAATATAGTAAAAAGATTTTCCATAATTAAATTTTCCTATCCTTTAATTATTCTGGGCAAGATCATCTGATGCTGGGGGCAGATGGATTTCGGGTTCTGATACGCCCCGCCTGCAAAGGCAACCATATATTTTCTTAGATCCTTCAATGCCACCAGCTCATCCACAAGACCGGTTTTTGCGCAGAACAGAGGTCTTGATTTTTCATGGTATTTGTCTGCCAGCTGATTCATACTGTCTACAACGGGCTGAAGGTCATTTCCAGCAGCTTTTTCCTTTACCAGTCTTCTGGCGTAGGAAGCCACTGCAGCTGTCTCTCCGTGCATCACATAAATTTCTGTGGCCGCTGTGCCCAGGGTAAAGGCATTATGCCGGTTGGCCTGGGGGCCGCCAAGCACGTAATGGGCCGCAGCAGATCCTTTTCTCAGGACTGCCAGCATCATGGGAATATCTGTCTGCTGTATGGAATAGATCAGGGACTGCCCCAGACCGAGAAGCTCTGCTTTTTCAGCTGTATCTCCCACATCAATGCCCGAGGTGTCCTGGAACCAGATAATGGGAATTCTATCCCTGCCGCACAGGGTAACAAACTCATTCATCTTGATAAGACCCTGACGGTAAAGCTTGCCCCCGAACCCGGGATAATCGGCATACTCAGGATAGCCCTTTCCAAGGTATCCCTGGCGGTTGCCGATACAGGCCACGAGAAATCCGTCTACTTTACACAGCCCTGTATACATTTCAGGGCCGTAGTCCGGCCTGAACTCCATATGCTCGGCACCATCCACCAGACGGGAGAGAATCTGATCAAAAGAATACACTTTTTTGGGCTCCAGGGGAAGCAGGCGCATGATATCTTCCTCTGGAAAGGCAGGGGCAGCCGGTTCTGCCACCCTGAAAAATTTAGGATCATAGGCTGGGATTGCTTTCATATAATCCTTAAGCCCGTCAAGAACCCCTTCTTCCTTTTCATATACATATCTGAAAAAACCGGTCTCATCATAATGAATTTTAACAGATCCCGGGGGTTTGGCCTTGTGCTCCTTTGCCTTGCTGACCAGCTCTTCTGCCATTTCTACATTAAAGCCGCCCTGGGGGGCCATGCCGCTGACGATGCCTGCCCCTCCCACGGCAATATTACAGTTTTCATGGGCAAAGAGAATGGTGGGACTGATGCTCTGGTATCCCCCGCCCGCAGGATTGGTACCGTAAATACCGGCCAGCACGGGAATCCCCATCTGTTCAAGCTCGGCATGCCTGAAAAAGGGCGTACCTGCCCCGCGGCGGTTGGCATAAAATTTTTCCTGTTCAGGCAGTTTGGCCCCGCTGCAGTTCACCAGCCATACAAGAGGCAGATTGAGGCGCTTTGCAAGGTTGGTCACCCTGAGGATATTTTCCGATTGACCGGGCAGCCATGCCCCTGCCATGACTTTGTTGTCAAAGCCGATGATCACTGCCCATCTGCCTGATATTTTACCGATACCGTCAATGACATTGGTGGTTCCCTCTTCATTTTCAGCAGGATTGTACAAGGTATGAAGGGGGCACCATGTCCCTTCATCCACAAGATAATCCAGACGCTGCCACACGGTCATCTGCCCCCGGGCATTTATTTTTTCTTCGGAAAAACCAGCCAGTTTAACCTTTTCAGCCTCTTTCTGAATCTCTTTTTCCGCATCTGTTATTTCTTTAAGGCCAGCCTCTGTCCGCTTAAGCTCTCCTTTTTTGAGTTCCTTTCCTAAAGGGTTCATTTTTTCAAAATAGGGTCTCATACATTCCTTCTCCGTATATCATAAACAGCAGGACAGACAATACACTGCGCCTGGCTGTCTTTTTTGTTTATTAATCCGTCCGGCCCTGCCTGATCCATGCCTGAATGCGGCTCAATCCCTGAAGACCACAACGCATTTTGGTTTTAAGGGCCAGTTGGGGGGAGGGGCCGTTAAACAGCCGGTCCACCAGGGATCAACAGATTTAAGGCCGGATATTCCCGCCTGAACCTCAAAATCCCTGGAAAATGACTGTTTAACGGCGTCTGCAACGCCATTGCAACCATCAGCCCTGCCGTTTACAGGAAAAAGGAAACTACCTTACTCTGGTTTCATACCTGGTTGTGTCCCTCAGAACATGGGGGATACAGACAAGCTGCCCTGACAACGGCACAGCCGAATTCATTTCACCACTTACATCCTAGTCAATGGTCAACAAAAGATCATCTTCTTCAACTTCATCTCCCTGCTTTACCTTGACTGCCTTGACGGTTCCATTACATGGTGCATAAACCGGCGTTTCCATTTTCATTGCCTCAATGATAAGCACCTCATCATCCTCTTCTACGGCTGCACCGGGCTCAACACCCACACTTATTATTTTTCCAGCCAGCGGGGCCAATACTTCTTCCGACATAATCATCCTCCCTGTTTTAAATTTATGTATTCATTTCAATGAAATTGAATCCAGTTTGTTTAACATTATAAAACACTGTTTCATAATTTTATGAAACATAAAAAAAAATATGTCAAGAAAATTTCACAAAAAACAATGTTTTTTTTTCAACCAGGTGTATAGCCCTATCTTTTTCCCCTTTAGAAACAGCAGATAGAAACAGCACACAGTTTACCTGGGGCAGAATTTATCACAAAGTGCTTGACATAAATCAATACCTGTGCTGTATAAAGTATTATAAAATAAAACAGTGTTCCATTATATAAAACAATTTAACTAATACAGGTGTACCATGAATGTCGGTCAAGACAAAGTAACCACACTTAAACATGCCGTAAAAGAATTTGTAAAACCCGGCTGCCACCTGAGCATCGGGGGCTTTACAATCAACAGAAACCCCATGGCTGCAGTGTATGAAATCATCCGCCAGAACATCAGGGATATTCACCTGTACGCCCATTCCAACGGACAGGGCGTGGATGAGCTCATTGGCGCAGGATCTGTTGCCAGACTGGAAATCGCCTATGGCGGAAACGGAAAATTTGCATCTACCTGTATCCGGTTCAGAAAAGCGGTTGAGCAGGGCCTTGTGCAGGTGGAAGATTACACCAATTATCAAATGACATTGAGATTTCTTGCAGGCGCCATGGGTCTCCCCTTTCTGCCCACCCGGTCCTCACTTGGAACGGATATCATAAAAAAATGGGGATTTTCCAGACAGCAGAGAAGCCAATCACAAAAAATTCCCAATGACAAACTCCTGGAAATGGACAATCCCTTTTCCGGCTGGGGCAATGCAGACAAACTGGTTCTGGTGCCGGCCATCACCCCTGATGTCACCATAATTCATGTGCAAAAGGCAGATAAAAAGGGAAACTGCCGGATAGAAGGACTTACCTTTGCCGATGTGGAGCAGGCAAAAGCGGCAAACCATCTTATTGTGACCTGTGAACAGCTCTACCCGGGGGATGAACTCAAACAAAATTCAGATCAGAACCAGATTCCCTTTATCCATGTAGATGCCGTAATCCATCTTCCCTTTGGCGCCTATCCCACAGCCTGCTACAACAGCTATGACTATGATCCCGGCCAGCTGAAAATGTACGGCAAAATTGCCAAAAACGATGACGATTATAAAAAATACCTTGAAAAATACATTTTCGGCACAAAAGATCACCTGGAACTTATTAATCTTGTGGGGCCGGATCAAATCAAAAAAATCATGGCTGATCCAGAAACAGGCTACGCCGCAAATCTTGACAGAACTTGATTCCATTGGGGATGACACATCAGGAGATACTTATGGACTATACATTAAAAGAAATGATGACAATCGTTGCGGCCAGAGAAATCAGCAATAATGATATTGTCTTCTGCGGCACAGGCATTTCCATGCTGGCAGCCATGGCCGCTAAAAAAATCAATGCACCGGAAAGCGTTATATTTTTTGAAACCGGTGCCATAGATTCAAAACTTGACGAAATTCCCATGGCCGTGGGGGATTCACGGGTCATGTACCATACCTCAGCCAACGGCGGGCTTCTTGACTCCTTTGCAACCATGCAGAACAGAATAACAGGACAACATGTGGTCGGCATCCTCGGGGCTGCCCAGATTGACATCTTCGGCAATCTCAATTCCACAGTCATCGGCGACTATTCAAGCCCTAAAATCCGTTTCTCAGGCAGCGGCGGGGGATGTGACGTGGCCTCCTTTGTTCCTAAAAGTCTGATATTCATGCAGCATGAAAAGCGCAAATTTGTCAAACACCTGGATTACCTGACAAGCCCTGGATATCTGGACGGACCCGGTGGAAGAGAAAAAGCCGGCCTGCCCCCTGGCGGCCCTGAAATGGTGATTACAAACATGGGGGTAATGAAGTTTGATGAGCAGACCAAACAGATGTACCTTTACCGCTGCTATCCGGGAATCACCCCGGACCAGATCCTTGAAAAAATGGCTTTTACCGTAGACGTTTCCAGGGCAGAAGAAGAAATTCCGCCCTCAGAACACGAACTCTACCTTTTACGGGAAAAATGTGACAGCCAGCGGCTCATTCTTTAACCTTGACAAACCACCCCCGGCTCACATAAATAATGAAACAAAGAAATGCTGTTTCCCAAAATGCCCTGTCCATAACCACACCATGAAAGGAATCTCCAGGCTTCAATGCTCCTGGACAGGGCATCTGCAGGGGAAACAGGGTTAATTGTTTCATATAACGTCCATGCCTTGACAGGCACAACAAAGCATGAAAGCTGAGAGCTGAGTACTGATGGCTGATGGCTTTCATATAAAGGATAAAGAAGATGCCGGGACTTTCAGAGGAATATATCAGAAAAGAGGTAGCAGACTCCCTGCCGATCTATCACCGCGGGAAGAGTGTCTATGCCAATGGATCATTTTTTCTGGCAGAAAAGGATTTTGACCACACCACCTTTGTGTTTCAGTTTGACGGAAATTACGGCGATTATACCACGCGGATCCAACTGAACCACAACAGGGCTGACTACTCATGCACCTGTCCTTACCCTGGAAACGGGTGCAAACATGTGGTGGCCGCCCTTTTAAATACCCGGGATATCCTGGACAGACAGGCCGCCGGGACTCAGAAAACTGCAGAAGAAAAGAAAAAAGAGGAAACCTACCTTTCAGAGGAAGAGATCAAATCACTGGCCATAAGCGACAGAAAAAAAAGAGCTGCACATGAAAAATTAACCCTTGAAAAAGGGGATATGTACAAGGGCGATCACAAAGTGAAAACCCCTGCCGGCCGCACCTACACCGTTACCCTCCATGATCCGGAAAACGGCCTGGGTCACTGCACCTGTCCTGATTATCTCACCAACGGTTTGGGATTCTGCAAACACATATTTTTTGCCACGGCTACCATTGCAAAAGAACCGGGGTTTAAAAAACAGACGGCAAAGGAAAAATTTCCATTTATTGATCTTTACTGGGACTCCCTTACAGGAGCGCCAAAGCTGTTTTCCCAGCGGCCTGTCGCTGAAATATCTGACCTGACCCCCCTTCTGGACACCTGGTTTAATGAAAAGGGGGAGTTTCTCTCACACCGTCCCGGGGATATCATGGGTCTGATCACCCGTCTCCAGGGAGACAAACGGGTGTGTATCCGTGAAAACCTGCTGAAAATGGTTGACCATGATCTTCAGGAAAAACAGCTCAGTGAAATGGAAGGGGGCGCCCTGCCTGACCATCCCATTTTACCGGGGTTGTACCCCTATCAGAAAAAAGGGGTGGAATTCGGCCTGTTTAAAAAGGGATTTCTGCTCGGGGATGAAATGGGGCTTGGAAAAACCCTGCAGGCCATTGCCCTGGCTGTATTAAAGAAAGAGGTGTTCGGTTTTTCAAAGGTATTGATTGTCACCCTGGCCTCGTTAAAGGAACAGTGGAAAAGGGAAATTGAAAAATTTTCAAGTGAAAGCGCTGTTGTGGTTGCCGGATCTCCTCAGCAGCGGGAAAACGCCTATTTCAATGACACCGGGTTTTTCAAAATCACCAACTACGAAGCAGTGCTCAGGGATGTCACTGTGCTTACCCGGTTTGAACCGGATATTATCATCCTGGATGAAGCCCAGAGAATCAGAAACTTTTCCACAAAAACTGCAGATGCGGTGAAAAGAATCCCCAAAAAGCACGCCCTGGTCCTCACAGGTACCCCTTTAGAAAACAAGCTGGAAGACATATACTCCATTGTCCAGTTCCTTGACCCGTATATGCTCACCCCGTTATGGCAGTTTGCCGCAGATCATTTCCTTATATCAAAAACCAAAAAAAGCAGCATTGCCGGATACAGAAACCTGGACCTGCTCAATAAAAAACTCAAACGCATTGTGCTGCGGCGGAAAAAAGAAGAGGTCATTGAAGAGCTGCCCGCTGAGGTGGTGAACAATTATTATATTGATCTGTCTGAAGAACAGCATCAGATCCATGGCGGGTATTCCAGATCTTTGATCCCACTGATGAATAAAAAATTTCTCACCCCCATGGATCTGCGGAAAATCCAGGTTCTGCTTCTGCGCATGCGCATGGTGTGCGATTCTACCTATTTAATAGACCGGTCCACTCAGATTTCCCCCAAACTCAAAGAACTTGAAACCATCATTGATGAGCTGGTGGTACAGAACCAGCGCAAAATGGTCATATTCAGTGAATGGACCACCATGACCTATCTGATTGCCAGACATCTTTCCAATGCGGAAATTTCCTTTGTTGAACTGTCAGGAAAGGTCCCGGTCAAAAGACGGCAGGTGCTGATTGATGCATTCACCAACAATCCGGAGTGCCGGGTATTTCTCTCAACAGATGCCGGCGGCACTGGGCTGAACCTTCAGGCAGCAGACTGTGTGGTGAATTTTGAACTGCCCTGGAACCCTGCCAAAATGAACCAGCGCATAGGACGGGTCAGCCGGATCGGCCAGACCAGCAGCTGCATCAATGTCATCAATCTGATTGCAAAGCGCAGCATTGAAGAAAGTATACTGGCAGGAATTCAGCTGAAAACCGATCTTTTTGACGGGGTATTTGATGAGGGACCTGACACGGTTGAATTTTCCAGGGAAAAAAGAAACGAAGTGCTCAACAGCTTAAGGGAAATGATGAATGAAACAGCAGCCCCTGCCCCCTCTGATCCCACTGAACCCGAGGAAATCCCGGACGACACCCCGTATTACCTGAACCCTGAAATCCTCAACCCTGAAACCCTCAACCCCGAAATCTTCAACCCCGAAATCCTCAACAGAGAGGAAGAAGACAATCGCCTGAAAGCCCCGGATACAAAGGACATTATTTATCAGAGCAGTGCAAATCAAGAACACTCAGAGGTCAGGGAGGAACTCAAATCACAAGAGATTAAAGCCGATAATCAGGCAGGGTCAGAAACGCCTGAAAATTCAGTGACTGACCCAGGGGAGTCTGAAGAAAAAATCACCAGCGCATCCCAGGAATCTGGAGACAATATCCTGGCCAGTCAGCCAAAGGAAAAAATAGAAACCGTCCTGAATTCAGGCATGGCGTTTATCGGCGGTCTCATGGAAATGGCCACCGGAAAAAAGATGGAATCTACAGCTCCCGATGAAAAAATGGTGACCATTGACAGCAGTACCGGAGAAGTCACTATGAAATTTAAACTGCCAGGATTTTAAAACAGGTCAGGCCTGCCAGGCAGTTAGGCTTATCAGTTTCAGAGTTCGATCAATTATTGGAATGCCCTTTAACAAAAGAAAAATATGAAAAAATTATATCCAGGTAATCCGTTTCCATCTACATCCGTTTAATTTAAGGGATCTGGAAAAAAATAATATACGTATATTGCACAGGATTTTTGTTCGTCTTCAAGGCGCGTTAATGGAGGCATATTGAAATATGTCCCATTGGCGCAACGCAGGTGACGGGCAAAAAGACAAGCAGGATGCGTGGATTATTTTTTGGAAGATCCCTAAGGACTCAAATGAGCGTACCGGCTTTTCTTTTTAATTTTTTTGTCTCATTTGTGTTTTTCAGGATAATAATAAGTTCAAACTCGATCATCAAGTTTTTTGGATACCGCCGCCCCCAGCGGTTGCCTGTCAGGAACATTGAAAACCAATGGAGATAAGACTTTTTCCCTGCCAGGAAACCGCATAAACATAACTCACATGGTTATCATTAAAATTTTGTTTAATTTTTTTTATAACAAATTCAAGGTTATCCATTTCCAGGTAATGTCGGTAAGGGTAAACAAACCTGAACCAGAATCTGATAAAGTTATCCTTAATCCGGTACAGCCCTTTTTTACTTTTTTCCGGATTTTTTTCAGTAACAGGAACGATTCTTTCAATCAGGTCAAGTTCCATAAGGGTTTTTAGATATTTGGTGATGTTGCTTTGCTTAACTCCCAGGCTTGAAGAAATTTTCCCCAGTTTTTGATTACCCGCAGCAATTGATTTGATCATAGAGAAGTAGGCGCCGATTTCCCCAACCTCCCTTTCAAGCAGAAAAATGGGTTCTTCATACAAAAAACTATGTTTTGAAAGAATATTGTTTTTTATGGCTTTAAAAATATCTGTACTGGGACGAAACAATTCAATATATTTAGGGACCCCGCCGGTAACAGCGTAATATTGGACGGGATCAATCTGATCAAAGGTTTCAAAAAATGCGCTGTAATGTTTAAAAGGAATCTGGCTCATCCTGATTTGACCGGTTCTGCGGCCGTATAACGGACTTGAATAGGAAAGGGTTTGATTGACCATCATACTGATAAGGGACCCACATAAAATGACCATTATATTTGTAATGGAAAGATGTTCATCCCATATTTTCTGAAATACGGAAGGAAATGCATGATTCCCCTTTCCCAGGTACTGGAATTCATCAATGACCAGTATTCTCCGTTCTTCGGGGGCGTGGCTGCTGTACAATTGAAATATTTCATCCCATTCCAGAACGATCTGTTTTTTAAAAGGGGATTACCGGTTTTGTCAGCGATGAGGTGTTGAAGGCTTTTTTTGTTTTCCCGTTCGGATTCCTGGGTGGCTAAAAAATAGACGGCCTGCTTGTTTTTGATAAATTCCTTTATCAGGGTTGTTTTACCGATTCTTCTTCGGCCGTAAAGAATCACCAGGCTTGACCGGTTTGAATCATACTCTTCCTGTAAATAGTGAAGCTCACTTTCCCGATTGACAAAACCCTTGATCATTTAATTCCCTTTACACTGATTATTATAATTCAAATTATAATAATCAAAATTATATTTTCTGTCAATTAAAGACAGGGGCTCATCTTTTCATCCAGATTCAGGGAATCCGTTCAGAAATATCCTGATTCGTTTCTCATATACCTGATTTCTCACGGCGTGGAAATTTTATGCCAGAGTGGCTGAAAAACACAGATCATCTATCTATCATAAGGCAGGCAGCTCATTTGGGAAATCCAGGAAAAATATCCTGGCAGATCAAACCAATGAAAAAAATCTAAACCAGACTGAATTCAGGTATGGCTTTTATCGACGGCCTCATGGAAATGGCAGCCGGAAAGAAAATGACCACACCTGCTCCCGATGAAAAAGGTGTCGGAGGTGTCCGCCTGACAGGAACAGTTTTTGTTCAAACATTATTTACTAAGCGGTTTTATATTAATATGGGTATTAAAACTCACCGCATTTGCCGGGAAAATATTTAAATCAACACCCACATTAAAATAAGATATTCCTATACAAAACACGGGAAGGATGGAGAATCTGCTTATCCGTGGTACCCCTTTTTTATAACCGTACATCGGACCTATTTTATATCCTGCATCCAAAAGAAATCCCGTTCCAGTTCTTTTTTCAGTAAGAGTTCGGGATACTCCTATAGAAAAAACTTGATGGCTGTGGCTGTTGGAAAAAGTTGCAGCATAAAAACCATTGTATTGAAGTCCGCACAGATTATGGGTTTCTCTGTGATCATTGCTGGAATTAAAATGTTTACTCCACATACCTGCTAATATTGAATCCCTGGCCTTTTTCCCTTTTAAAAACGCTTTAAACCGCTGAAAGCAAGTTAACTCACTTTCGCTTTGTTCTATGGATATATACTGTTTATCAGAAAGAATAGAACGTTCTCCAATTCCAGTTTTATAAAAATAAGGCTCACATTCTCCTGTTTCAGAAAATTCTCCGCAAAATTTTTTTTCAGGGTGCCATTTAATTTTTAATTTACAAAATATTTCTTTTTGAGCATCAGTCTTAATATTAAACAAATTATTATTGTCAGTTTCAAAATTCATAATTTCTGCAAACTGACTTTTCGATTCTGTTTTTATGCTGAAAACTATTACTTTTTCATTTAAAAAACTATGTTCTTCAGGCTTTAATTGCAAATCATCTTCTGCACATACAGAAAAATTTCTGCAACATACCAAAAAAATTACAAGTAACCACACAACACTTCTTTTTTTCATTAAATTCATACTGTTAAACTCTCCTTCTTTTTATTCTGATACTCGGTTATCAAGTTTTTATGGAAGGACCGAGCGCCGCTCCCAGCGGTGCTATTCAAAAAACTTGATGATCCAGTGATAATTTAAAATTATTTTTTATGATAGACAATCATGAACCGCAGGCTAAACATAAAGATAGAAAGAGAATATATTTATTAACTGATTGAGCTCTGTTGTAATTACAACATTTTTTGTTCAAATTTTCCACAAAGATTTATAAATTTTTATGACAGTTTATAAGTGGTTGACAAATTTTTCAATCAAAGGATTGCGAAATGATATGGGTGTGGCTGTTTTGCAAACAAAATAAAAAACGGGGTGAAGCAGCACAAACCGCTGTTTAACACCCCGTAAGCTGTTTTTCTGGTTTTTTTAAATTTACATTCCAACAAAAGATGGCAGCCAGAGAACAATCTCGGGGAATATCATGATCATTATAAGGCTGAGCAGCTGCAGCATTATAAACGGCCATACAGAGTTATAAATATTGCCCATGGATATCCCCCTGGGAACCACGCCTTTCATGTAAAAAAGGACAAACCCAAAGGGCGGAGTCAGATAGGCCATCTGCATGTTTACAATAAAAAGTATGCCAAACCATAACGGATCAAAGCCGAGAATATTGATCAAGGGGACATAGATGGGGACTGTAATCATTATAATGGGCAGATCATCCATAACCATTCCCAGCAGAAAAAAACTCAACTGCATGAATATGAGTACAACCCAGCGGTTAACGCCCAGAGAATCTATTAAATCATTTAAAAGATAGGGAAGACCAAGGGTGTTTACAACGGCTGAAAATGCCAGACACCCGATAATTATCCATAACACCATGCTTGTCAGCTTGGCTGTCTTTTCCGCTGCACTGATTATTGTGTCCATGGTCCCTTTTATAGACCGGGTTCTGAGCAGAACAATGATCATGGCAATAAAGGCACCCACAGCAGCGGCTTCGGTCGGTGTGGCAATGCCGGAAAAAATCGTACCCATGATGGAAAAAATTAAAATAAAGGGCATGGCAAGATTTTTAACGGAAATAAATTTTTCCCGCCAGGTTGCCCTTTCAGATTTTGGAACAGGCGGGGCCAGTTGAGGATTAATAAGGCTCCTGATAAGGATATAAGCCATAAAAAAAGAGGCCAGCATAAATCCGGGCACCACACCAGCCAGAAACATTTTCCCAATGGAAAGATTGGAAAGGGACGCATAAACAATCATGGTAACGCTTGGCGGAATGAGAAAACCAAGGGCTCCGCCACCTGAAATACAGCCAATGGCCAGAGTTGGCTTGTATCCCCGCTTGAGCATGGCCGGCAGGGCGATAAGTCCCATGGTCACCGTAGCGGCCCCGACAACACCCACCATGGCTGCAAAAACAACACAGATAAAAACCGTACCAATGGCAAGGCCACCAGGAACCGGACCAAGCCATTTGTAGATCATTTCAAATATTTCATCGGCAATACCTGATTTTTCCAGCATACAGCCGATAAATATAAACAAAGGAATGGCAAGAAGAATAATGCTTGTCATGTTTTCGAGAATCGAAGGCGGAAGGAGCTGGAGAAACATGGGACCATTGATAGCCAGAAGAGAGACAATCCCCACAGCACCAAGAGTAAACGCAACAGGAGCTCTCAATACAAACAGGGCAATAACTCCCAGAAACATCAGAACAACAATCAAACCGGGATTCATTATAATCTCCTCTTTTTAAAATCTGTTATACTCCGGGCAAGATCAGCAAAAATCTGAAGCAAAAACAACAGAGACCCTATTGGCAGCATCAATTTAACCGGCCACATGGGGGGTCCAAAAAGCGTATGGGAGTGCTGATTCGTTACAATTGCATGCCACGCATATTTATATCCCTGCCAGAATAGAACAGCAAACATAAACAGCGCTGTTAAAGAGACAATGATATCAGCTGTATTTTTTGCTTTTTGAGGAAAGTACTGGTAAATTATATCAACGGCCACATGACCTTTATCGTAAAGCACCCATCCCCCTGTAAGGGCGATGTATGCGGCAAAAAGCTGACCACACATTTCATGAACCCAATTGGTCGGACTTTGAAGAAAATACCGTGCAATAACTTCAAAAACCATGAGCATCATAAACACAAAAATCAGATAACTTGATGCTTTTCCAATTTTTATATTTATCTTTTCTACAAAATTTATAAATTTTTCAACCGTCTGCATATTCAATCCTATACCTTTCTGTTTTTCATTATGGTAATAAGCGACATCATGGCAGCGACACTGGAAACCCTTAAGTTTAATCGTCTGCCATGGCCTTGGGTTGAGACAATCTATAATTTGAAACCGCGTTCTTTAAGATCTTTTTTTACAAGTTTGATATATTCCGCTGAAAGCGGACTTTCCTTGGCAAGCTCTTTGTCCCAGAGTTCAACCGCTGCCTTCATCCATTTTTTCATCACATCGTCAGGCAGCTGGATAAACTCAGCGCCCTTTGATTCCATAATGGCTATGGACGCTTTGTTTTTTTCTTCAAATATTTCAGCCACTTTTAAAGAACAATCTTTAAGGGCCTTCTCAAAAACTGTCTGCAGTTCAGCAGGGAGGGAGTTCCATTTTTTATTGTTTAAAATAATTTCACAATTCTGGGCGCCGGATATGGGAGGAATGGTCTGGTATTTTGCCACTTCAAAGGTTTTTGCCAGATAGCTTTCCGTGTTGCTGCCGCTGATTTCAGCGTCAATGGTACCGCGGGACAGGGCCACATAAATTTCAGAAAACGGGATAAAAATCGTTGAAACACCCATCTGTCTGAATGTTTTAGCAACTGAACCCGAGGCCCTGACCTTGAGTTTTTTTAGATCTTCCCAGGTTTTTATGGGTTCCTTGGAAACAATGGTGTATCCGTCCCATATAACTGGCGCCCCATACCTGACATTGGCAGTGGCATAGGCATCCCTTAAAAAGGACAACACTTCTTCCTTATAAATGAAGTCCATGATCTCTTCAACACCCCTGGGATCTCCTGGAAGAGCAAAGGCTGTAGCTGCAACGGGAAGTATTCCGTTATGATAGCAGCTGCATGTGGTGCCCATGTCAATGGCACCATTCCCTACAGACTCAAAAACATTAGGGCCCTTTACCAGAGCGCCTGAGGGAAGGACCTGAATGGTTATTCTGCCGTTGGTCTTCTTTTTCAGATCCTGGGCCATATGGTTTACAGCCTCGGTAACAGGATGATTCAATGAAAACATGTTCTGCATCATAAATCTGTAATTCCCTCCTGCAGAAGCCTTGTTAAAGAAGTCGTGCCCAAAACAGGTAATGGTTATGGCAATAAAAAGTATAAAAACAATAGAACTCAGTGATAATTTTTTTTTACGCTTAATCATGACGGTTATACTCCCTGTTCAATAGTTTAATAATAATTTGGTTTATTTGAATTATGCAACCCGCAACCCGCATCGAAAAATTTTATCTCAACACACTGTGTGTCAGCCCCCTCCTTATTTTTTTAACAAAAAAACATGAATTTTATAAATCCACAAGCCATTTAGATCTATTACTATACATTTTATGTCTGCAAACTACATGCCAGTTACAGGAATCATAAAAGAAAGGCCTAATATAACTTGAATTATTGAAAAAAAGGAGAAAACAGTATTCTCCCTAATATGCAGAAAAGCATAAAAGCGTCAGCCGTTCCTGTCAGAAAAATGCAGCATTTCATAAATCCTCCATTACAAATCTCAACTATATATCCCCAATGATACACAGTATCACAATAAAAATTTAAAAAATTCAGAGCCGCCCCTTACGCTTTTCCTTTGATGGCACCTCTTTTCAAAATGATTCTTTTAAAAAAATTTTCTGAAAATGGTTTTCAAATATTTATATTTTAATGCATACCTGCATTAAAATATGCATTGCCGCATTTTTCATAGCTTAAAAACAGATAAAACGACCTGTTTAAGATTCATTTGTTGGCTAATTATTAAATGATTATTCTGTTTTTAATAAAAAAACGGGGAAGGTCAGGCCTAAATTATTGTTATTGTCTGTGTTGTCACTGGTTCACAACGGCTGTGGTTAATAACGCCAGCTGACCCCGTTTCCAGGAAACCAGGCACAACAACTTCATCATCCAGTGATACGGCACAAAAGTTGCTGTACCTTAAAATGCAACCACAACTTTCATCCAGGCAATTTAAAAAATTCTGAAATAACAATTCTCAGTTCCTATCACTCGATGATCAAGTTTTTATATCTGATTTTTCGAAAATGGGGTCAGCCTGACCCCTCACAGATAAATGTCAACTTTAAAAAACTTGATCATCAAGTATCAAACCAGAAAATTTTTATATGGAGAAAAAGGTAAAATGACTGAAAAAACTTTTGAATACTACCAGAACCTGCGTAAAGAATGCGTCCCCCAGGGACCTGCCAACCTCACACCGGCCATTATCAAAAAAGCGTCCGGCGCCATAATGACAGACATTGAAGGCCGGGACTTTATCGATTTTGCCGGGGGCATAGGCGTCAACAATGTGGGGCACTGCCATCCCAAAGTGGTTGCCGCCATAAAAGATCAGGCTGAAAATTTCATTCACACCTGTTTTCATGTGGGCATGTACGACTCATATATGGAACTTGCCTCAAAACTCAACCAGCTGGCTCCAGGAGACTTTCCCAAACAGACCATGATGGCCAACAGCGGAGCGGAAGCCGTTGAGAATGCAGTAAAAGTTGCCAGATATGCCACAAAAAGGCCTGCTGTCATCTGTTTTGAAAACGGATTTCACGGCCGCACCCTGTTGACCATGAGCCTGACCAGCAAGGTCAAGCCCTACAAATTCGGTTTTGGTCCCTTTGCACCGGAAATATACAGGATCCCCTATCCCTATTGTTACAGATGCCCCTTCGGACTGACATATCCCCAGTGCAAAACGGCCTGCGGTGATTATCTGGAAGACTTTTTTATTACCAATGTAGCCGCGGAATCCACAGCTGCAGTGATTGCCGAACCTATTCAGGGAGAAGGGGGATTTGTAACACCGCCCCCTGAGTATTTTGCCAAATTGTCAGCCATATGCAAAAAATACGGTATTGCGCTTATTATTGATGAAGTTCAGGCAGGCTCCGGCCGTACCGGTAAATTTTTTGCCATTGAACACTGGGGAATTGAACCGGATCTGATTACCCTGGCTAAAAGCCTTGCCGGAGGCATGCCTTTGAGCGCAGTGACCGGAAGAAAAGACCTCATGGAAGTCCCCCACATCGGCGGACTTGGCGGTACCTACAGCGGGAACCCGGTTTCCTGCAGAGCTGCCCTGGCCGTGCTTGAAATTTTATTTGAAGACAAACTCCTTGAAAGGGCACAGGAACTCGGAGAAATCCTCCAGAAAAGGTTTACCCAGCTCCAGGAAAAGCATGAAATCATAGGAGAGGTCCGGGGAAAGGGTCCCATGCTTGCCATGGAACTGGTAAAAGACCGTGAAACAAAAGAACCGGCCGGAGAAGAGACAAAAAAACTGACCCAACTCTGTTTTGAAAAAGGACTTGTTTTACTTTCCTGCGGAAATTTCGGAAATGTAATAAGAACATTGATGCCCTTTGTCATCACAGACCAGCAGCTTGACAAGGGCTTGTCCATTTTAGATGAATGTTTGACAGAGCTTGAAAAATAACCGGACCCAGGTGGATAAAGCCGGCAAAAAAAGTGACGGCTTTTTTTGCCATTACTGATTATATATGGTAATGGTTTATATTGTAAATTTTTCCGGTAAAAGCAGCAGACCAGGCTTAATGCCCTGCTTTTACCGGATTATCTCAACACATTCATTCAATGCATAAATAACTTCAGAAAAATTGCCGGATAAAAGGTCAAAACGCCTGAAATGCAGGCTGTCGAAAAAAAACAGTTAAACCCTAAGGATTTAAAATGAAAGGATTTTTCAAGCGGATTTTAATAGTTGATGTCACTGAACAGACGAGTATTGTTGAAACAATTGACGACAATATTCTTAAAAAATTCATGGGCGGCAAGGGCCTTGGCACCTATTTGTTGTTGAAACATAATCCTGGCGGTGTTGATGCGTTCTCCCCTGAAAACTGCTTTATCATAGGACTGGGACCGGCCACGGACAGTCCTGTTTACGGCAGCTGCAGATACGGCCTGTTTACCAAATCTCCCCTGACCGGATTCTACGGAGAATCCTACTCCGGCGGAAAAGCAGCCGCCACAATGAGCCGGGCAGGTTATGATTTTATAATCCTCAAGGGCGCCTCAGAAACACCTGTGTGGATCGAAATTTCCGACAGGGATATTGTTTTCCACAATGCTGATGACCTGTGGGGAAAAGATACCTATGAAACAGAAGATCTGGTAAAGGAAAGGTGCGGAAAAAAAAATGCCGCCGCCTTGGTGATCGGCCCGGCAGGAGAAAATCTGATACGCTTTTCTGTGGTTGAAAATGACTACTGGCGCTCTGCCGGCAGAACCGGCATGGGGGCTGTCCTGGGATCAAAAAAAATAAAGGCAGTTGTCTTCCACGGCGAAACACGGCGGGAATTTCACGATCCTGAAGGAATAAAGCAGTACGCCAGAAAAATGGTAAAAGAATTAAAAGACCACCCTGCCACACAGGTCTACAGAACCCAGGGAACGCCGGTTATGGTTGCCGGTCTGAACAAGGCCGGGGCATTTCCAACAAAATACTGGGAAAAGGGAACCTATAAGGACTGGGAAATGATCAACGCCCAGAGCATGAAAGAAAAACTCAATGCCAAGCCCAGAGCGTGCAAAACCTGTTTTATGGCCTGTGGAAAATATATTGAAGTCCAGGATGGTCCCCATAAGGGGCTTAAGCTTGAAGGACCTGAATATGAAACCATTTATGCCTTTGGCGGTCTGTGCATGATCAATTCCATTGAAGACATTGCCTGGTTGAATGACATCTGCGACCGCCTTGGAATGGACACCATAAGCGCCGGCAACCTGGCTGCCCTGTGCATTGCAGCTTCCCAGGCCGGCAAAATAAAAGAAAAACTGTCATGGGGAGATGCCAATGCTGTTGCTGATCTTCTCTATAAGACGGCCAGACGGGAAGGCCTTGGCGGACTCATTGCCGAGGGCATTAAAACAGCCAGTGCAGAAATCGATATGGAAGACCAGGCCGTTCATGTAAAAGGACTTGAACCGGCAGGATACGACCCCAGGGTATTAAAGGGAATGGGACTGGGATATGCCGTCAGCCCCAGGGGGGCCTGCCATTTGAGGAGCACCTTTTACAAACCTGAGCTGTCAGGCATGATCGATCCAGACCAGATCAGTGATAAAGCATCCCTTTTTATAGATTTTGAAGACAGATGCACCTTGTTTGATGCCCTGATCCTCTGCCGGTTTTACCGGGATTTCTACACCTGGGAGGAAATCAGCAAGGTGGTGGAGATGACCACCGGCCTGAACCTGTCAAAGGAAGAGCTGACAAAACTGGCCGCCAATATCACCGATGCCACAAGAAAATTCAACATAAGAGAAGGACTGACCCCTGAAGATGACCGCCTGCCGGCCAGGATGCACAAGGAAAAGCTTGAAGACAATAAAATCATTTCAGAACAGGATCTGAAACTGCTTGTAAAAGATTATTACAAGCTAAGGGGATGGGATGAACAGGGCGTCCCCCAGGACAATGTTTAATCACCACCCCAATATTCAGGCTTTTTTTTATTTTCAGCTGTTCAACACTGGAGGAAAACCATGAAAACCTTTTTTAATTGTGCCCATTCGATTTCAACAGGTACATCCATCATCCAAAAAGCACAGGAGGTCCATCTTGATCCCCGTATCCTGTATGAAGTTGTTATTGATCTTTCCTCGGAAGGGTTGATCACGGCCAACTGCCTGAACATGGCTGCGGGAATTCTGCTCAACGATCTGGGGCTTCCCAATTATTTCTTTGAAAATCTGACCAGCGAATCATTAAAAAATATTCTATCTTCCATTGCCACAAGCATTACATTCCATGACAACAAAGTCGTTCTAGGCGGTCACGTGGCCCATGTCAATTTCAACCGCGACGGAAATACCGATGTTCAGCGGGTTAGAATCGCCACCGAGGAAACCCGTGAAAGCATGGAAAAACTCCTGGAAACCCTTTTGTCCGGACACCGGCGCGAGTATTACTACAGCCCTGAAAAAAATTACTATACCTATATATTCAGACCTGAAACCGTTAATGATTACGACAGAAAAGATTTCAGGGATTTCAGATTCCTGTTCAATCTGGCAGGAGATTTTAATACAACACCGGAAGTGACCCGGACAAGGTATAAGAAATTTCTGAAAAATACGGAAAAATCAGTTATCCCCCTTATCGAGGTTTTCAATCTGCCGCAAACCGGTGAAACCCGCCTGATGTTCAACAGCGATTTCGCCCTGCCCCAGCTGCCTGTTTTAAGAAAATTATTTACCGACCACGACTTGATTTTAAAGCGGGCCTACTGGGAGCCCTATATTGTTCCATCCAGTGTTCCCTCTTCCATCTGTTCCATCTATTCCATGGGTGAATTGTCCAGAACGGAAGAAGAAGCCCTGTTAAAGGACCTGCGCGCCTATCTGGCCTTTAGTATCAACGATACAACAGACCTTTACGTGGACGGCTTTTTAACCTTTAATGAAATGCTGTTTGCAGGAAATGCAGTGGATTTCACCCACAGGTTCATCTTTAATGAAAGAGAAAACCTCACAGATATTGAAATCATGAACAATCTGACAAATTCAGATCATCAGGATGCGTTTGCCCAGAGTATCCATACGGCCAACCGATCCACCTATGTATTGAAAACCATACTTGAAACCGTAAGAAACAACCCGGATCTAATCAAATTTCTCTATAAAATTTTTGACAAAAAATTCAACCCCTGTTCAGATGAAAAAATGACCAGAGACATGATTGATGAAAAATTCCGGGAATTTGACAAAATCATCACCGGCCGGTTCATGGATTTCAGCCTGGGATATGATATTTTCAAATTCATGTTTAAAATTGTATCCTGCACCTTAAAAACAAATTTTTATAAACCCGAAAAACGGGCCTTTGCTTTCAGGTTTACCAGTGATATTCTTGATCCCATTGTATTTCAACAATCTGTGTTTGGAATTTTCTACGTAAACGGCCACTATGCCAGCGGCACCCATCTGCGGGCCGCAGACATTGCCAGGGGCGGTTTGAGAATGCTCCGGGTTACGCCCTCCAACTACAGAGTACAGCTGGACAATGCTGTACTGCTGAACTATGCCCTGGGACCAAAGGCCCAGCGGTTAAAGCACAAGGATATATGTGAAAGCGGGTCCAAAGGGGTCATTGTTCCCCATGCAATCTATGCAGGCTACAGCAGGGAAGCACTGAACGATTATACCGAAGGCATCATGGATCTGATGCTGGGCCATGACTCCATCAAAGATTATTACGGCAGACCGGAAATGCTTTTTTTCGGCCCTGATGAGGGCACTGCCCCGTTAATGGATGCTGTGGCCTTTCATGCAAAGGACAGGGGCTACAGGCACTGGCGCACCATAACAACAGGAAAGAGTTTCGGCATTCCCCATGACACCTACGGCATACTTGAAAACAATGATCTGTTCGGTCTGGTGGAAAAGGGGGAAGACGGCACCGACCTTCAGATCAATGGAAAATCCGTTGTTCTCACCCAGGATATGGACAAAATTTATGATATCATCGGCGGCAGAATAAAAACCAGCGGCATGACAACCACCGGGGTAATGGCCTCATTCAGAACCCTTGTGTCCCATTACAATGCCGATGAAAAAGAATTAAACCTGATGATGACCGGGGGGCCTGACGGGGATCTCGGCGCCAATGAGATCCAGTGTTATAAAGGAAAAATCTGTCTGGTAATTGACGGCGGCTCCATCTTGTTTGACCCCGACGGTCTTGACAAAAAGGAATTGTCCAAAATTGCCTTTATGCGGCATACCGCTCCCAGGGCCAACTCCCTTTTCTTTCCTGAAGAAAAACTGGGCCCCAGAGGGTTTAAAGTCCCCATCACCGGAAAAGAAATCACCCTGCCCAGCGGCACATTTGTTGAAGACGGCGCCCTTTTTCACAGAACATTTCTTACCTGCGCTGAAAACAGGGAATTTATAAAAGAAGCTGATATCCAGGCCTTTATCCCCTGTGGTGGATTTAAAGACACGGTAAACCACAGCAATGTCAGTGATTTTGTTTCCCTGTTCCAGGAATTAAAATTTATTGTTGAAGGCGCCAATGTGTTTTTTGACGATGCGTCCAGACGATACATTGCCCAGGCAACGGACATCAAGGAAATAAAGGACACATCTGCCAATAAAGGCGGTGTGTTCAGCAGTTCCATTGCTGAGGTACTCACAGCCCTTCTTCTTGAAGACGATTATGAAAAGAAATTGCTGGAAAACGTTGACACAAGGTGGACATTGATCAGAAATATCATGGAACTTGTGGAAAAATATTCGGCTGCTGAAACAGATATGCTTATCAAGATCCACGATAAGGAACCGTCCATCCCCTTATTTGAACTGTCTGAAAAAACAAGCGAGCAAATCTTCGGCCTTCAGGACATATTTAATGACAAAATTGAAACAATTCTGGAAAACAAAGATCTTATCTGGAATATAATGGAGAATTACATCCCGGAAATTCTTATACAGAAAATCGGGAAAAATGCCATTATGGATACTTTGAACGAAAGCGAACTTGCCGTTTACCGCAATGCCATAATCACCAAAAAACTCTCATCCATGGCGTTTTACAAATACGGATTTTCCTGGGAAAGCTTTCTGGAGGAAATTAAAACCAATTTCTCACGGGCCATACTGAGTATCAGCAGCCACCCTTCTCAATGAAACCAGGATTTGAACTAACCTCGGATCAGCACACAGGTACTGGTACTGATCATTCATGATAATTTAAAAGGAGACCATTTGCAGCGCAAAGGGATGCGCGGCTGCAGAGGGGCTCCTTTTTGTTTCAATGTTATCAAAAATGACACTTGTAAGCAAGGAGTCGAAACGGTTTAAAATTAGCAGCTAACACGACGCGCCAAAGGCGCGCGCGGCTGAGCCACATAGCGTTAGCTGAAAAAAATATATACCCAAAGAACAATTTTTCAATTGGCAATTCTCTGAAATTGAAATATATTTTAACAGATACATTTTATAATATTTCATGAAAGGTTAAAAACAAATGAACGAACAGACATTAACACTGACCTTGCCAAATTCGATTTATGAGCGCATAAGATCGACTGCTCAGGCAGCATCTATTACCTCAGAAGAAGTAATAACGCAGTCTGTTAGTCTATTGTTGCCTGCTTTTGAATCAGATATTCCGCCGAATCTTCGTTTAAATCTTACTAAACTTCCATTATTAAATGATATTCAACTTTGGAAAACAGCAAATTCGAGAATGAATAACAATCAACAGCTACGTCTGGAAGAATTGGCAGAATTACAAAAACAACGTTCTCTAACAAGAAATGAACAATCAGAACTTGATGATCTAATGAATGAAGCGCAGCAAATTATGCTCTGTAAAGCAGAATCTAGACGCATTTTAGCTCAACGTGGGCATATTGTTTTCAAACCAGTTGAGCATTAAAATGTCAATAAATGCTGAATTAAGGACACTCCTTGAAAAACGAGACAAAAGACGTTGCCTAAGTAGTCAATGCGCGAAAACGGTGGGTTAGTGCTGGTTGGCATCCGCCTGATCTATAATGTTTTGAATTTGTGATCAACGGGGTCTTGATCAACGGGGTCTGGCTTCGGTTATTACGGTTTGACAAAGGACTCTGTTTAAAGGCAAATTTAAACTAAAGCGCAATAACCGAAGACAGACCCCGTTGGCCCGCCAAATGTAACTAGTGGCCGATGTTATGACCAAGCCCGAATTTAACGTCTTCTGGGTAAGGGAAAAGAGCTGCAAAATCACTCTTTTCTTATTTCTTTTATTTTCTTGAGTTTGCGGGCAATGGTAGACTGATTGAGCCCAAGGGCCTGTGCAGCCTTTGCCTGGGTGCCATAGGTTTCCATTGCCCTGATAAGCACCTTTTTTTCAAAGGCATCAACCATCTCGCAAAAGGTCTTGTTGTGATCCAGAATACCCTGTTCAGATTTTTCTTCTGCAACACTGGCCAGAACACTTGAAGGCAGATCCTCATACTCCACCCTGTCCTTCCTGGATAATACCACCAGCCGCTCACAGATATTGATCAATTCCCTTACATTGCCTGGGTAGGAATACATGGTAAGCACGTCTGCCACCCGGCCTGACAGGGTAATTTTCTTTTTTTTATTGTATTTTTCACTGAACCTGTCCAGATAAAGATTGAGCAGAGAGAGAATACAGTCCCTGCGCTCCCTTAAAGGCGGAACGGTCAAAGGGACCACATTAAGCCTGTAATAAAGATCACTTCGAAAAGTCTGCTGCTTTATCATCTCCTTGAGGTCCTGATTGGTGGCAGCAATAATTCTTATGTCCAGTCTCTTGCCTGAAGTGCCTCCCACCCGGGTCACCTCACTGTCTTCCAGGAATCTTAAAATTTTAACCTGGGAACTTAGAGGCAGTTCTGCAATTTCATCCAGAAAAATTATCCCCTTGTCTGCCATTTCAAACTTTCCCGGCTTACCCGCCCTGCTGGCTCCGGAAAATGCTCCCTTTTCATAACCAAACAATTCACTTTCCACCAGGGCATCAGGAATGGAACCGCAATTCAATTTTATAATGGGCTGATCTGACCGGGGTGAATATTTATGTATCAAATCAGCAATCATGCCCTTGCCTGTACCAGACTCTCCAAGGAGCAGAACCGTGGAATCCACCCGTCCAAGCTTAACTGCTTTTTCAATAATATTCACATACCCCGGTGTCCTGGCAATAATCTGCTGGGATTCAATCTCTTCAATGTGCATCTCCAGCATATCTCTCTTAAACTGTTCATTTAATGCGGATGTTTCTTCAAGCTCTTCCTGAAGCCTTGTGATTTCAGTAATATCGCGCTCATTGACCACAATCCTGAAAATTTCTCCTGTATCTTTATCAAAAACCGGGTTTCCTGTGAGCAGAAGCTTTTTTCCCTGGCGGGTTGTCTGAATGATGCTGGCCTTTTTTCTGGTTTCCATGACCTTAAGGGTAACTGAATGATTGATCAGTCCATCTGCCACAAGATCCCGCATATTTCTGCCGATGACCTCTTCCGCCTTGACATTGGTCAACCGCTCAGAGGCTGAATTGATCTTGAGAACATATCCGCTGCCGTCACAGATCCACAGGCCGTCATTACTGGAATCAATAAGTGTGTCAAGTTCTACTGAGAGTTTATGATAGGTGTTCATCCTTTCTGTAAGATGTTCAAAATCTGTTACATCCTGAAAAAAACAGAACAGGCCGAACATTTTTTTCTTGATAATCAATGGACTGAGTTTTACCAGGAATCTCTTTTTTTTATACTTCAGGGCAATTTTAAGAAAGGAGGACTTTCTGGTTAAAATATCAGCAGCTGCATCGGAAATGGCCGGAAGGGTGGTTGACAGACGGCTTCCGGGAAACAGCCCCAGCGTATCCTGGGCTTTTTTGTTGGAAATTACGGTCTGCCCGTCTGTATCAAGGACCACAATGCCGTTTACCGCCACATTGAGCAATGTCTTGCTGAACTCCTTCCAATCCAGAGATTCCAGCTGCCCGCCATTCTTCCAGGAAAACCCGCTCATATTAACCCTTTTGAAAAAACCTTAAACACCATGATCAGGACAGACCTGACTTCGCTTTCCAAAACCATAAACAAAAACCTGATCAACGCGCTACCCATGACAATCCGATTTTTAAACAGTAATAAACGTGAACCATTCATATTTCAAGAAAAAAAGCAAAGAAATAAGTATCTATTGATAAAATTCTTGACAAATGAAAAATACCATGGCATTTCTTATAATAAAAAACACTGTTTCATATATCGCAACAAAAAACAAGTGGAACCATGGAAAATAAAAAATACAACTCAATAGAAAAGGCCATCCAGATTCTGCTGAAATTCCAGGAAGGAAGGGAAGATCTTGGCGTCAGGGAATTAAGTCAGGATCTGAATTTCAGCCCGGCCACAGTTCAGAGAATTCTTCAGACACTGAAAAAGTATAATTTTGTTAACCAGGATTCCAAGACCCGCCAGTACTTTCTAGGCAATGTGTTTTACGGTTTTCTTCAAACCCTGAACAACTCAGACCGGGTGACCAGAACAGCCAAAAGATTCATGGAAGAGGTGGCCTTTAAAACCCAGGAAACCGTGCATTTAAATATTATTGAAGCCAATCACCGGGTGTGCATTTATACCATAGAATCCACCCGGCTGCTCAGGGCAGGCATGCCCCTTGGCCACAGGTCGCCCCTTTACGCAGGGGCTTCTGCCAAATGCCTGCTGGCCTTTTCTTCTGAAAAATTCATTGAAAATTATTTGAATGAAGTTGAATTCAAGCCATTTTCTCCTGTCACCATTGTTGACAAGGAGGCACTGAAAAAAGAACTTGAAACAATCAGAGCGCAGAAATTTGCTGCCAGCAAAGGAGAGCGCACCCCAGGTCTTGCATCCCTAAGTGCCCCTGTATTCAATCATAACGGGGGTATTCTGACCAGCATCAGCCTTGCACTTCCTGAAATCCGGTTTTCCGAAAAAGAATACATGAACCAATGCATAGCCGCTTTAAAAAGCGCTGCAGAATCCTTTTCAGAAGTAATGGGGTATAAGCCATGAAAAACACCCAGGTCTTACAAATTAACCCATAAAAAGCGCTTCATCTGCCGGAGACTCTCTTTTCAACCGCATAAAAACGGGGCACTGAAGGGCAATCCAACCAAAAATTAAAAATATTATCAACAGGAGGTCAAATGGATTTTAAACTCTCAACAGAACAGGAAATGTTAAAAAAGGCAGTAAGGGAATTTGCCACCAAAAAAATTGCGCCAAACGCAGATGAATGGGATGAAAAACACTATCTGCCGTACAAGGAAGTCATGAAACCCATGGGTGAACTGGGATTTTTCGGCACAGTGATCCCCGAGGAATTCGGGGGAGAAGACATGGGGTGGATGGCGGCCATGATCGTCACTGAAGAAATTGCCAAGGCCTCTTCTTCCCTCAGGGTACAGATCAATATGCAGGTGCTGGGCTGCGCATTTACCATATTTAAATACGGGACCCAGGAAGCCAAAGAAAAATACATTGAAAAACTCTGCACAGCTGAGTATCTCGGCGGATTCGGGATTACCGAACCTGATGCAGGCTCTGATGTCATGGCCATGTCCTCCACAGCAGAAGACAAGGGAGATCACTGGCTGCTCAACGGGTCAAAGACCTGGATATCCAATGCAGACGCAGCAGACGTGTTGATCTACTATGCCTACACAGACAAGGAGGCCGGGTCAAAGGGTCTTTCCGCCTTTGTCATTGAACCCAAAAATTATAAAGGAATTAAAACATCAGGCCTTGACAAAATGGGCTCCCATTCGTCTCCCACCGGGGAAGTTTTTATGGACAATGTCAAGGTGCCCAAGGAAAACATACTTGGAAAACCCGGAGACGGTGCAAAAATAGTATTTTCCTCCCTTAACCATACCCGGCTGTCCGCAGCGGCCGGTGCTGTGGGGGTTGCCCAGGCCTGCCTGGACGTGGCCACCAAATACGCCAATGAAAGAAAACAATTCGGCAAGCCCATCGGCACCTTTCAGATGAACCAGGACATGATTGCCCAGATGACAGCGGAAATTGATGCTGCACGGCTGCTGGTATACCGGGCGGCCTGGCGTAAAGACCAGGGCAAGCTCAACAACGGCCTGGATGTGGCAAAGGCAAAATACTTTGCCGGAGAAACAGTGACCAAATGTGCCAATTATGCCATGAGAATCCTCGGCGCCTATGGGTACTCCACAGAATATCCCGTTGCAAGATTCTACAGAGACGCGCCCACTTATACCATGGTGGAAGGCTCTGCCAATATCTGCAAATGGATCATTGCCCTTGATCAGCTGGGGATCAGAAAAGCAAACAGGTAATTTTCTTTTTGCCCTGCCATGGCTCCCCCAGATAACAATGTCCCTGATTCTCTCCTGAATGCCTGGGGCACCCAGTGTCTGGCAGGGCAAAAAATTAAAATTAAAAAAACTCGATCAGATGATCAGATCTGACCCTGTTCTCCAAAACCAGACACAAAAAATTGACCATCAAATTAATAAAAAGGTAAAGAAAAAGGATAAACCCCCATGGACGACAAAGAAGCAGCCGAAAAAACCGGTAAAACAGCAGACCTTTACTTCAGCACCGTCAAAAACGAAGAAAAACCCTATGCCCTGTGGAAGGAATTTGACAGGGAACTGGCAAAGGATCTTTCTCTTTTTATCACAGGAAGAATGTATTCAAGGGAAAAAATCCCCCACACCACAAGGCAGCTGATCACAGTGGCCTCCCTTACCGTTCTGTCAAGACCGGAGGAGCTTAAGCTACACATTCATGCGGCCCTGAATGTGGGCTGCACAAAAGAAGAAATTGCCGAGGTGATCTTTCAGACATCTGTTTACGGAGGCGTTCCTGCTGCCAATACAGCGTTGAAAGTGCTGAAGGAGGTACTTGCTGAAACTCGATGATCAACAAGTTTTTATATCTGGTTTCTGGATAGCGGGTTCAGTTTTTTTTCACACTCTGCTTGACAAGAAACACTGATATGTCCTATTTTTATCCTCAATGGATAATGCAAAAATCATCATAATAGACCAGACCATACGGGAAGGAATGCAGCACAGGGGTATTGTTTTTTCTTTGGCCCAGAGAAAGAAGATCGCCGCCTTTCAGGAAAAAATCAAAGTGGATATCTGTCAGGCCGGCTACCCCCCGGCCCACGTTTCGGAACAGGAAAGTGTTGAACAGCTCAGGGAATTTGCCGAAAGTCAGGGGTACAGGCTGAGAATCGCAGGCATGGGCAGAGCTGTGGTTAAAGATGCAGAAATCCTGATCAAAACAGGGATAAAAGATTTCCATCTCCACGCCTACCTGCCCTGGAAAAGCAGCTCCCAGGACAAAGCGCATTTCTTTTCAGACCTTGAACAATGCATTACCGCCATCAAAAATAAGGTGCCGGATGCTGTCATCTCCCTTGCCATGCTGGATATTGGCAGGACCGACCCTGCCTTTATTGAAGACATTTCAGACATTCTCATTCACCAGCTCAAAATTGACATCCTGTCCCTGCCGGACACCTCAGGCATTATTTCCCCCAACACTATTTACGACCTGATCAGCCCTGCCGTAGTAAAAGCCATGGAAACCCGCACCCGGATCAGTGTTCACTGCCACAATGACATGGGCATGGCCGGGGCCAATACCATTATGGGGGTAGTGGCCGGCGCCACTGCTGTTGAGGCATCCGTCCTGGGCACAGGGGAACGAAACGGTATTGCAGATCTCTTTACAACATGCAGAATGCTCAAGGACCAGGGCTTTTTAATGAACCTTGATACCAGTGACATTGATACATTTACAGCCTACTATGAATACATCAGCCATATCTGTAAAACCCAGACCGGAGAAGCGCTTTTAACCTATAACACCCCTTTTTTCGGTGACGGGGTAAACACCCATGTGGCCGGCACCCACGGCAGGGATCCCTTTGGCATCAACCGGGAGGAAAAATTTTTTCTCAACACCCTGTGTGGGAAACGCCTGGTTAAAAAATACCTTGACCTTCATAAAATTCCCTATAATCAAGCCTCGATTCCAGCTGTAACGGACGCTGTAAAATCCCTGAGCGCATCCTTGAACCGCAGGGTGAAAAAAGCTGAAATCCAGGCCCTGGCAGAAAAAATAACAGGCAGAGTTTAAAGGAAAAATAAATTGACCCCGGAACATGCCGCTTTACTGGAAAATGTGTCATTTTCATATAAAAACAGAAAAATACTTGAAAATGTCACCCTGAAAATACCCATGGGGGATTTTGCAACCATTGTCGGACCCAACGGCGGCGGGAAAACAACTCTTTTAAAGCTTCTTCTCGGACTTTTAAAGCCGGATTCAGGCAGAATAGAACTTTTGGGCAGAGCGCCTGAAAAAAGCCGTCTTAATATCGGCTATATGCCCCAGTATGTTAAACTTGACATGCAGTTTCCCGTGAGTGTAATGGATGTGGTTCTCATGGGACGGCTTTCCAGCCAGTTATGGGGCAGGTATTCCAGACAGGATAGAAAAGCTGCAGAGGATGCCCTGAATGAAGTGAGAATATCAGACTATAAATCCAGGAATTTCAGCGAGCTCTCCGGCGGACAGAAACAGCGGGTCCTCATTGCCAGGGCCCTGTGCAGCAGCCCGAAAGTGTTGATTCTCGACGAACCCACCTCCAATATTGACGAGGAAACAGAACATATTTTCTTTGAAATACTTGAAAAGCTGAATGCCAGAATGACCATCCTCCTTGTGTCCCACGACCTTGGTTTTGTCTCTCAAAAGGTCAAAAGTGTGATCTGCGTTAACAGGGAAGTGGTCATGCACCCCACCACAAAAATGAACGGTACCATTATAAAGGAAATATACGGGGGAGAATTTGAAATGATACGCCATGACCACAGATTCAGTGAAAAAGGAAGTTTTCATGAATGAGTTCATAAGCGCTCTCCTGGATCCTGACCTTATGTTTCTCAGAAATGCGCTGATTGTAAGTGTTCTTGCAAGCATCTCCTTCGGCATTATCGGCACCTATGTAGTCACAAGGCGGATCAGCTATCTGGCCGGTGCCATTTCCCATTCCGCCTTCGGGGGCATTGGCGGAGCCCTGTATCTGAACAGGGTCTTCAATTTTACATGGCTGGACCCCATACACGGAGCGGTTGTTTTTGCCCTTGGCGCCGCCGTTATCACAGGGCTGGTGTCAATCTATGCAAAGGAAAGGGAAGATACGGTAATAGGAGCCATATGGGCGGTTGGTATGGCAGCAGGGCTTATTTTCATTGATCTTACACCGGGGTATTTTGAAATATCCAGTTTTTTATTTGGAGATATCCTGCTGATTTCCAGCCATGACATCTATATGGTGCTCACCCTTGATATCATTATTCTAGCGGCTACCCTGATTTTCTACAACAAACTGCTGGCTGTATGTTTTGACGAGGAACATGCAGTGCTGCGGGGGATCAACACCCTGAAATACTATATCTTTCTTCTGTGCCTGACCGCCCTTACCATTGTTCTTCTGGTTAGGGTAGTGGGCATAGTCATGGTCATTGCTCTGCTGACCCTGCCAGCGGCCGTTGCCGGCAGGTTTACAGGCAAACTCAGTCAAATGATGATTTATTCAATTTTCTTCTGTATGCTGTTCAATGCAACAGGACTGGCCTTAAGCTTTTCCACGGGGTTTTCCACAGGCCCTACAATTATTCTTATTGCAGGGTCCACCTATCTTATAGTAATATCCGCCATCAAGCTCATAAAAAAAATCAAAAAACTATCTTAAACTAAAAAAAAACCCCATGAAAATTCTTCTTATATATGCAAACAGGTATTTTCTGAACCATCCTGTTTACCCCTTTGGTCTTAATCTGATTGCAGATTATCTGAGAAACAGGGGACATGAGGTCCAAATCGAGCTCCCTTTTATTTATGACAAAAAAATTCACAGGGGAATTGACATTGTCTTAAACAAATTCAATCCGGATCTGATTGGGATTTCCATAAGAAATATTGATACTGCCATGGCCTGTGAAAAATTCGGAACCTGGCAGCAAAATGGGGTCAGCACCCATTTTTTTCTGCCGGATATCAGAAAAACAGTTTTGGCTGTTAAGGAGCGCCTGCCCGGCATACCTGTTGTGGTCGGCGGCCCTGGATTTTCAGTGTCTCCAGAGGAAATACTCACATATGTGCAGGCCGATTACGGCATTAGAGGTGACGGGGCAAGGCCCATGGGAAAACTGATTGACTGCCTTGACAGCAAAACAGATCTGGATCAGGTGGACAACCTTCTCATTTTAAAGGAGAACACCAGGGTCATTAAAACCTCTAACAAATTTTCAACAGACATTGACCTTCATCCCGTTCAAAGGGAAAAAAGCTTTGGCTATGCATTTACAGTCAGCGCCATGCCTGTGCAGACCCATTATGGATGTGCCATGAACTGCGCCTATTGTGTTGAACCCTTTATTACCCAAAAAAAAATCATCTTCAGGAAAAAAGAAAAAATCATCCAGGAGCTCCAGATGATTGCCCAAAACTACCCTGATGTTTCAGAAATCTTTTTTGTTGATACGGAGTTTAACTCACCTGATTCTGATTTCAGTTCTGCCCTGTTAAAAGATATCCTCAAGGCAAAGCTTGAGAAAAGATTTCAGTTTACATCCCAGTTTCTGCCAAAAAACATGACTGAGGAATATGCCTCTCTTCTTTCCAGGACAGGATTTTACGTTATTTTAACCTGTGACTCTTTTTCAGACACCGTACTGGCGGAAAACCACTGCCCGTACCGGGAAAAAGATATTTTAAACACCCTGGCTTTATTTGAAAAATATCAGGTAAATAGCAGCCTGAACCTCATCTTTGGTCTGCCGGCAGAAACCCTTGCCACCATGGATCATACCATTGGTCAGATCAATCATTTCAACCGGAAAGCAGGCCTTTTCAAATTTGAATACACTGCAGGGGCACGGGTTTATAAGAATACGCCCCTGGCAGGGTATATGGAAAAAAAGGATAACACCCGTTTTCTTTTCGGGGAAAAATCAGATAATTTTTTAACACCTGTATTTTTTTCATCTCCGGTTTCTCCCTTTGAAATCCATGATTATGTCAGAGAAAGACTTGAATTTAAAATTGATTTTAAACCACCTGATACAGAAAAAAACAGAGCAGTCTGCAACATCGCATTTTATGCAGACAATGAACTTTTTGAAAACAGCTGCAGGGAATTCTGCCGGGCTGACATAAACGTCAAGGATGCTGTTTTTGATTATCTTTTCAGGAAATATAATGCAGAAAGCAGAAATAATGTCTTTGCACAAGAGATATCACAAAATTTTCTTTATGCCGTTGAAACCTGTGACAGCGATGGCCGTTTCAGCCATCGCACTGAAATGCTGCACTATTTTCTAAGCCTTCTGCAGTAAAAGAGAATTGACAAAAGAAAAGGATACCATCAGGATAGTACTATGAATATTAAAGCAGAACAATTAAAAAAAATAGCCGTAATTGGTGCTGGAAGCTGGGGAACTGCCCTTGCCAACCTTCTGGCGGACAAGGGATACACCGTTGACCTGTGGGCCTATGAAAAAGAGGTGAAAGCGGATATTTTAAATGAACAGGAAAATAAAATTTTCCTGCCTGGCATAAAATTGTCCAGAAAAATAATTCCCTTTAATGATCTTACAAAAGTAGTTCAAAACAACTCTGTTTTCCTGATTGTTGTCCCCTCCCATACCATGAGGGCGGTCTGCACAAAAATCAGCCCCCATATTTCTGAAAATTCCATTTTCATCACCGCATCCAAGGGCATTGAAGAAAAAACACATTTGACCATGTTCGGAGTTATAAAAGAAACCATCCCAAAACTTAAGGAAGAGAATCTGGTGGTGCTGTCCGGCCCGAGTTTTGCCAAAGAAGTGGCCCAGAAAATTCCCACGGCCATCACCATTGCCTCAAAAAACATTGACACCGCAACATATATGCAGCATGTGTTTGCCACGGATTATTTCAGGGTGTATGTGAACAACGACCCCATCGGCCTGGAACTTGGGGGCGCTGTCAAAAATGTCATTGCCATTGCTGCGGGATTTGTTGACGGAATGGGACTTGGACTCAATACCAGGGCAGCCGTGATCACAAGGGGTCTTGCAGAGATAAGGCGTATCGGAATCAAACTCAATGCCAATCCCCATACATTTTCAGGACTTTCCGGGGTAGGAGATCTGATACTGACCTGCACCGGCAATTTAAGCCGTAACTATACCGTTGGAAAGCTGCTGGGCGAGGGCATGACCCTTGAAGACATTCAGGGATCAAGAAGAAGTATTGCCGAAGGGGTCCTGAACACAAAATCAGTTTACAACCTGTCAAAAAAACTGGGGATTGAACTTCCCATTATCAATGAAGTGTACAAAGCATTATACGAAAACCAGAATCCTGAAGAAAGCATTAAACGGCTTATGACAAGGCCCCTTGGCAATGAAATCAGTGAAATCCCGTAAACTGGAACTTTTTGATGCCCATTGTCATCTCCAGGACAAAAGGATCAGTTCAGACATTGATATAATAATAAAAGGGTGGCGCAGAGTTGGGGGCACCTTTCTCGGCTGCTGCGCCACCTGTGAAAATGACTGGCAGGCGGTTGCCGCCCTTTCAGAACAATACCCCTGCATTCTTCCAAGTTTTGGTATCCATCCCTGGTCTGCTGAAACAGCAGAAGACAACTGGGCAGCCAATCTTGAAAGTCTTCTTGACAGCACCCTTTCAGGTATTGGTGAAATCGGCCTGGACCTGATTAAAAAAGGTGATTTTGATCTTCAGACAACAATATTTAAAACACAGATCAGCATGGCAAAGGAAAAAAAACGGCCTGTATCCATCCATATGAGAAAGGCATGGGACCCGTTTATTCACATATTAAAACACATCGGGCCTTTGCCTGCAGGCGGACTTATCCACGCGTATTCCGGATCAGCAGACATGATCCCTTTGTTTGAAAAATTCGGATTCTACATTTCATTTTCAGGCCTAATTACCAACAGAAACAACAAAAAAATCAGAAACGCACTGCAGAACACCTCCCTTGACCGTATTCTCATTGAAACCGATTCACCGGACATGGTATTCAGTCTGCCTGGCACCCTGGATCCAAAAACAAACAAACCTGAAAACCTTGTTTATACAGCAGCTGCAGCTGCTGAAACACTGAATCTTTCCCTTGAAAAACTTGCCCGGATCACGGTCAGCAACGGGAAAAAACTATTTCACCAGCTGATGGACAAAAAAAATTAAAGAATAAATCTTGCCCCGGGTTAAAATTTATCGTATCAAAAGGAACAGGCTTTTTCTGCTAAAATGTCCAAATATTTACTTTCAGGCTGGATTAAGGTTCAGAGCCTTTTTACAATTTTCTATTTTACTGCAAGTTTTAAGCTCATGGGTGCCATATGAAAACAGATCATAAAATCAAAACATTTCTTTCCCAGAGCCTTACTGAGAAAGAGCTGACCTCCCTGTACAAAAATGCTGAAATCAAAAAATTCAACAGGCAGCAGACCGTTATCCACCAGGGGGAAGCTGAACAGGAAATGTATATCATCCTCAAGGGGAAAATTAAAATTGTCAAAACCATCAACGGCATTAAAAGGACATTGTCAGTTCTTGAATCCGGTGACATTTTCGGCGAAATATCCTTTCTCCACAACAAGACGAGAACCGCAACTGCTGTTGCCCTTGATCCAACAGATCTTATGATCATTGACAAAACCACCTTTGAAAAATTCGACACTGCCATTCAGCTTCATTTCTATAAATATATCAGCCAGAGCGCCCTGGAAAGACTTCAGCAGATTGAAACACAAAAAAAATCCCTTGAATTGAAAAACAGAAAATTAATCACCAAAACCTTTTTGTCATCAACCCAGAAAACAAAGGAAATCCAGGGATCTGATCTCATCAATGAAATAATTGCAAAAATTCCCAGGCTGCCCACCTTTACACTCTCTTTGATCATCAGGATTTCCAGCGGAGAAATAAGCCCCAGGGAAGTTGCAAGACAGGTCAGTCAGGATCCCTCCCTTGCAGGAACAATCCTTAAAACCATCAATTCTTCATTTTATGCCCTCAGAAAGGAAGTAACAGATATTCATCATGCCATCATGCTGCTCGGGTACAATGAAGTCACCCAGATTGTTGTTGCCAACGGGGTCCGAAAGGTCATGCCTAAATCACGGGAATTCAACAGCCTCTATGAACACTCCCTGGCTGTCTGCCACATTGCCTCAATCCTTTCCTTTGGCCTGAATATTGGCAAACCTGCAGAAATCGGAACCATCGGACTGATGCATGAATTCGGCCAGCTGGTTATCCTGCTGTTAAAATCCAGAAACAAAAAAATCGGACCGCTTTTTGACCTGGCTGACTCATCCCAGATGGGAAAAGAGCTCCTTAAAAGCTGGCAGATCCCGTCAATTATATACAAAAGCATTGAATATCAGTTTTATCCGGACTTCAGCCCTCCGGATCTTATTCCAGAAGAGGTAAGAGACAATGTTATACTTCTCTATCTTTCCCATCTCTGCTGGGATTATCTGAAAAATTCAGACACAGAAACACTTTCGCTGCTGTTTTTTGACGAGTATATAGAAATAATGCATTTCAAAAAACAGCGCTTTCATGACTTTTTCACCAAAAAAGCCCTGCCTATGATTGTCCGTAAAAAGAAAAGTCTGCCCAATCCGCTTTTAAATAGGGTATACACCTACCAGAAAAATAAAAGCGTATAACTTCAACCAGCGGTTTTTAAAACAGATTTTACATCCCGGGAAATTTTGATAAAAAATTCAGGGCAGGGTTATCTTCCTCTTTTCAGGGTCTTTGTGCCGGCGGTAGTAAATGGCAACATGACCGATCAAACCTGCTAAATGGGAACTGCTGGCCTCAGCAAGTTCAAGGGCAAGAGCTGTTTTTACTTTTTTTTCCTTGTAATCCACAAATTTAACCTTAATCAATTCACCTGCGTCAAGGGCGGTGTCAACTTCCCTGATCACCCCTTGTGTGAGTCCCTTCTGTCCTACAAAAGCCGACGGTACAATATCATGGGCAAGCCCCCTTAAATATTTTCTCTGTGACCCTTTTAAATCCTTCACTCTCCATCCTTTAACTTGTGTTTTTTTCTCTTTTAAGCGCCCCGCAGCAAACCGGGCAAACCAACAAAGCCTTAGCTTTTGAAATGATAAAAATAACACTGACTTGTGAAAAAAAAAAGCATTTTTATTCCTCAATGATCAAGTTTTTTAATGTTGACTTTTACCTGTGAGGGGTCAGGCCTGCGTTATTAGCATTATATACGGCGTTTTTGGGATTATACTGGATAGGGAAGATAATGCCAATAACGCAGATTTGATTCCATTTTCGAGACATCAGATATAAAAACCTGATCATCGAGTATTGAAAAACAAATCAAAAAGAGCAGAAGAAAGCTTTCAATACCAAATATAAACTGCTTATTTTCTTGATTTTCATCTCATATCAGGATAGATTTAATATTTGATGATTAATTTTTTTATATTGACATTTACCTGTAAACTCGATGATCAGTTTTTTTGAATAGCGCCGCCCCCAAAGGTTGCTCTTAATGGGTTCTTCCATATAACCGGCATGAGCAGCGTGCTCACAACGAAGATAAAAAGTCCAATTAGAAGCAGCCGGTAGTGTAAAGGGTGAGGCTTTTACTATTTTCAATGCAAAAGGATATATTTCCATGAAGCTGTTTGACAGCCACTGCCACATTGATGATGACTGTTTTAATAATGATTTTGACGATGTTCTGAAGCGGGCTGAAAAGGCCGGCGTTTATGCCATGATGATTGCAGGTGTCACCATTGAAACCTGTAAAAAGGCAGTCTGTATTGCAGAACAATACGATCATATTTTTTCTGCAGTGGGCATCCATCCCCATGATGCAAAGACCTGTTCAGACCAGACCATTGCGTCCCTTAAGGATCTTGCCCAATCCCATGGTGTAAAGGCCTGGGGAGAAATCGGCCTTGACTTCAACAGAATGTTCTCCCCTGCAGAAATTCAGGAGAAATGGCTTGAAAAACAAATGGAAGCCGCTGACGAATCAGATCTTCCCCTTATATTCCATGAACGGGATTCAAACGGCAGATTTCTGGATATTCTTAAAAGTTTCAATTTTAAAAAACGCCAGGGAGTGGTCCATTGTTTCAGCGGAACAAAAGAGGAAATGTTTGCCTATCTGGACCTTGGTTATTATATCGGCATCACAGGTATTTTAACCATAAAGAAAAGAGGTGCCTGCCTGAGAAAACTGGCAGAAATGATTCCCGAGGACCGTATAGTCATTGAAACCGACGCGCCCTATCTGACACCGGCACCGGTAAAAAACAAACATAAAAGAAATGAACCGGCCTTTGTGGCATCCGTCATGGAAAGACTTGCACATATCAAAAATAAAACATCTGAAAATCTGTCTGAAACACTCTGGGATAACACCTGCCGTCTCTATAATATCAAGCTGAATATCAAAGAGCTAAATTAAAGAAAAATACACAGGATATCTGCAGTTTAAACATTTTGTCTTGACAAACCCATGCTGACTTAAATATTAATGTTAACCAAATATAAAAAATTGATTGTAAAACATTTACCCGGCACTTAAATCACTGGAGAAAGACAATGAAACCCTCTTTTATTTTAGTATTTTGCTTTACCATTATTTTCATCACCGGAAGCAGCTTCCTTAACGCAGATGAAGGTAAGGATGTGCTTCTTCTTCCTGCAGGAACAATGGTCCTTAAGGCGCCACCGGATTTTGAAACCAGATTTAATCCTGTCCCCTTTTCCCATTCCCAGCACTTCAGCAACCCCTGTAAATCCTGCCATCATAACTGGGACGGCCAGTCAGCGGTTCAGGGATGCGCCACTTCAGGCTGCCATGACCAATTCTGGCCTGAACCGCCTGGTGAAAGGTCAAATCAGGAAAAACAGCTGATTTCAATGACCGGTGCCTACCACAAAGCATGCCGGGGCTGCCATTATCAGCAGTCAAAAGAAATTTCAGCAGCTGATCAAAAAGCCTGTGCTGTAACAACCGGTCCTGTTTCCTGTGACGGATGTCATTCTGAAACAGATACAACAAGAACTGACGATCTTGAAACCCTTGAAATCCCGGTTGGTCCAGTGACCATAGAAGCACCGGGAGATGTCTGGCAGTCAAGGGCCTCGGTTTCCTTCCCCCACTCTGACCATTTTAATTACGCCTGCATGACCTGTCACCACGAATGGGATGGGTACAGCCCAATTGAAAGCTGTGCTGCCTGCCATGATGAAACCAGCCCCCATGAAAGCACCAGGGATATTAAAGATCCAAGAAACGCCTACTATTTTCTTGCTGCCTATCATAACGGCTGTATCAATTGTCACAGAACCCTCTTAAAACAGAGGCAAACCATTGAAAAAAACGCGCCAGGCAAAAAAAATCTGCCGGCATACGGGCCTGTCCGCTGCAACGGCTGTCATAATATGTAAAACCTGATGATCAAATTTTTAGAATAACGCCGCGCCCAGCGGCGTTTCATTGTTTGTTCACAGGCAATGGTTTCAAATGGTGCCCTGGTCAATGGCATATAAAACCTGTTTTGCAGCATCAAATCCGGGGTCCAGATCCACTGCCTGCTGCATACAATCCTCAGCATCTCCGGGACAGCCCAGGGCCAGGAGTAAAAAATGTGATCGGCACTGCCTTTTTTTCATTTGCTAAATACAAAGAAGTCCTCAGAATCAGTCTGCCCCTGGTCGTGAGCATGGGCGCCACAACGGTTATGGAATTTACAGACCGTATTTTTCTGGGCCGGTATTCCCTGGATGCGCTGGCTGCCTCCATGCCGGCAGGGATCACTTCTTTTCTGTTCACCTCTTTTTTTCTAGGCACGGCAGGATATGTAAATGTATTCATTGCCCAGTATATTGGCGCCCATGACAACAAGGGGGTTGGCAGATCACTGTGGCAGGGGATTTATTTCTCAATTATCGGTGCTGTTCTCATGATTGTCTTATCACTTGCAGCCACCCGGTTATTTGCATTTATCGGCCATGAACCGGAAATTCAGACTCTGGAAGTGATTTATTTCCGCATATTGTGCTGGGGTGCCGGCGCCGCCATTCTGGGAACCACACTTTCCTGTTTTTATTCAGGCAGAGGATTTACAAGAAACGTCATGCTGGTCCATATCATTGGAACGTTTTTTAACATTCCTCTGGATTATGCCGTCATAAACGGGGTGTGGGGATTTCCTGAACTTGGCATTCAGGGGGCGGCCCTTGCCACAGTATTTTCATGGGTGCTTATTGCATTGATTTTTATTGGTTTAGTTTTCAAAAAAAAATACAATGAACGTTTCGGGGTATGGCGCTGCAGAAGGTTCAATCCAGAGCTTTTCATGCGCCTGATGAAATTTGGAATACCTGGCGGCGTTCAATTCTTTCTTGATATTCTTGCGTTTACGTTTTTTATTCTCATTGTTGGACGATTTGGAAAAGAGGAACTGGCTGTCACCAATCTGGTCATGTCCATTAATTCCCTGTCCTATATGCCAATGTTTGGTTTTTCCCTGGGCGTTTCCACCCTTGTCGGGCAGGCCATGGGAGGCGGGAGACCTGATTCAGCAGTAACTGCGGCCAATTCCACTGCACATATTGCACTGTCTTATGTGTTCGGGCTGGTCCTGCTTTTTGTTTTTTTCCCCATCCCCTTAATTAAATTATTTTTACCCCCTGAACTGAGCCCGGGGGAGCTGAACCGCATTATAGAGATGGGAGTCATTCTTTTAAGATTTGTGGCTGCCTATCTTTTTTTTGATTCCATTAATGTCATCTATATGGGCGTTCTTAAAGGTGCCGGAGATTCCAGGTTTATCATGTGGAGCATGGGGCTTGCCGCTGTCCTGTTTTTATTTATACCGGTATGGATTGGCATAACAAACTTTGGTATGGGGCTTTATTTCTCATGGACCTGCATCACCATTTATTTGTTTATGCTCTGTTTGATGATTTTTACAAGATTCTATAAAGGGAAATGGAAAACCATCAAGGTGATTGAAAATTCCCATTCCCCTTTCTGACAATTTATCTGAGCAATCCAAGCTTTTTTAGAGGATCAATTCCAGGTGCGGCCCAGTCCTTTGGAGCCACCCCTTCAGGCAGTGTAAATGTTTTTAACACCTTTACAAAGGTCTCAGGTGTCTGCATGTGCTGAAGATACCATAAATCAGCACATAATTTACCCAGCAGTCCCTTATGGACTTTGAGACAGGGCTGATCCGCCCATTCAAAGGCAAGTATTTTACCTTCCCATATTCTGGTTTTTCTGTCCTGTCGGTAGACTATGGTGGCTGCGTTTCTGACTTCAGGAACTCTTTGAGCCAGATCGGCCTCTAAGGGATAACTAAGGGCATACCCCCTTTTTCCCGGGGTTGCATTCAAGAGCACCATCAGAGCATCCTCTTTGCACCAGGGCTGAACGCTGTGAACAAAAAAATTTGAATTTTCAGGGGAAAAATGCTTTTTTACATATTCTGCCATAAATATTCCCGAGATCACACCCGGACAAAAATGATCGTGAAACTCAAAGGCTCTGACAACATAAGCCGGGGCATTTTCAGCCACAGCATTGGCAATGGAAACCACACGGAAGGTGTTGTTGCCGAACACCCTTCCGGCCAGTTTTTTTTCAAATGCTTCACTGTGCTTATACAGATAGGCAGCATCTATTCTTTCAACAGATTTGACTGAAAACACATCTCCGGATATTTTTCCGGAGATGCCAGGCTGTTCAGCAGCCTTTGCGCCATCTGTTTCAAGATAAGCACAAAATCCTGATGCCTTATCGTACACAGCAAACCACAGCGGAGCCCATGGAGCGCTGTGGATTTCCACAAGGGTGTTTTTTCCCCGGGTTACGCCGGTTGTGCCGGAAATTCCGTCAAGGGCAGCCTGGGTTGCCATGCCCTTGACTTCAGCATATCCTGCATTGGTTAACACGATAAGATTTTCTTTTTCCAGCTGTGCACCGGCTTTTTCTATCATTTCCACAGATATCCCGGAAACATATCTGCCAAATGCCTCCCACTGGGTGTAAATTTCCGGTGATGATGGTGATTTTCCAGTATCTTCTGCATAACAGACATTCCAGAGAACAGTGAAGACAAAAACAACACCAGCGATGATCATGCAATTGTTAAATGATTTTACCTGCTTCAATTTTTTCCTCCTGATTCATATGGTTTTTAATTCAGTACAAAAAAAAAGGCCGGAAAGTCCTGATAGAAGTATATTCTATCCAAGCCTTCCTGGCCTTTTTTTAATATCACTCGACAATCAAGTTCTGGTTTTTGAAAAACAAAATCAGGGAAAACCTGATGACCGAGTATCTATAAATTTTAAACTTACGCTTTTGTGGGTACGCCCTGCAATTTCGATTGCAGAATTTTAAACAAAATATGAAAATTTGTTTTTCCTGTCAAGAAAAATTTATTGACCCGGGGCCTTGTGTCTCCCTAGTATTTATCGACCCGCTGAATTGCCCCGTCCCATCTGATTTTGAGGCAAAAATTATGGATAAAACGGCACGGGGTCTGCTCATGGCAATATAGTAAGGGGAATAATTGGTTTCTGGATCATCTGGCGGTGGAAGATCAACTATTATAACAGCTTCATTTTCAAGCCCTTTAAATTGAAAAATCTGTGCGAAACTTATTTTTGGAGGTGGAAAATTGCGCATTGAAAATTCATCAAGAACATTAATCTGCCGGGTGAATTTAAGGGGAAGGTGAAATGCCACAGAATCTTGAAAGGGAAAGGGAAAGGGAAAGGGAAAGGGAAAGGGAGACAAAATAGTGATGCTGCTGTACGGGATATTTCCAAATTCAATCAGTTCTGTGAGCTCCTCTTCAAGTAACTTCACCTCACTATCCTTTGAGAGTGCTGTCTTCTCCCTTACTTTTGGCCCTTCACCGGCACCGATAATCCCCATGTCCACCCCAAGGGATGTTTTGACCTTTGTTTTTTCCCCCAGTATTCAAACAGAACCGTTAACCATTCTTCCAGGCTGTTAAAGGAGCGTGAATCAATCCATGTGCAATCGTCCCATTCAGCGCCATTCTGAGTCCATTCACAATCCGGGAAAAGAACCCCGTATCCAATGGTCATCCGGGTTAAAAAGCAATGGGAAAAATGAGTGCTCAGTTTAGACATCAACCCGTGGAGTGCAGATTGGGCCTGTTTAAAAGGACCTTCAGGAGAATGGGTAACCACACCATAGCGGTTGGTATAATGCCATACTCCTTTTTGACATCCCACGCTTCCGCCCTTTACTTCTAAAACAAAGAGACCGGCTTTTCCGCAAATTAAAAAATCAATTTCACCAAAGCATTTGTATCTATGGTTTGTAAGATTCAGAGAATGTTGAAGTGCATTTTTTAATTTCTCATTATCAGCGACCTCCTGCCAGGTGTCCACCACAATTTTTAAAAAATTGAATACAGCATCATTTGGATGGATGTCCTCATGCCCAATGCAGTCTGCAACAGCATCAACCACACCCCAGAATATTTTTGTTGACAGGTCATCCCCCGCTGCCAGAATTAAATCCTCCTGACCCCATTGCCAGGGTCTGTGAATCAAAGGGTCTAATTTGAAATCCGCCTCAATATCGACGTCAGGATGAAAAGCCAATTGAAAGGCAATGGCGGCAGACGAGCTTCTATCGGCCATTTTATGGAGCATGGCCAAAATACCGCCTGCAGCAAAAGATTTATTAAGGCGGACTGAAACATCCTTTATTAAATTTTTTGCATGGGGCCAGGGAAATGCATCCTGTGTCTCAAAGAGCTGTGCATCCCTTTTGGGGGTGTGAAATTTTTTTTTATTTACCTTGAGCCCAAAAAATTGCAAATCCACATTTTCAAAATCCCCGGCACTTTCCTTAAAAGAATTCAATGAGACCTGGGATTCAAAAAACATCCTGTCCATCCAGGATATGGGCAGAGGCGCCGGGATAATCAAAGCGGCTTCACTGCCGTCCAATTCATTGGGAAATGATATATCCTGCCGGACATTTCCATGTCGGTCAATTGAGATGACAGGTCCGGTCAAAGTCTCCAGAATGACCTGTGCAATGCAGGGAATCAGGTGAGACGTCTCTTCCTTTACCATTTCAATGGCTCTGGCCGGGACTGTATCCGCAAAAAGAACAATGCGCCCGGGAAACAATGATAAAAGATCTTTATAATATTTTTTGCCGAATCCGCTTTCCGGAAGAATCAGACCGGCGGCCATCATATAATACAGGTTCAGATGACTGGTTACCAGATACCAGTTTACAGATGATGTTTTTGGAAGAGTACCCGTTGGATCATTTGTCATATATACCTCATGGATGATGTTTTAATATGGCTGGGTTGTCAGGCAGAATACAATCGGCTGGACACAAACGGTCTGTCGACTTGAGCAGAATCACTTTATCCCCGGCACGGTGTTAACGCCGGCGAAGACGGTCACCACCTGCGCCGGAGACTAAACGCCCCCACTTTTGTATCTCCTTGTTTTGTAAGGATGTTTACTCCTCTAAATTTGGGCATTTTTGAGGCCTTTGATGTTTCTTCCATTGATTTGCAACAAAATTATTGAATTTTAAAAAAAAGATCACTCCAGCGCCCTGGGAGTTTTTTCAGTTGCTTTCACAAGACATAAAAAAAGCCAGTATCCATCCTGGTACAGGATAAAAACTGGCCGAATAATGTAAACCAACAGCGTTACAGAGATTAGATTAAGGTTATGAAGCGGTTTCGCTTAACAATTGTTTTGGGGCATCAGGACCTTCGGTTCTATAACTGAGGCCGTCCCTGATATTAATAATATGGGCGTGATGCAGCAGCCGGTCAATAATCGCGTTGATAATAACAGGGTCCCCCAGAGCGTTTCCCCAGCTTTCAATACTGATGGCAGATGTAACAATAAAACATGTGTTCTCGTGACAGAAGCTGATGAGATCAAGCAAAAGACTTGGATATTCTGGTTTTGTACGGATTTTGCTGACATTATCGATTATAAGAAGATCAAGCCGGCTCAAAGAAGATATCATGTCATCTGTTGTACCGTCAGCCAGGGAACTGTACAGCCTGGTTAAAAGCTCCTGTAAAGAATAAAACCGGACCTTTAAACCTGCCCGGCATGCCAGATCCCCGAGTGCAGCGGCAATATGGGATTTCCCAACCCCGGTTTTCCCAAATATTAGCAATGGCTGCTTGTTGTACACAAAGGACAACTCCATTAAATCCTTTAACTGCTCCACATTAAGGCTTGGCTGGAAGTTAAAGTCAAACCGGTCAAAAATCATATTTCTGGGGAAATTGGCTGATTTTAATCTTTTTTCAAGAGACCGTTTATTCCTTGCCGTTAACTGCCGTTCCACCAGATCCGCCAGAAAGGCAATATAACCGGACTGATCCTTCTGAGCCCGGGACAAGGCCGCTTCCAGGTATTCTGCCATGTCTTTCAGATAAATTTTGCGCAGCTTTTTCTGCACTTCAGTGGTTAATGTTTCACTCATTGGAACCGCCTTTGGTTTTTGCGTCAACAAAATGTTCATACCGTTCAGGGTTGTCCTGATCTACAAAGCAGGTACGCAGAAAATCCCGGGTATTGGCAGATAACGTTTTGTGAACGGTTCTTTTATTAACGGATTTAAATTTTTTCCCCTCAATGATGCGAAGAATGACATCTGCGCTAAAGGAATCAAATCTTATGGCATGGGAAAGGGCCCCTGTGACCACATCAGCGCCGTACCGGTCTGCATACTTGAGGATACGGTTCATGTGATATCCGGTAGCACTGCGCTTTACCCGCTTCAATCCTTCGTAGTATTGCGCTGAGACTTCACCAAGGCGTAAAAATGCATCTTCTTTAAGCAGGTCTGCCTGACCGGTCATTTTTCTGTACATCTCTTCGTGCTCAGGTAAAATATTTCTTTCCTTATCGGTGTAAGCGTGCCGGCAGTCCATTTTCCCGTTACACCATATTTCCAGATGATCCCTGAACAAACGAACTTTTGCATGTCTGCCGATTAATTCAGGATTGGCAGAATAGCGTACCTTATCTATGGCCACGCAGAAATCAACATGTATAAGCCGTTCCACTTCTTTGTAAACGGTGTCAGATTTATTCCATGGCACCGGCTTGAGCAGGCTTTTTTCCCTGGCAAGCCTGTCCACCGGTCGTTCCCTGGTGGTCCCGTGGATACGAACATTGGCAGTATTGGCCCGCCATGAGTCAGCCTTGCTGTTGAGATCCTCCAGATCTATAAATTCACGACCACGAAGAAAATTATCTTCAATATACCTAAAGGGCCGTTCCACCTTGCCATGCCGTTCTTTTTTTCCCGGTAAAAGAATCACAATCTTAAAACCATACTCGTCAGCGAATCGTTTAAAAACCGGGTTGATCCAGACCGTACCCTGGTCTGTGTACCTGCCGACTGTGGTCATATTGTCATAGGTGATTATAGCAGGTACGGCATTGATTTCCAGGAACGCCTTCTCATGGAGCTTTATCACCGATTCAATGGTTTGATCCGTAAAATGGCGGGTAAAAAGATACCGGCTGTAACACAGAACAAAAGACCCGGTTTGTACCACAACCTGCCTGCCTCCCATGTTTACATTATGGGGGCTCCAGTCCATCTGGCCCTCATCCCCTGGAGCGTGGTCAATGGGAGGCCTGGGTATTTTTGTTCCTTTCGGCCGGATGATTCTGATATGCTCCTTCAGAATGGAATATCCTCCTGTATATCCCAGCTCTTTGATGGTTTCCAGTACTCTGACACCGCTGAGTTTTTTTTCTATTACAAGATGCCTTATTTTTGCCTTGTAGGGATCCAGCTTGCTCTTACGGGGTCTTGTGTGTGGTGCTTGGGGCAGGAACTTGCCGCATTCCAGCGCTTTTCTAACCGCCTTTCGGCTGTGGCCTGTCTGTTTTGCCGTCTGGCGGATGGAAGCCGTTTTGTGAAACACAGCACGGATATTACTGCGTTGGTCATCAGTTAATCGGCTCATGGACGTCTCCTTTTTTCAGTAACTCATTTATTTCTGCACCATGGGCGTGGATCTGTCCGGCATAATCAGTCAGTATCTGAAGCATCTGTGTGGAAACTTTTACAGAATTAAGCTCCCGTTTCAAAGAAGACATCCGTGATAAAATGGTTTCAATGAGAAACGACCATCTCTTTTTGTCCTTATTTCTGTTTTGTCCTACAAATTCAATGGAAAAATCCGCCTGGTTGTCACGCGGCAACCGCGCCAGTGACGGACCGAACCCTGGTGGAATAAGGTTTACTTTTATGTCGTCAACTATCTGGCTTGACAGGCTGCAAATCATCTGAAGCCTTCGGCAGACCCAGCTTTTATGCCGTTCAAGCAAAATGGCTGTTTCAACCTGGTTGAGCCCTTCCACTTCAATAAGATCTCTGATCAACGTGGCCTCGGTGATCATTGAAAAACCAGCCTGCATGTTCAGCAGGTATATCAGGGCTTTTGCCTCTGAGCTGCTTTTAGAAAGGACTACTGCCTTGAAATTTTCCATTTTAAGCTCTTTGGCACTGCGATGCCGTTTAAAACCGTCCACAAGTATCATCCGGCGTTCCTTTTCAACAACAGTCACAGGGGTTAGCTGACCATACTTTATCAAGGAGTTTGTCATTTTTTTCTGAGCTGCTGAATGTACGGGGCGGAATACACTCAAACTTAAATCCAGTTGATCCGGACTTATTTTAACCATTTTCACCCCCTGCTCCTGATATATTTTTTTTGAACAATTGGGATAAAGATACAGGTCCATGCGGTTTGATATCTCTTTTGGATAAAACCGGCGCATTTATCTGTTTTACATTTGGGGGCAGGGAAAGCACCTGGAACAAACATCCGTCAAAAGCGATGAGGTCTTTGTCAATCAGTTCATTTCTGGCAAGAATATAGTCATCCGTTACTAAGCCTGTCATGGAGCAGATTTTATCAAAGCTGTAATAGGATATACCCCGGCGGTCTCCCACCATTACCAGAAACAGATATAACAGCAGACCCTTATGCGTAAGACTTTGCCAGAAGCCCTGACGAAGAAAACGATGACCAATCCAGGCAAAACTGCCGTCAATCTCTCTAATACGATCAGAAATCAGTGGTTGTTTTTTTATCATTGTCACCCTCCTTTAAAACATCCTGGTTGTAAAATAGGTTCTGCATATCGTCCGCCGTAGCCTCTTCTGGGGAAAGCATCTACAATTTTGCCTTTTCTTCCGCAAAAACGGCAACGAGGTGGACTGAATAACCTTACTACAGGATCATTATCATGCTCATCAGGGGGTGTGGAAGGTGTGTCATCCATGTTTTTTTTGTTTTTTTCAACCGTCTGTTTTTTTCCTGACGGCAATGAGCTGCCTTGCCCTTCTGGGTCTGGCGATATTTTTTTTGCCTTTTGCTTTGTGCTTCCCGTCTGGCAGCCTCGCGGCATTGATCACAGCAATAGGCCTGTCCCCGCCAGCAATGGTTGCAGACGAAAAACACCTCTTGACATCGCCTGCATTGAATTTTTTTCAAAAGAGTGATTTCCATTCTTCCGCTCTTGCAAAAAAACGGAAGCTATGGTTAAATGATGGACGTTGTTGGGCTTCCGTTATATTATATTATGGAATCTCAATCCTAAAGGCTCGAAGTGGCTGCTTCGAGCCTTTCCTTTCATATTTCCCTCAGATCAATACAAAAATCAAGCTTGATAAACTTAAAAAATCAAGGGAACGATTAAATCCAAAGAAGAAAAAAAAGAAAATGCAAAATTAATATTTTTTGATGTAAAGAAAATATAAAAAGTAAAGTGGGGGATGGGGATGTGATTTTGGCAGGAGGGGTGGCTTTTTAAATCGCTATGGGTGGGGGCGGTATGCGGCGGCGGTAACAGAAGATCCTCAACAAATTGATCCTGGTGTCCGCCAGGTTTTTTTCCGCGCACTGTCCCGCCAATTTCAATGACAGGTTTGACTTCATGACTCAGTTCAATTTTACTTTTGCGGCTCAGATCGTTTATAATCTTTGACCATGTTTCCAGAGGCATCCCAGATTCAGGCATTCCTGAAATTTCAGGCAGTTCATCAGGACTACAGATCACTGCAAATTTTTCCATGGGGCTTTTCCCATCCACTTTATAATATGCATGGGCAGCAGAGGCTGTAAGCAGCGGCTTATCAAGGGAACGGGACCGGGTTAGGACTGAGCGCAGTTTTTTTTCAGCCCGTGCATACTCTCCCTGAAGAAAAAAAAGATTCCCAATGGCCTGGTCTGCAGTCATAATCAGCAATTGACAGTTCTGATCCCCGGCATTATTGCAGTACCTTCAGACAGTGTTCCACTTGAAATCTGGGACTCGTTCAAAATCGCGCAGGAGCCGGCCACATTGACTTTTACCACTCCTGCGTTGCCTGTTGAGCCAATGTTTGCCTGACTGGATATCCCTCTTAAAAATTCGGAATCCTGCCTGTCTATGGTTAAATCTCCTGCATTTACCACAACGCTTCCGGCATAACCTTCAGACCAGGTATCACTTGAAATTCTGGCACCATTTAAAATCTCACAAAAGCCAGTTGCAGAGACATTCACACTGCCTGCATTGCCTTTGCCGTAGGTATCGCTTATAAATCCACTATTATAACGCCCGGCACCGGAAATATGTATATCCTCGGCATCAATAGTTAAATCGCCGGCATCGCCACTTCCAAGAGTCGTACTTAATATGCCAGCCGTTCCATTATTTGTATCAACGAACAGAGTATCCGCCTGTACAAATACATCTCCACCAGAACCTTTTCCTAATGTTCCGCTTGATATATATGCATTATTTCCAATGATCTCTAATAAACCATTTACATCGACATCCACTAATCCACCCCTACCTGTTGATTCGGGGGTGTTTCCCTGACTGTATATCCCAGTCAATAATTCACAATCTCTGCCGTCAATAGTCAGGGACCCAGCCTTGACCAACACATCTCCTGCATTACCGGCACCATAAGTGCAGCCTGAAATGGCTCCGCTGTTAATGATTGAAAAATGGTCGACCACATTGATCAGAACCGTTCCAGAATGGCTGGTTGATTCAGATAAAGTTTCACTACTGATACCGGCAGGAGATTCATCATTTCTATACGGAGTGCTTCTCCCTTGACCGTCAACCACAATATTTGCCGCATTCACCGTCACATTTCCGGCATGGCCATCCCCATATGTAGAGCTTGTTATTTGACCGACACCCTGTATTTTAACATCCTCTATTGCATTAATAACAATACCCCCGGCATCTCCTTCTGCCCCTGGTTCAACCTCACTGAAAATGCCGGTCAAGTCCTCGTCACCGATTTGTTCTATTAAAATATTGTTCGCCTTTACCAGAATTTTGTCAGAATCCCCTTTATTAAAAGCATTGCACTGTACTCGGCTGCCATGGGAAATACTCAAATCGCCATCAATAAGAAATTCAATCCCACCGTCTGAATCATCTTCTCCGGTATTGTCTGCGGTAAGTTCTGCACCAAAAAGCTTTATCTCACCAGCCTGGACTTCAATTTTTCCTCCTTTATTTCCACTGGAAGAGATTCTGGATGATTCCAGTACTAATTTCCCTTTCAAGTCATAAGGCACTTCTCCCGATACAGGGACTTCACCCAGCGCCTCCCCGACAGATTTTATATGAATCTTTCCACCTGGGGAAATCATACCTGCCTCACTGGTTTGAGAACCAGTCATGATAATATCTCCACCGGCAAGGGTAATTGTGCTTTCAGGAGTAAAGTTAAGCTGTGCGCCATTAAGGATAATACTTGCAGGCCGGGCTGTAAGAAAGCCAAAGGAGGCGGGCTCAGCCATGGTCAAGGTGCTGACGTCAAGGGTTGCACTGCTGAAAATATTTCCATCTGCAAACTGCAGCTCATCTGCCGTGGTTACATGAAATGCACCGGGAACGTCCACCTGGGCATCGGGACCAAACACAACCCCTGCCGGATTGACAAAAAAGAAATCTGCCTGTCCTACCCGGGAACGTAAAAGACCGTTGATGGATGAGACCTCGCCTCCTGTCACCCGGCTGATGACATTTAAAATTGAATCAGGACCTGTAAATGTCGCACTTTCTCCATAAGCGATGGAAAAATCATGAAAACTGTGAAAAAGATTCTGCCCCACTGTGGTACCAAGATCTTCTGTAATCTGGTAATCCGGTCCTGACAGGGACCGGGCTGGCCCTACAGTCCCATCGGTTGACACCTGGGCCAGCACAGCCAGAGGGGCAGATATGAAAAAAAATAAAATAAGCAATTGGCATGATTTAGAAATCTTCTGATCCGCTTTGATCATAAGGGTCAGCCCTTTACCGATTCATAAGATAAAACACCAAAAAGATTGAGATGTTTGAAAATAGAGCTTATTATTTTTTAAAACTCAAAAAAGCAGACGCGTATAGAAAGGGAATATCAAACAAAATAAGGCTAAGCACATATTTGCAAAAAAATCAATAAAAAAAGTATAAAATGCAAAGACCAGAAAATATTGGAATTTATTGTTTCTGATCTATAGGAATTTATTGACCAGAGATTAGTTCTACGGGATCTTCGGGGTAACGAGTCCTGGACTTTCTAACCCAATATTCTGAGACTTAGCAGCGGGGAATTCGGAGTCGGTCCCCTTAACCTGCATTTTTAGCTTTTGACATCTTCATTGATAGTCTGGTATAGTCTGCACTAAGATGCACTAAGATGTACTAAGATGTACTAAGATGCACTAAGAAAAGCAGGTTCCTATCAGGTATCAGGATCAGGATCGGGAAAGCCTCTGTCTGACGTCGGAAAATGTCAGGGCCGTGCAATGGCTGCCGGCAGCCCTGGCCTGCCAGCTGATCCGGCAGGCCAAAGATCTGCCTTCCTGGCCCCCGCTTACCCAGAGATCCGGAATCGGTCCACAGAGCCGGCATTTTTGCCCGGCACAGACTGTTTCCCAAAATTGCTTGGATTCTGTTCATCCTGAAGGATATATTGTTGATGATGTAATGATAAAAAAACGTCCGGGTCACAGAAGGAAAACCAATGGAAACGAGCCTGCCCGAAAAAATAAAGCTGCTGAAGATATTGAAAAAAGAGGGGCTTGATGTGCCTGATTTCATTTATCTTCCGGCAGAGGATTTCAAAAAAGAAAACTTTGCAAAGCTGGAAGCCTTTTTAAAAGCGTCCTGTCCCAGCTACAAGGTCATTGTGCGCAGCGCCCATCCATTGGAGTCTTTTTTCAAGAGCGGAACATTTGATTCCCTGGAGGTCAATGCAGATGTGGCCGGGATCCGGTATGCCTGGAAACGCATCATCAAACAGGCAAAAACAGCCAAAAAACTGCACATCCAAAGGCAGCAGAAATTTCACAACGCCCCGGAGATCGATCCCCACGACATGGGCGTGATTGTCATGCCTTTTATCGAAGGCGTCAAGGTCATGGCCAAGATCATGGGCAAAAACTGGGAGTTCGGATACACCAATGAATACGCCCACAAAATCCAGTGCGAATCCTATATCACTGAAACACCCCATGACATGAAGCTGCTGCGTTTGTCCGAAGACATTCAGAACTGCCTGGGGTTTCCCTGCGAGATCGAATACATTGTTTCCCAAATGAGCCACATCCATGTGGTCCAGGCCAGGGACATCTCAAAAGTGGAACTGCTGGACGAAAATATCGGCAGCCGTTCGGTCAGACTGGACGGAATTCGAAGAACCCGGAAAAGAAGAAA